>NZ_JAGKJL010000071.1:0-41671 GCF_020329495.1 Bradyrhizobium australafricanum | reverse complement strand
GCAACCGAACTCTTGCTGATCTGCAGCCGTTCCGAGATCTCCCGAACCGACAGGTCCTGCTCGTACGTCAGCCTCAGGATCGATCGTAGGTCCTTCACAGTGGTTCGTTTCGCTTGCTTCCGTCTCGGCATTGCCCCTCTCAAACTCAGCTTGAGAGAGAACATTGCCTGAACGGCGCTCCCGAAAACCAACCTCCCGCAACTGTCCGCGATTTAGCGGAATCCCTGTCCCGGAATTACTGAAATCGCTGTCCGCGAATTAGCGAAATTGCTGTCCGGAAATTGCCGAAACACGCAGATGATCCGCAAACTGAAGGAGCTGCGCCAGGAGATGAGGCGACGGATGCACCAACGGCTCCGCGACCAGCACAGGTGGCTGGCTGCGGTGCTGCGCGGGCACTACGCCTACTTCGGCATCCCTGGCAACAGCACCTGCCTTGGTCGCTTCCGTCTTCAGGTAATGAAGGCATGGCGGCGGGTCCTACTACGGCGAAGCCAACGGCCGAAGCTGTCGTGGGAGCGGTTCAACGCGATCCTGAAGGTCTTCCCGATACCGATCGGGCATGTACGCGACTGGCGTCACCAAATGGTCTGATCAAGCTACTCGTCCGAGGAGCCGGATGCGGGAAAGCTGCACGTCCGGATCTGTGAGGGAGGCGTCGAGCGATCGACGCCTCTACTCGACCCTGCTAGGTAGGCGACAGAGCCCACTTTCTGACCGTAGCTCAAATTGTGGATATTGGCCCCGGGAGGTCGAAAATGCTTTATGTTTCAATGGAGGTTGACTGACACTCTCTCCGCCGCTGCACTGTTCTCCTTTGTATCCGATGGTTCGAACCGACAGCAAAACAGCGAGTAGCGCGACAAAGGCTGATGTGGGGTAGTTCCGCGATGTTACCCCTAGTCACCGCGCAAACCGTAGCTTCCGGGCGTAGGGTCGGAGGACGGATTTCGCGTTGAAGAACACGTGGCGCGCAGAGCTCGAGCCACTGCCGTATTCGAGAAGGCAGCAACCGCATCGAACGCGTGGGGTACCGGCGCCATCAGATGAATGAGTTCGATCATGCAGGATGATCCCTTACGCGCGTTTTCCCATCGGCACCACGTTTCCATCACTCCGCGGCATGAGGGCCACGACTGCCGCCCTCGCGAGGTCCTCCAAGGCGCTTGCAATGTACTTCGCGTAGTGCCGCTCGATCATTTTGACTGAGGTGTTGTGCAGTTTGGCGACCTGTTGAATGGGCAGACCCTTTCGAAGTCCGCGCACGATGCTCGAGTGCCGCAATGCATAGGGATGTGAATCCTAAACGGACGTCAGCACAACTGGTTTCGCATTTAATAGTCTGGCCTCACTTCACCGGAAATTCGGACTATGCCACTGCCGCGATCGCGCGTTCTCTCTCCGGCGCAGGTGTGGCTTGCTCGGCGTGAACCTGGAGAAGATCGGCCCACTGCATGTCTTTATAGTTGAAGCTGCGCGCGAGCGTGGGCTTCACCACCATGAAGTAGGGCGATACATCGAAGTCGCGTGGCGCGTAGAGTGATGAGTGACGGATCGCGGCGACTTCGCGCCGCGCGGACTGATTCTCGATGTACGTGATCTTGGGCAGGACCGGGTAACGCACGGCCTCGAATGCCTGCGCAATGAGCGACGAACAGATGATTCGGCTCGCATCGCCGGAGCCGAGCGCGATGGTTCGGCGACGCCAACGCCGCGTCAGCGGACATGGGAATAGATAGCGCATGAGGTCGATGATGTTCTTGAAATCGTATCCGAGACCAATGCGTTCGAATGCGTAGCGACAGACCTGTTCGCAGTCCGCTTCGCTCAGGCCAACTGGGCGGCAGATGCGGGTTTGACAATGCAAATACTTCGACAGAGGCGCCGACACGACACCTTCGTCAACATTGGCTTCAATCAGGACGTGGGGTTCGCCGCCGCTTGTGGCGCCCGCTATCGGCCCGACGTACAGCGCCGAATGCGACCAGGTCGATTGAGTGAGATACTTGATGCCGCCGGAAATACGACCTTTGCCTTCGACTAGCAGGACGTCGCCGGGTCGAAGCGTGTCGCGTAAGGCCTTCGCCGCATCATCCGAGATGAGCGGCTCACAGTGATTGGCCGGCTTCTGCAGCCGGGCAATCAAACGTTCGACGTTATCGAACATCCAGTCCATCACTCGTTCCTTGCTTTTTTGGCGCTTTCCCGTATGGCGGTTCCAGACGACTGTCTCGTCCTTACCCGAACGTAGTCAGGAAAGATGGACCGGGCCATTGCACGGAGGTCGACCTGTGCACTGCATTTGTCTGAGACGACCATACCTAGGTTTACAATTGACCACCCGGGCCCTTCCCAGTGATGGGAATGTCGCACGTCGAAACGTTCCGATGTGGCGTAGGTGCCGTTCACAACTCCTACGAAGAAGCCGCCCTAGCGCTCGGTTACAGCCCCAGTGGAGGCTACCGCCGCAGTGCTCACGAAGAGATCCTGTAGCGATTTGGGCGTCCGCGCGAGCACCGCCGCGTCGGGGCTGCCCAGTTGAGCAATTTTTTCGGTAGTGATGAGATTAGTCACTCGCAATTCCTCGCGAGACAGTTCATGTAAATCTTCCCAAGGCGGAACGTTTAGCGACAGCGACAACAGATCACCCGCGCCGCCCATGTCGAACGTGTATTTGGCGAGACTTCCGATATCGCGCTCAATGGTCGTGAGATCATATGCGCTGTAGCTCGCGGCCCGCGCATTGTCAGCGCGGTCGCCCATCCAGATCTGATGCACGCGGACATGCGCCTGTTCAGGCACGTAACGCGATTTGCCCGACAGCAGAAGAAAAACGCACATTGATTCGCAGTAGGCCTCCGGCGACACGTGGGCGCGCTCGTCACGTGAGTCGAGGGTAAGCACGCTCACCCCGACCGTCGTGAACATTTCGAGCGCCCGGAACCGCCGTCCGAGCGCGATCGCGTCGTTGACCGAGCCGCCGCTGGAATCCAGCACGATAGTTTCGCCCTTGAGCTGATGATCGCGCGCGAAAGCATCGAAGTCGTTTGGGGTCTCGGCGGTGACAATGCCGACTGCGCTGATCCAGCCTCGGCAATTCGGCTGGCAAGCGACCCAGCTGAATTTCATCGGCAATTGGCGTTGTTCGAGGGCGATGCCAGCATGCGCCGAGCAACCAAGCATGGCCACCAGGCCAAGCAATGCCATGCAACGGGCGGCGCTGAGCAACATCCAAGCTCGGGTGGTCGCCCAGTGAGCGAGCATGGTTCCCTAACCTCGGGTAGTGTTAGCCGCGTTACGACCGCGCATATGCACCGGCGACAGCTGGCGCTGCCCGGATACAGCTCCCGAATCGAATCTCAGCCAACACTGATGCCTGGCGCGCCATTTCGGGCGGGGGCCACGCATGTAGTGCAGCCCGCGTCGGTAGCTGTCGCGCACGTCCATAATCAGGTTGTGAATGACACTGGCGAAGTCGGAGGCAAACTCAGCCGTCCTGCGAGCAAAACCCGAAAATGCGGTTGCACCCATTGTTGTCATATGAACCTCTCCTATATCTCTTCCCGCTCAACACATCGGGCCGTTATGCCCAAGCGTAGCCTCCTAGAGATGGGCCAAGCCATTGCACAGAGGTTGATCATCACCGGACGGTTGGCTGAGAAGAGCACACCAAGGTTTAGGCCCTCCCACGAGGGCCTTGCGACTGATGAGAAGGTCGCGCCACCTTTATGGCGCATTATCCCGCCTGCGCAGATGAGGTTAGTAGGTGGGTTTGCTGCGGGCATGATTCCGCTTGTCGCCCAAAGCGAACTTGCCGCCCGGCGTACAATTCCGTGTCGCGGCCGAGCTATCGGCAGGGGTTCTATGTCGGCTCGAACGCCATCAACGCCAGAGCTTGATCAGTTGCGTTGCCACGCTAGGAAGGTCTGGTCCGAAGGCTGCTGCCGCCGGCCGCCCAGGCACCGCCAGTCCGCGCGAGGGAGCATTGCCGGGTCTGGCGACAACCGATGCCAACTTTCTGCGCCCCGAGAGATTAGTCGTTCCTTACAGTCTATTGTTTGATGGGCGTGGTCAGAGGGTCGTCATTGGTGTCGAGTACGAAGACAGCGAGCAGCTTTGCGGACTCGGTCTTGCTCGCGTTGCGGCTGATCGAATGGATAGCGCCCGGCGGTTCGGACCAGCTCTCGCCTGCCCGGTAGATGCGCGTCTCGCCGTCATTCACCTTCGACTCGATCGCGCCCGAAATCACAAAGGCGTAGATGAAAGCCGACTTCGCGTGGGTGTGGGGCACGGAGGCCGCGCCGGGCGCGTAATCGACTTCCACGGCGATCAGCGACTTGCCAGCGATATTGGGAATGGCCGCCCCGAAGTTCTTCGTGACGGTTTCGGCGTCACTTTCATGGGCGAGCATGGGGCTGGCCATCGGGAAGGTGAGCGCGGCGCAGGTGGCGGAGATGATGGTTCGGATCTTCATGGGCTTTTTCCTTCTCGAGGCCGGCTGTCGAAAAGACCGCGCCGCCGACGTCGACCCGGGCGTGGCTGGTCGGGGAGTCCGTGGGTATCCACACAGTGCCGGCGGCCAGCGCGCCGGCGACTACGGGCAGGAGCATCAGAAAGGTCGTCCGCCAAGACCCGTGATCGAGGATCGCGCCGGCGATCGCGGGCGCGACGCCGCTGGCGACAGCCGCGGCGGCGGACCAGATGCCGACCGCACGGGCTTTCCTTTCTGAGGGAAAGGCCCGCCCGAGCACGGAAAGGCCATTGGGCAGGATCAAGGCTTCGCCTAAGCCTTGCAGGAACCGGCCGACGATGAGCGGGGCGAAGCTCGGCGCGAAACCAATCTCGGTCGCTCCCAGGCCGAAGAGAGCGATCCCTGCGAGGAAGATCCGCTTCTGTCCGAACCGGTCACCCAGAGCGCCGGCGACCAAGGTCGAAGCCGCGAGCGGCAGGAGTTCGGCGTTCATCACCCACTGCAGGTCGAGCGGCGAAAGGCGCATGTCTCGGCCAATCGCCGCGAGCGCGACTGTGACGACGGCGCTGCTGACGAACACGAGGCCGCTGTCCAGACTCGACGCGGCGAGCACCTTTGTGCTGCCCTGCGCGCCGACGGCCTTAGGCTCGGAGAGCGCCAGGCTGCGGTCGGTCAGGATAAGAGACCGTGCTGCTCACGTCCTAATCTCTCAGGTCAGGTCGCGCGATTCGCGGCGCGCGCGCTCATTGGCCAGCAGCCTCAAGCCACGCCGCCGTGTCCGTTCGCGGAACACTCCTCGCAACATCATTTTAACCTCAAGCAGACTCTCGCTAAGCGACCGTCACTTCCAGCCCGCGCCGCGCCGCCGGACGCGCGACACCACGGTTGAGGCAGGCCTGCACGTGAAGAAAGCGGTCGAAGCCGACGAGCTCTTTGCCGCCTTCAACCCGCCGTGCGCGTGTCCAATCCCGAACGCATCGCGAATGGCTTCTCAGGCGCGTTGAAAACCGACGTCGTGAGTAGGACAGCGGCAGCGAGGACCCAGTAATACCAGGCGTCGAGTCCGAAGAATTTGAAGGCAAACGGGGCGACGACAAACACCACCCCGACCGCGCGATCGACCCAAAGGTGCAGCCAGTAGGGAATGATGCGGACGAGCCCGGTGGGATGGTCGGTCACGGCGGCCAAGAGTAGCGCCGCGACACCGACAACAACCGAAAGCCACATTGCGACTGGTCCGCTCTGGCCGAGCTTCAGCGCGAACGGCGCTGCGATCAAAACGATCGCGACGGGATAATCGATCAGGTAGGCGTGGATGGACTTGGTGATGAAGCGGAACGACATCGGCGATACTCCCATGTGCTTGATTGTTCGAACGGATCCTTGCGACGCGGAGGCCCAGCTACCCAAGAGGACGACCACGTCGTCCTTTGCTGGCAAAGCACTCCGTACGACCGCCACGAGTCAGCCCGGCTGAACGCACAGAAAGGCTATGCCGACACGCCAACCATTAGAAATGCCTGGTCATTATTGTTTCTATTCCAATCGCGCGGCGCGCCGTCAATCGCGCCGCGCGCAGTTGACGCACGACCCGCGCGCCATCACGATCACGCCGGGCTATCGACTACATGCCCTATCTTCATGACGTTTGCGCGCCGTCGCCGAATACTGTGTTGCGGTGTGAAGCAGGAGGACAGGCGATGGCCACGACAGTTGCAGGCCCCGCTGGAAGCAACAACGACTGGAGGTCTGCAGAGACTGCTGCCGGGCGCAACGTCGGCCTCTCCCTTTGGAGGGGCGTTCGAGGAAGGTGCCCGCGCTGCGGGCGCGGTCGTCTGTTTTGCGCGTTTCTCAAGGTCGACGACCACTGCTCTGTCTGCGGCCTCGATTTCACCGGACACCGGGCAGACGACCTACCGGCCTACCTGGTGATCGTCATCGTGGGACACGTCTTGGTTCCGGTAATACTCTGGATCGAGGTGGACTATGCACCGTCGCTAGCGTTTCAGCTTGGCGTCTACCTTCCGATTACGGCCTTGGCCTCGATAGCTCTCTTGCAGCCGGTCAAGGGCGCCGTCGTGGCCCTGCAATGGTCACTCAGGATGCACGGCTTCGACGAGCATCCGTCCGACGAATTCCAGGCCTGAGGGGGAAGGTGCCTCAACAGAATTGGCAGCCGCTACTCTCGCGCAGCGGCATTCGGCCGGTCGGAGGAATCCTAACATGACGACTGAGAAGGCGGTGTTGGCCGGCGGATGCTTCTGGGGCATGCAAGACATGTTCCGCCGACTGCGAGGCGTGGTCTCGACGCGAGTCGGCTATACCGGCGGCGATCTCCCCAATCCGAACTACTGCGACCACCAGGGGCACGCCGAGGCAATCGAGATCGTCTTCGATCCCACCGTCGTAACCTACTGGGCCATCCTTGAATGCTTCTTCCAGGTCCACGACCCGACAACGTACGAGCAGCAGGGGAGTGACTTTGGGCCGGGCTACCGTTCCGCCATCTTCTATACGGACGAGCAGCAGAAGGACACGGCGCTCGCGACGATTGACGAAATCGAAGCCTCTGGTTTGTGGCCCGGTCCCTTGGTGACGGAAATCAACCCGGAGGAGCTGTTCTGGCAGGCGGAGCCCGAGCATCAGGACTATCTGCAACGACACCCGGGCGGCTACAGCTGCCACTTCTTCCGACCTAATTGGCGACTGCCGTCAGGTCAAGCATTCCAGAAGTCGCGAACCGACGGAAACTGACCTGCAACTAGCGGCGATGGTGAGTCAGGGGCGACGCTCGCTGCTAGGCTGATGGCGTCGCGAAGATATCGGCTCCGCAGTGCCGGCGCATAATAGCGGTGGCGGCCTCGAACTGTTCTGCACTGGCGGGGTGGACGATCACCACGATGCCGCCGTTGAGGATCTGGCTCTCGGACCACTCATGCACGTGGGCTTCGTGTCGCCGCCCGAACAAGGCCGCGAGCCCGCCCACACCAGCCCCGGCAGCCAACCCGGCTAGCATAACCGGCGCGGCCGTTCCGCCCGTTGTTGCCAAGACGGCACCGGCGCCGGCGAACGACGCGACAGTGGCGGCGAGCGAAGTCGCAAGCGTGCGAACCTGCTGGCGGTCATCGCTCAAGCCGATCTCGATGCGAGACAGCTGCTTGATGTCGCAGCCAACAGCGCCCGCACAGGACGCTGCGATCTCCTCCTGCGCCAGGAAGCTTATGCGAGCGCGGTCAATCCCCGCGGCTCCCAACTCTCTTACAGCAGCCTCGAATTCAACTTCACTTTGCAGCGCGCCAACGACCTCTCTAAAATCGCTCACAATTGTCATCCTCTGAGCTTGCTTTCCTGTTTTGAAGGTTTCGGCCCGTGCCGCGCACCGCGCCCGGCTCTCACGAGTAGTCACCGCCGCTTTGCTGAGTGAGGTTGCCGAGGTAGTCGCGCTTTCCGATCTTCGCTCCAAGGTGCCGGAGGATCGCGTGCGCAACCGAGAGATGGAAGAAGAAGTCGGGCAGCACCAAGTGCCGGATGTAGTCGTCGCCGCCGAACCACCCGCGCACAATAGGCGGGGTCAGCTCGTATGTGTGGGACTGCGCGCCGGCGATCTCGTCCAGCTGTACATTTTGCAGGAAATCGCGAGTTTCGAGGAGCCGTCCCTTCAACGCAGGATACATCATCGGGGTATTGCGGGGGGCTGACGGGTCGCGCTGCATCAACTTCGCCATGTGCGCCTCGACCTTGTTGCAGCTTACGGAGAACTGTTCTCCAAAAGTGAGCATGTCGAGGGCGAGCCGTTCAGCAAGGATCCTCCCAGGCTCAAATCCCTTGGTCTGCTCGAGCCCTTGGGCGTGATCAAGATAATCGTCCATCACGTTCAGTCCATGCAGCATGACAGGGACTGTAATGTCATATACCGAGAAGGACATGCCGACCTCCATGCGCTCGTTTGTAATTTGAACGTAGGACGGACCCGAAAGGTCGCGAACCGAAGCGAATCGTCACAATAGGCTCTTCAATCTTCCGACTTGCCGCACCAGCTCGCCAGACACGACACTTGTCTCCGCGAAACCGCGTCAAGAGGAGAATGCCTGCGCATGCAGCCGCCTAGTGACGCAGGACGGGATATCCGTTCACGTAAATCCAGTCGGTGTCCTTGGCGGGCACGTGGCATCCTTGGCAATCGGTGTGGTAGTCGGTCGAGGTAGTCTTGAGCGGTTTGTCCGCGTCGAACCACGACCATCCCCACCCGTCGCCCCACAGCGGATTGCCGGGATGCGCTCCTTTGCTGTCTTTCACCATGACGAACCAGCCCTTGAGTTTGTCGGCGTGGCTTACTGTGCCGGTGGTCATCTCGTTCGTCGAGGTCGCGAAGACCTCTTTCACCAGAACGGCGCCGTCCGGGAAGTGCCCCGTCTTCCGGTAGGCGTCGATCGCTGCCGGGGAAGCGTAGACGGCGTGCATTTCCTTCGAGCCTTGGCCGTTGTCGGCGGCAATCGCCCAGCTCCCGAGCGCTTGGTAGAGGGTTCGGTAGTCGGCTGGCACGCGAAGGTGTCCGGCAGCGTCCACCACGTTCGCGGTAGGGACAGCCGGAGCCGCGCCGCTATACTGAGCAAGCGCCGCCACGGTGCCGGCGGCCAGCGAGACGGCGACGGCCAAGCCGACAGTCTTCGATAATTTCATGGGGGTCTCCTTTGCTGCCCGCGCCCGGCACGGCAACCTGGCGCAATGGCTTCAATCGATGTCAAGGCGGCCGCGTGTTCGGCCAGCATAGTAGAGTTCAGGATCGGATGCAGCGGACGAAATTTGAAATTCCCGTTGAACATGCTTTCGATGAGCGTGGGCTATCGTCGCTCAAAAGTGCTGTGCGCGTCGGCGGCCCGTCCGTCTTCCGATCAGCCATCGAGGAGCGCTCCGTACAAACCGCCTTGAGGTCAATGAGAGTGAATCGGAGAGGTCAATCGCCACTTGGCGTCGGCCACGGCTTCTTTGAGCCCATCTGCGGAATCGTATTGACGCCGGATTTCGGCAAAGCAGCGATCACCTCGTTGGCGGCCCAGACGCAGAATGGCGACGCTTTTCCAGCCAATCAGGCTGGTGCCGCCGATCACGACGATTGCGAGAGCGTCCGACAGGAAACCAAAAAAAGAAAAAATCTCAGACCGCGCGCCACCCAAGTGGGGGAAGCCAGCGCGCCATGCGCGGAACGGCGTATGCGACGACGATAAACACGTTCGCAAGTCACGAAGCCGATGCACCGATCCTGACGCCGCACATTCCCGCGATGATCGCGGCCGCGACGATGGCGCTCATCGCGACGCAGACACCCCAAAGGCGAGCGGCATTACGTTGATCGACACCGTGCGTGATCAGCACCACTCTCAGCCCTGAAGCAAGGTGGCTCAGGACGAAGAAGGCGCCGAGCGCGTAGTGAGGCAGCAGACGGATATTCCATGCGTCATGAATGAGCCCAGTCGGGGCTCCGATCGCGAAATTCCAATCTGTCGGTATGCCGAGGAAGCTTCGGGCGTAGACGAAGACCGAGTTCATGTGGCCGAGAATGTACACTGAGAGATAGGCTCCCGAAGCGACCTGATAGGTCCGCTGGAAGTCATGCGCTGCGGCGCTCCAACGCCATGCCAGAAAGAGGCCACTGCCGATCTGGAAAAGCATGGCCGCCACCAACAACGGTTCACCTATGGCAGAGCGATAAACCACGCGTCCGATTTTCATAACGGCCGCATGCGCATCCGGCCCTATCAAGCCGAACAGATGATTGGTGAGATGAAACACCACATATAGGGACAGGACCACAGCCGTTACCCCGTGGACCACGCGCCAGGCCCCGACTGCAGGCGCAGCTGCAGCGACCGGATCTCGGGCAGACTGCGACCAGATCGCAATTGCGAGCCAAATCGCGCACCAGACGACCTCGTCGGGAATGGGGCTTTTGACCAAGGTCTGGACAACGCCGAGAAAGACATACAGCGTTGGCGACACCACGCTGGCATAGGCGAGGCGTCTTGAACCGGGATTGGACGTCGGACGACAAGCCAGAGCGATCCCAAGAAACGGCACGATGAACGCAACGACCAGGATGGCGGTCGCGCTGGCGATTGCGAGCGGTGGCAGGCTTACGGCCTGCGTGCCGACGATGGCATGAAAAGCATCGAGCAGAAATGGATAACAAATCGCCGCCGCTGCGGGAACCAGAGCCACGTAGTCAACATGCTTCTCAAGAAAACTTCTGCGGTTCTGCGGGCGAACGAATGCTTCCATCATAGACACCTATAAAGCCACAACAAAGAAACCGGCGTGCGAGACGACTTCCAAGGCGGGTTTGAAAAGTTGCTTCGCGTATCACGCAGCGTGGCAAGCGGCAATAACAAGCCTCTATCGACTCGATGGCGAGAGGTGATTTCCCTTGCCCGCATTGCAAAGTCATTTTCCAAAAGGTGGTCCAACTAATCTCAACATCCGGCGCCGCGATTGTGCTGCGCCAGCTCCGGTTGTTGATTGAAAGATACAAATAGCGCGAAACAGAAAGAAATTGATGTCCCAGGAACAATACGACATCGTCATTGTTGGCGCGGGCGCGGCCGGCTGCGTCGTTGCGAGTTATCTCGCCGTACACACCGATGTTTCGATCGCGCTGATCGAAGCGGGCGACACGGATCGCGATCCGTTCATCCACATTCCTGCCGGCTTCGCCAAAATACTGGCCCACGACCGGCATGTCTGGAAATATGAGACGGTTCCCCAGCACGGCACCAAGCGAGCATATCGCTCAGGCAAGGTGCTCGGCGGCGGCTCCTCGATCAACGCGATGGCCTACGTCCGTGGTCAGATGCGCGACTACGCCGCGTGGCAGGACGCGGTCGGCGATACTGGCAAGTGGTCGTATGAAGACCTGCTTCCCGTCTTCATGGCGCAGGAAGACAACGACACCTTCCACGACGAATATCACGGCATCAATGGTGGTCTGGCGGTTCAGTTGCCCAAGGGCATCAACGAGCTGAACCAATATTGCCTCAAGGCCTTCCAGGAATATGGGATCCCCTATAATCCCGACTATAACGGCAAGAGCCAGATCGGCGTCTCGCCGGTGCAATCGACAGTCGGGAACCAGCGGCGGTGCAGCGCGGTCGACGCTTATCTGCGTCCACACCTCGCCTCGGGCCGCGTCACTCTTCTCACCGGCAAGACAGTCCTTCGCATTCTCGTCGAGAACAAGCGGGCTGTCGGCGTCGAGCTCGTGGACAACGGTCTGCAGAGGATCATGGCCGGCGAGGTTGTGCTGTCGGCCGGCACGGTCCATAGCCCGACGATCCTCATGCACTCGGGCATCGGGCCAGCCGAGCAGCTTCGCCAGCACGGTATCGCGGTGATTATCGATTCTCCTGAGGTCGGCGAAAATCTCCACGACCACGCGATCGTGCCAGTCCGTGCCTATGTGAAGGGCGATCTCGGCTATCAGGCTGCCGCGCACGGCCTCGGCAGCGTGAAGGCGGGCCTGCGCTATTTCGTCACCAAGGATGGCCCGGCGTCGGGCAACGGCATCGAGACGGTTTCTCACTGGAACCCGTCCGACTTCACCGCCGAACCCACGATCCAATGCTATCACGTGCCAATCATCGCGGCAGATGGAATCAGCCCGACGGGCGACCGCTCGGGCATCACTTTCGAACTCGTGGTGCTTCAGCCCAAGAGCCGTGGCTGGGTGCGGCTGGCCGACAGCGACCCCACGTCGATGCCGCTCATCAACCCGAACTTCGTCGGCGAGGAAGAAGACTTGAGGGCCGCGGTGGAATCGGTGCGCGCGATCCGCAAGGTAATGGCGCAGGAGTCGCTGGCGCTGGTGATCACGGAAGAGATCGAACCCGGCCCGCGCATCCAGTCGGATGCCGAGATCGGCGAATGGGTGAAGCGTGCCGTCACGACTATGTTTCACCCGGTGGGCACGTGCCGGATGGGCCAGGATGCGCGAGCGGTGGTTGACGCAAGGCTCAGGGTTCGCGGGGCCGAGGGTCTCCGGGTGATTGACGCCTCTATCATGCCGAACATCACTAGCGGCAACACGAACGCCCCGACCCAGGCGCTCGCGCGCCACGCCGCGGCAATGCTGGTCGAGGATATGAACCGGTCTTGGGGAGCTCCGGCGCAAGCCGGCAACGGCGCTGGCAGTTTCCAACCCGTCGATCTGCCTTCAATTGCAACATTCTAGGTATTCGGGGAGACGGAAGTGAGTGCGACTGACAAAACGGAGTATCGGGCTCCGGCGCCCCGGCTCGATCGCAGTTCGCTTCGCCGCGTTGGACGATGCGGCGGCGCCCCGATCGGTCTGCTGTTCGCGCTCGCGCTTGCTGGCTGCCACGAGAGGGCGCAGGCGCAGGCCGCCGCGCCTCCGCCGCCGCGGGTGACGGTGGCACAGCCAGTCAAACGGACCGTCACCGACTGGGACGAGTTCACCGGCCGCTTCGAGGCGATCCAGGAGGTTCAGGTCCGCGCCCGCGTCGGCGGCTTCGTCAATAGTGTAGAGTTCAAGGATGGTGCGACCGTCCGCGCTGGCGATCTGCTTTATATCATCGATCCGCGCCCGTTCGAGGCGGTTAAGCTGCAAGCCGAAGGGCAACTCGCCGACGCGCGTGCCAAAGGGGAGCTTGCCAAGCGCGATCTCGAGCGCGGCCTGACTCTCGTGCAGACCAGCGCGGTCTCCGAACAAGTCGTCGATCAGCGCCGCCAGCAGCTGCAGGCGGCGCGTGCCGCCGAGACCCAGGCCGACGGCGCGTTGAAGGCCGCTCAGCTCAATGTCGAATTCACCCATGTGGTGGCGCCGATCACCGGCCGCGTCAGCCGCCATCTGGTGACCGCGGGCAATCTCGTGCAGGGCAGCGAGGGCAGCGCGACGCTATTGACCTCGATCGTATCGCTCGATCCGATCTACATCTATTTCGACGTGGACGAGGCGACCTATCTGAAGAACAACAGGCTGTGGTTCGAGGGCAGGCGGCCGAGCTCGCGCGACACGGCCAACCCCGTGCAGGTGACGCTCACCGGCGAGACAAAACCCTCGCATGAAGGAAAGATGGATTTCCTCGACAACCGGCTGGACGCGTCGACCGGCACGCTGCGCAGCCGCGCGATCATCCCCAACCACGATCTGTCCATTCTGCCCGGACAATTCGGTCGCGTGCGGCTGATCGGCTCCTCACCCTATGAAGCGCTGCTGTTGCCGGATGCGGCTATCGCGACTGACCAGTCGCGCAAGATCGTATTCGTGGTGAAGGATGACGACACGGTGGAAGCGCGCGCAGTCGAGCTCGGACCGATCAACGAGGGCCTGCGCGTGATCCGCACGGGCCTCAAACCCGAAGACCGCGTCATCATCGACGGCATCCAGCGTGCCCGCATCGACGCCAAGGTTAACCCGCACATGACCGAAATGGGCGGGAGCAGGACATGAATCTCGGGCGTCTTTCCGTCAACCAGCCCATCCTGGCTATGGTGCTGTCGATCGTGCTCCTGATCGTGGGCGCGATCGCCTATCGAACGCTACCGGTCGCCGAATATCCGGAAGTGGTGCCGCCGACAGTGGTGATAACCGCGCAATATCCGGGCGCCTCCGCGCAGACCATCTCGGATACTGTTGCCGCTCCCATCGAGCAACAGATCAACGGCGTCGAGGACATGCTGTATATGTACAGCCAGGCGACCTCGAATGGCCAGCTCACCATCACGATCACCTTCAAGCTCGGCACTGACCTCGACAAGGCGCAGGTGCTGGTGCAGAACCGCGTCGCAATCGCGCAGGCGCAATTGCCGGAGGAGGTGCAGCGCAACGGCGTGGTCACCAAGAAGGACTCGCCCGACATCCTCATGGTCGTGTTCATGCTGTCGCCCGACGACTCGCTCGACCAGCTCTACATCTCCAACTATGCGTTGCTGCAGGTGCGCGACCAGTTGCTGCGGCTTGACGGCATCGGCGACATCCAGATCTTCGGCGCGCGCGATTATTCGATGCGGCTGTGGCTCGATCCCGACAAGATCGCCAATCTCGGCCTGACTTCGAACGACGTTGTTGCGGCGGTCCGCGCCCAAAACCTGCAGATCGCGGGCGGCCAGCTTGCGAGCCCGCCGATTGCCGACCGTGCCTTCCAGCCAAACCTCACCTTCGTTGGCCGACTGAAGGATCCATCCCAATTCGAGGACATTGTCGTCAAATCGGGCCAGGACGGCCGCATAGTTCGCCTGCGCGACGTTGCGCGGATCGAGCTCGGCGCGCTCGACTATTCCACCAACAGCTTCCTGTTGCGCAAGTCAGCGGTGGCGTTGCGGGTGACGCAGCGGCCAGGATCGAACGCGCTTGCGACCGCCAAGGGCATCAAGGACACGATGGAGAAGCTGAAGGTCGGCTTCCCCAAGGGGCTCGACTACAATATCGGCTACAACCCGACCGAGTTCATCCGGCAGTCCATCAGCGAGTTGATCAAGACGATCTATGAAGCGATGGCACTGGTTGTCGTCGTGGTGCTGGTGTTCCTGCAGGGCTGGCGTCCGGCGATCATCCCGATCGTGGCGATCCCGGTGTCGCTGGTTGGTACCTTTGCGGCGATGGCAGCCCTAGGCTACGGCATCAACAATCTCACGCTGTTCGGCCTCGTGCTCGCGGTGGGCATCGTGGTCGACGACGCCATTGTCGTAGTCGAAAATGTCGAGCGGCATCTCGCGCTCGGCTTGAGCCGGCGCGAAGCCGCGCTGAAGACCATGGAAGAAGTCGGCGGCGCACTGATCTCTATTGCGCTGGTGCTGTGCGCGGTGTTCGTGCCGACCGCGTTTCTCGGTGGCATTACCGGGCAATTCTTCCAGCAGTTCGCGGTCACCATCGCGGTCGCGACAGCTATCTCCTGCTTCTGTTCGCTGACCCTGTCGCCGGCACTGGCTTCGCAGATCCTCCTTCCGCGCGAGGAGAAGCGGCCGCCGGCCGCTTGGAATCTGATCGCGCGCGGCTGGGAACGGTTCACCAGGCTGTTCAACCGCGGCTTTGACTGGCTGTCGCATTTTTATGCTGACGTCGCAGGCTTCGTGATCCGCCATCGCGTGGTGATGCTACTCGTCTATGTGGTTCTGATCGGCAGCGCAGGCTGGCTGCTTGTCACCACGCCCCAGGGCTACATTCCGGCACAGGATCGCGGCTACGTGATCATATCTGCCCAACTGCCGGGCGCGGCCTCGCTGGCGCGGACCACTGAGATCGTTCGCAGGATCGAGAGCATCGCGCTCGACACGCCCGGAATTTCGCATATCGCGGTCTTTGCAGGTCTGTCGGGAGCGACCCGCACACAGGCAGGCAACTCGGCGGCGCTGTTTCCAGTGTTCGAAGAACCGGAGGTGCGCCTCAAGAAGGGCCTGAACGCGCAGGTGATAACCGCAAATCTGCGCAAGCGGCTGTCGGCCATCGAAGGTGCGTTTATCATCGTGATCCCGCCACCGCCGATCCCCGGCATCGGCACCGGCGGCGGCTTCACCATGCGCATCCAGGACCGGCAAGGCCGAGGTCCCAAGCTGTTGGCGGATGCGACTGACGAACTCGTCGCAGCGGCGCGCAAGTCGTCAGTGCTCCTCGCCCCCACGGTGTTCTCGCCGTTCTCCGCGAACACCCCGCAGGTCTTCGTCGACATCGATCAGGTCAAAGCGCTGAAGCTCGGCGTTCCCATCCAGAACATCACCGACACGATCCAGACCTATTTCGGCTCGACCTATGTCAACGACTTCAACCTGTTCGGCCGCACCTATCATGTCACCGCGCAGGCCGACCTGCCGTTCCGGAAGGAGCGTCCTGATTTTGCGCGACTACGGACCCGCAACGCCAATGCCGACACGGTGATGCTTGGCAGCGTAGTAGAGTTCAAGGACGTTTCGGGCCCCGATCGCGTCGCCCGCTACAACCTCTATCCGGCGGCCGAGCTACAAGGCGAAGGCTTGCCGGGGACGAGTTCGGCGGCAGTGATCGCCGCTATGAAGAAGCTCGCCGAGGATAAACTGCCGAGTGGCTTTTCCTTCGAATGGACCGACCTGTCCTATCAGCAGGTTACTGGCGGCAACACCGGATTGTTCGTGTTCCCGATTTGCGTGCTGTTCGTCTACCTAGTTCTGGCCGCGCAATACGGGAGCTGGAGCTTGCCGTTTTCCGTCATCCTGATCGTGCCGATGTGCTTGCTTGCCGCCACTATCGGGGTACGCATCATGGGTCAGGACGTCAACATCCTCACCCAGATCGGCTTCATTGTGCTGGTGGGATTGGCGGCCAAGAACGCGATCCTGATCGTCGAGTTCGCGCGGGACATCGAGCTCGAGGGTAAGCCGCGCCTGGAGGCGGTAATCGAGGCTTGCCGCCTGCGACTGCGGCCGATCCTGATGACCTCGTTCGCCTTCATCCTCGGCGTACTGCCGCTCGTGATCTCCACCGGCTCCGGATCGGAAATACGCCAGGCGGTCGGCGTCGCCGTGTTCTTCGGTATGCTCGGCGTCACGCTGTTTGGGCTGATCTTCACGCCGATCTTCTACATGGTGGTGCGCAATCTCGCGGAAGGCAAGAACGAGGGGAAGCCGACCCAGACGACGGCGATCGCGGCGGAGTGAGTTGTGGTGACGCCGATGCGCGATGAACCAGGAACAACTCATGCTGCCGTATGAGGCAGGAGGGCGGGCGATGGCCACGACGGTTGAAGGTAATGTTGGAAGTCACGACAATGACTGGACGTCTGCAGAGACTGCCGACGGGCGCAACGTTGGCCTCTCTCTCTGAAGGAGCATTCGAGGAAGGTCCCCGCGTTGCGGGCGCGGTCGCCTGTTTTCTGCGTTTCGGAAGGTCGACGACCACTGCTCTGTCTGCCGTCTCGATTTCACCGGCCACCGGGCCGACCACCTGCCGGCCTACTTGGTGATCGTAATGGTCGGACACGTCTTGGTTCCGGTAATTCTCCGGATCGAGGTGGACTATGCTGTCGCTGGCGTTTCAGCTTGGTCTCTATCTTCCGATCACGGCCTTGGCCTCGATAGTTCTCCTGCAGCCGGTCAAGGGCGCCGTCGTGGCGCTGCAATGGGCGCTCAGGATGCACGGCTTCGGCGCGCAGCCGCCTGACGAACTCCAGGCGTGAGGCGGAAGGTGCCTCAACAGAACGACGTCGGAGAAGCGGGCGCGAGCCCCAGAAATTTCATTCACAGCACCATAGCGTCTGACGTCGAGACCGGCCGCACGCGTGTCTTGGTCACGCGCTTTCCACCCGAGCCGAACGGCGTCCTCCACCCGGGGCACGCGAAGTCGATCGTGCTAAATTATGAGCTTGCGAAGGAATTCGGCGGCCGCTGCAACTTGCGTCTCGACGATACAAACCCGCAAAGGAGAGGATGGAGTACATCGACGCGATCAAAGCGCGACGTCCAGTGGCTCGGATTCGATTGGGCGCAGGGCCTCCACTTCGCCTCCGACGACTTCGAGCAGCTCTACGCGTGGGCCTACCATTTCGTTCGCATCGGCAAGGCCTACGTGGACGTCCAGTCCGCGCACGATATCAGAGAGGGCAGGGGGACGTTGACGAGCCCTGGCCGGAACAGCCCGTTCCGTGACCGCAGCGTGAAGGAAAATGCTGAGTTGTTCGCGCGGATGCGCGCAGGCGAGTTCAGGAATGGCAAGCGGGTTCTCCGCGCGAAAACTGACATGGCGTCAGCGAACCTCAACCTGCGCGCCCCCATCATCTACCGTATTCTCAAGGCCAGCCACCGATGTGGCTCCGCACAAATATCTTTCCGACTTGAGAGTCGAGGAAACCAAGCGGGTGATGCTGACAACCAAGCGTCCGCTTAGAGCGTCGCGGGTGTTAGCTAGAGAAGACCTGCAGCTGCGGCACTATCCCGGTCGCCTTGCTTTTGTCGA
Source organism: Bradyrhizobium australafricanum (assembly GCF_020329495.1). Taxonomy (NCBI): domain Bacteria; kingdom Pseudomonadati; phylum Pseudomonadota; class Alphaproteobacteria; order Hyphomicrobiales; family Nitrobacteraceae; genus Bradyrhizobium; species Bradyrhizobium australafricanum. The sequence continues at coordinate 23,270 of NZ_JAGKJL010000071.1, read as the reverse complement.
ACAATCGCGAGCTGTTGGCTGCACACACCAAAGTCGCTGGTGTTAGCGCGTATACCGAACTTTTCACAGAATGCGAGGTTTTCAGCTGCAATCTCGCGATCAAGTTGGATTTTCGCGTTGGCCCGTGTCGCGGGAGCGGAGACGAAAGTCGCGTACGCACCGAACGACAACAGCACCACAACGAACAACGAAAACAGGAGCCGCGAACCTACACTCTGTCGATAGCATTAGCGTTCACATCGGTCATTGTAGAGTTCTTTCAAAAAGTGAAATATTTGCAGTACGATTCGCCAGGCCAGGAACCTACCCCATGCGCCAGCGTCCGGGGCGTAGGACAACTCCGATGGATATTCGCCTCGTTTCTTAAACGGGCTTGATCATATCCCGTGCATAGGCCAGGCCGATACCGTATCCGCCGCCGTGAGCTTCCACGATCGCTCGCGCCCCGTCATAGGTCTCATGCCGGGTCCAGTCGCGCTGGAGTTCAAGAAGGACCTGGATCCACGACGTCGGCTTCGCCCCCGCCGCTTCCATCCGTCGCATCGCCAGATCGTGACTAACCGGAGTGAGCCCGCCGCAAGCGTCGCCGACGACGTGTACCTCATACCCCGCCGCACGAGCGGAGAGCACCGGAAAAGTCACGCACGCTTCCGTCAATAGCCCCGAAAAGATCGGCTTCCGCCGTCCGGTCGCCACGATCGCACCGCGCGCGGCGTCGTCCTCCCACATGTTCATGTTGCGGCGGTCGATCGTGACCACGTCGGGAATCGCGGCGTGAATCGCGGGCATCAGGGGACCGCTGTAGACCTTGGTGGCGGACGTGGACGCCACGATCGGCATGCCGAAAACCGTGGCAGTGCGCGCTAGAGCGATCACGTTGTTCAGAAGCACTTGGCGATCGATCGACCCCACGCCGAAAGCAAGTCCGGCTTGCTGATCGACCAGCACCAAGGCGCAATCCTTCGGCTCGATCAGGATGTCGGGCATTGCCCTCGCGGTTCCAGGTCCTTGTGTCATGATTTCGTTACTCCGGACGTCGGGGATTTATCACCGCGGCTTCGCTTCTGCGCCCGACAGCATAGCCTTGAAGGTGATTTCGATGAGCTGTCGGCCGGTCTCGGCACACCGATCAGGTTGCTGGCGCACTGAGGTCGTGCCGTAGACCTCCTTGCGCACCTTGCCCGCAGCGGCGAATGCGGCGTCGACATCGAGGACATAGAGCGTCTCCTCGACGACGTTGTCCAGGGTTGCCGCGAAGCGCGCCAAAAGCTTGACGGCATTGGCGTAGGTCGCCCGCATCTGCTGTTCCATCATCGAGAACTCGGCCGGCTTGCCGGATTGATCGAGAGAAGCAGGCGCGATCAGGTTTCCCTTCTCGTCGTGGCTGAGCTGGCCGGAGACATGGATCGTGTCACCAACCTTGATCGCCTGTGCGTATCCGTAGGCATCTTCCCAGGGCACACCGAAATAGGCGGCCTCTTTACCATTCACTGCGGCTGCGTTTACGTCGTTGCTTTGCATATCGAGCGTCCTGGCTTCTCAATCTGGCATCGCGTCTCGGTGGCGGCACTGAAAGTTTCGGTACGACGATGCTTCGGAGAATGACCTTGCAGCGCCGGCGAGGGAAATCACCTTTCGCCATAGAGTCGATAGACGATCGTTATTGCTGACGCGCCACGTGACGCCATGGCGAGGAATGTCACCAGCCGCATCTGCAGAGACTCTCGGATCGCGCCGTCGGCCATTTAGCACTCCCGGAGCAACTCCCAGTGACAACCCTTGCAGCGCCATACTATCTGAGGCCACTTCCTCGAGTGGTACGTCTCGCGGAATCGTCCCATTCGGGCCAGTCGGCTCCGGACCGTTATCCCGTGCGCGCTGCGACGCGCACGGGATGATGGGCAAGGGCTAGGACGACGACTTCAGCGAACTCGTATCGATCGGCAGGCTGCGCAGGCGCTTGCCGGTGGCGGCGAAGATTGCATTTGTCACTGCGGCACTGACAATGGCTGTCGGAGCTTCACCAATGCCACCTGGAGCTTCTGCGTTCTTAATCAAGTGCGTCTCCAACACCGGCACCTCGTCGATACGCATCGGCAGATAGCTGTCGAAATTGCTCTGCTCGACGCGTCCATCCTTGAAAGTGATCGACCCATGGAGCGCAGCGGTCAGCCCGAAAAGCGTTCCACCCTCGACCTGTGCTTCGATCGTATCGGGATTGACGTAGATGCCGCAATCAACCGCACAAACGATCCGCTTGACCTTGACAGAGCCATCGGCCGCCACTTCGACCTCGGCGACCTGAGACAGGTAACTTCCGAATGCGAATTGTACCGAAATGCCGCGGCCATGCCGTGCGGGAAGTGGTGATCCCCACCGTCCTTTTTCCGCGGCAAGGGACAAAACAGCAAGCGCTCGCGGATTGTGACCGAGCAATCCTTTGCGATAAGCGACAGGATCTTGCTTCGCGGCATGTGCGAGCTCATCCATGAAGCTTTCGACCACAAAAACATTGTGAGTCGGTCCGACGCCGCGCCAGAAAGCCGTCCGGACACCAGGGGGCTCGACCCGGACATAGTCGACGTGGATATTGGGTAGCGCATAGGGCGGCTTGGCCGCCGCTTCTACTGCATCAAGATCTAATCCGTCCTTGAACCAATAGGGAATATAGCGAGCGGCGATTGAGGAGCCGGCGATCCGATGCGTCCAAGCAACCGGCTTGCCGGCCGCATCAAGTCCGGCCGACAGACGATCGAAGTAGTACGGCCGATACATGTCGTGCTGGATGTCTTCCTCGCGACTCCAGATCACCTTCACCGGGCCATCGACGTGCTTGGCGATCTTGACGGCCAGCACCGTGCCATCGGCCTCCAGCCTTCGGCCGAAGCCACCGCCAATCAGATGATTGTGAATTTTGATTGCATCCCTTGGCAGACCGGTGAGTTCGACCACCAGAGACCGCGTGAGCGACAAGGCCTGCGTCCCGACCCAAACGTCGCAACGATCCTTCTGCAGATGAACGGTGCAGTTCATCGGCTCCATAGCCGCATGGGCCAGGAAAGGCACCTGATAGACGGCTTCGAGCCGTTGCGCCGCTTGAGCAAGAGCCTTCCCTGCATCGCCATCTTTACGGGCAACCGCGCCCGGCTTTTGGGATTCTTCCTCCAATTGCTTGACGATATCGGCGTTGCCGACCTTGCCATTTGGCCCGTCGTCCCACATGACGGCGGCAGCAGAGAGTCCCTTTTTCGCCGCACCCATGTGATCCGCCACCACGGCAACAGCTTCATCGATATTGACCACCTGCCGGACGCCCTTCACTGCCAGTGCGGCCTTCTCGTCCACCGTTCTCGCCTTGCCACCGAGCACAGGCGAAATAGCAACCGCGGCAACCTTCATTCCCGGCAATCGCGTATCGATGCCGTAGAGCGCGCGCCCATCGACCTTTATCGATGAATCTACGCGCTTGGCACGCGTGCCGATCAGTGTGAAATCCTTCGGATTCTTCAATTTGACGTTTGCTGCAGACGGCACAGGCAATTTCGCCGCAACCTTCGCAAGTTCACCGTAGCTCAGATGCTTCGAGCCGGACGCATCGAAAACGACGCCGTTCTTGGCATGGCAAGTCGCTGGATCGACATTCCACTGCTTGGCAGCAGCCGCAATCAGCAGATTACGACCCACTGCCCCTGCCTGACGCAGCGGCGTCCAGAAGGCACGTACAGAGGAGGAAGCACCTGTAGTTTGAATGTGCAGGAACGAGTTGGCGTAAAGCGCATCGTTTGCCGGCGCATGCTGAACCTGAATCCGGTCAAGCTCCACTTCCAGTTCTTCAGCCAGAAGCATCGAGAGCGCCGTGTAAACCCCCTGTCCCATCTCGGCCATCGGCATGACCAGGGTCACGGCGCCGGTTGGGTTGATCCGTATAAATCCATTCGGCGCGAAAGTACCCGCGACCTCGTTTTCGACCACCTTCGAAGCAGGCTCCGCGAAAACGGACTCCGTACCTGCGCCGGTCAGCGCAAAACCAAGCAGCAAACCTGTGCCCTGAAGAACGGTGCGCCGCGACATCGCACTTCCATGGGCAATCTGGTCTCTCAGAATATGATCACCCATGATCTCAAACTCCCACAGCCTGCTTAATGGCAGCGCGGATCCGCTGATAGGTGCCGCATCGGCAGACGTTGCCGGACATGGCGGCGTCGATGTCGTCATCGTTCGGCTTCGGCGTGTCCTTCAGCAGCGCCGCCGCCGACATGATCTGGCCGGACTGGCAGTAGCCGCACTGCACCACTTCCAGCTCCAGCCATGCCTTCTGCAAGGCCGCGCCCTGCGGCGTCTGGCCGATCGCTTCGATCGTGGTAATTGCACTAGCGCCGACGTTGTCGACCGGAGTTTGGCAGGAGCGAACCGGCTGGCCGTCAAGATGCACAGTGCAGGCGCCGCACAGCCCCTGGCCGCAACCAAACTTGGTCCCGGTCATGCCAAGCACGTCGCGCAACACCCACAAGAGCGAAGTGTCGCCGTCGACATCGACCTCATGAGGTGTGCCGTTGATCTTTAACATGAAAGCCATGCATGCCTCTCGGCGGCTGGAGCTGATAGGACGCAGCCAGCCGACCTGGATCGCAATCGTCCGGCTGCACGATCAATGGGCGCGTGTCGGTCACGGACGAACGCGAATGACCGTCTTCCCCGCGCGTCGCTCGGTCGCGTTGAAGGTGGCGACGGCATCGTCGAGGGCCGAGACGTTACCGATGTTCGTCCGCAGTCGTCCGTCCCGCACCCGCTGGACGATCTCACTCAGTTCGGCACGATCGGACTCGACAACGAAGTCGACCGCCAGGCCCTTGGCGGGCCGCGCCTCGGTCGGTCCGACGATGGTCACCAGCGTTCCTCCGGCTCGAATCAGGCCTGCGGACCGCTTCTGGATGTCGCCGCCGATGACATCAAACACCAGATCGACTCCGCCGACGCTTTCAAGGGCGTCGTTCTCGAGGTCGACGAACTCGTTCGCGCCGAAGTCGAGCGCCTTCTGACGGTCGGCGGCACGTCCGGTGCCGATGACATAGGCGCCGGCCTCTCGTGCCAGTTGCGTCACCATCGAACCGACCGCGCCAGCCGCGCCGTGCGCGAGGACGCTCTGCCCCGCCTGTAGGCGGCCATGCTGAAAAAGTCCCTGCCATGCGGTCAGGCCGGAGATTGGCAGGCTCGCGCCGACGGTGAAGTCGACGTCGCCCGGCAGTGGCGCGAGATTGCGTGCCTCCATAGCTACATACTCCGCCAAGGTGCCGTCACGATACCAGTCCGCGAGGCCGAACACCCGCTGTCCCACCGACAGACCCGTCGTGCCGTAGCCGAGGGCGGTGACAACTCCGGCCAGTTCGTGCCCAGGGGTCGACGGTGTTCGGTCACGATCGCGGCGATCGGTCCAGGTCGAGGGCCACGCCAGTTCAGTCGGGACGAAACCCGACGCATGAACCTGAACGACGACGTCGTTTATGGCTGCCTGCGGCACCGGCTGTTCCACCAGCTTCATCCCGGCCGTTCCCGCAGTCTGGTCCGTCACAACAATTGCTTTCATGGGAATTGTCTCCTCGGTCATTTGGCTTCTTGATGGAGGCGTTGCATCGATGGGCGCTTGTCGGTCACGGACGAATGCGGATGATCGTCTTCCCATTGCGTCGCTCGGTCCGGTTAAAGGTGGCGACGGCATCTTCGAGAGTCGAGACGTTGCCGATGTTCGTCCGCAGTCGTCCGTCCCGCACCCGCTGGACGATCTCACTCAGTTGGGCACGATCGGACTCGACGACGAAATCGACCGCCAAGCCGTTGGCGGGCTGTGCCTCGGGCGGGCCGGCAATGGTCACCAGCGTTCCTCCGGCTCGAATCAGGGCTGCGGACCGCTTCCCGATGTCGCCGCCGAAGACATCAAACACTAGATCGACTCCACCGACGTCTTCCAGGGCTTCGTTCTGGAGATCGACGAACTCTTGCGCGCCAAAGTCGAGCACCGCCCGACGGTCGGCGGCGCGTCCAGTGCCGATGACGTAGGCGCCGGCCTCGCGTGCAAGTTGGGTTACCATCGAACCGACTACGCCGGCCACGCCGTGCGCGATGACGCTCTGCCCCGCCTGAAGGCGGCCGTGCTGAAACAGTCCCTGCCACGCGGTCAGGCCCGGCATCGGCAGGCTCGCGCCCAGCGTAAAGTCGATGTCGCCCGGCAGCGGCGCGAGGTTGCGCGCCTCGACTGCCACATACTCGGCCAGGGTGCCGTCGCGAGTCCAGTCCGTTAGGCCGAACACCCGCTGTCCGACCGACAGCCCCGTCGTGCCATAGCCGAGGGCGGTGACCACTCCGGCCAGTTCGTGCCCAGGGATCGACGGTGTTCGGTCACGATCGAGGCGATCGGTCCAGGTTGGAGGCCACGTCAGCTCATCCCAGGTGAATCCCGACGCATGAACCTGAACGACGACGTCGTTTATCGCCGCCTGCGGCTCGGGCCGGTCCGCCAGCTTCATCCCGGCCGTTCCCGCATCCTGGTCCGCTACCACGATCGCCTTCATCAACTATCTCCCGATCTGTGGGATGTCGTCATTTTCCGAATTTCTTTGCAGATGAGCGAAAATAGAACGGCGAAAATCGATGGTCCAATGACCTTCGGTGATGGAATCGATGCCACCGACTCGGTGTGCAAAATCAACGGTGCGCAACAGACATCTGCTTCTCACGCCAAAGGGCCAGCCGTCATAATGATGATCGAGCGCTCGTCACCGTTGGCTTGGAAAAATCTCCACGGGAGGAGTTGATTTCGCCATTCGATCCTCCGCCGATGCATATGGTTTTGCATTCTCGGCCGCGGAGATAGTCATGGAATCCCGATGTGATGCTAAGTTATCCCAGCCTTGCCGGTACATCCGAAAAGCCCAGACGCGTTCCCGAGAGTCGAACCTGGGTGCATCTGCGCTTTGACGTGACGCTCGCATCATACGACGCCTCCCCGCACATCTCGGAGAAGGTCGACGCGACCGGATAGTGTTCAGATCGAGCCAAGCCGTGTAACGGCGGGAAAGTCCTTCTCGGGATCGAACACGTTGTTGAAGAAATTCGTCAGGGAGTACATAGCCACCAGCGCGACGATCTCTATGACGTTCGCATCCGTGTAGCCTGCATCCCGAACGGCTTTCAGATCGGCGTCACTGACCTTGCCGCGGGTCTCAATGACTTTGCGCGCAAACTGGACGGCGGCGTCCCGCTTCGGGTCGCTGGCATGGCCCTTCCGAGCGAGAGTGATTTCATTGGCCGGCAGCTTGGTCATATGCTCGGCAGCAAAGCTATGAACGGTCAGGCAATAGTTGCAGCCATTCACTTCGGAGACAGCGAGGCCGATGCTGTCACGCGTCTTCACGTCGAGCGCCTTGTTCAAAGCGCCGAGCAGGGCGGCCCACGCGTTGAACGCGATCGGGCTCTGCGCGAAGGTCGCCATCATATTTGGGGTGAACCCGATATTCTTTGTGATCGCATCGAGGGTCGATTTCGAATCGGCCGGCACTTGTTCCGGCTTTAGAGCTGCGCTTCTTGGCATCGTAGTCTTCCGTAAGTTTGCTTTACTATTACTCATACGAGATCCAGCACGTCGGCGACCGGTCGGCGCGGCTTCTGCGCCCAGTTTCCCGGACGCTCCGGCCCCACGGACAACAACATGACTGGAACTTCGTTCTCGGCCAGCCCGAACTCGCGGTGCACCGCTTCGGCGTCGAAACCGATCATCGGCGTCGAACCCAGGCCTAGGGAGCGGGCCGCGTAGATCATCGCCGCCGCGCCGAACGTGCCGGTGCGTACTGCCTCGTCGCGCTGGCGCTGCGGGTACTCCATGTACAGATCGCGCGCGGGGATTTCCCATTCTGGCACCATGTTTGCCGGCATGATGCCCGCTTCGACCAGCGGTGCCAGACGCTCTGGTACTACGCTGGAATCGGCCAACTGGCCGCAGACGATGAAGGTAACGGCTGCTTCGGTGATCGCGGGCTGATCCCAAGCGATCGGGCGCAACCGAGCCTTGGCTTCAGGCGTGCGCACGGCGATGAAGCGCCAGTTCTGCAAGTGGAAGGACGTCGGCGCGGTGGTGCCGATTCGCACCAGCTCGCGGATTTGGTCGTCGCTCAGGGTGGCGGCAGGGTCGAAGTACTTGGTGGCGCTGCGGCTCAGGATGCAATCGATGACGTCGTTAGCCATGGTGATTCCGTCGGTCATGGTGATGCCTATGGGTGAGGGGTAGGTTGAGGTATGAGAGTGCTTTCGCTCTCTTGCTGAAAATACTGCGGCGATGGGGCCCGTTCGACATCTAGTGCCTGGGCCATGGGTAGTTTCGCGAAAGCAAGGCAGAACAGTGTGATCTTGCTTCCAGAACTGCTCGGTGTAGGGCGACGGCCTGACCACATCAGCGTTTACCGCGTTCGCTGTCGGACCGGTCGCGAGTCGCTTCGCTCATCTACTCGAGCGCCGCCGCGGTGGCCGCGACCAGGGAGACCGCAACAGCTGGGCCGACGGTCTTCGGTGATTTCACGGGGGTCTCCTTTGTTGCACCGCGCGGCGCGGTGGCACGGCGCAAGGGCTTCATGCGATGTCGAGGCGACCGCGTGTTCGGCCGACCCAGTGGGCCTGAAGATCGGACGCAGTCGGCGAAATTACAAATTCCGTTTGGTCATGCATTCGATAAGCGCGGGGTATCGTTGCCTAAAAGCGCTGTGCGCGTGCGCCCAGTCGGTCTAGGCAGTGAAACGCATCGCGTAACTGCCGCTGCTCTCGAAGCGCACAGGCAGCACGCTCGTAACGCCTGGCGGTGAGGATTTCGGACGGAGCATCTCGCAATCCGACGCCTGCACACATTGGTCGGCGGCATCGATGTTTAGCGTGCGAATGGATGACGTCTTGCTGACGCCACGCTCAACGAGCCGTTACTTCAACGTAGCAAGATAGGCAACGAGGTCCGTCCGGTCCGTCGGGTTCTTCAGCCCTGCGTAGGGCATCCTGTTTCCGGGAACCACCTGCTGTGGCGATTCCAGATACGCATCGAGGATCTTCGTATCCCAGACAATGTCGGACTTCTTCATCGCGTTACTATAGCTGAAGCCGGGAACCGTACCCGCCTTCCTGCCGATGATTTCCCCCAGGCCCGGCCCGAGGCGATTGGCATGATCCGTCGCATGGCAAGCCGCGCAAGCCTTGAAGATGGTTTTTCCGTGCTCGGCGTCCTGTGCGTAGCCGCGATTCGCGGTTGCCCCCGCCACTACGAGCAGCGCAATAAACGCGCCAATCTTTCCGGCGCCTTTCATTGGGAACGTCCTTTTTTCATCGGGATTAGAGCTGGCGCGGCTGCGCAACATAATCGTTGAGGTCGTCGCCGAGTCGAAGCGCGAGAGCCCCTAGCGGGCCTGTCGGGTTGTAGCCTGCATTGAAGGGGTAGACGGATGCACCGACGACAAACAGGTTTTGCGCGTCCCAGTGCTGCAGGTGAGGGGAGACGACGCTCGTCGCAGGGTCGCTTCCCATGATCGTGCCACCGGTGACATGGGTGGTCTGATAGACGCGACTATCGTACGGCCCCTTGCGGGGGGCTGTCGGCGGTGCGATGTCAGCACCTGTCGCTTTGGCGATCTCGTCGATCTTCTTCGACAGATAGACAGACATCTTGCGCTCGTTCTCGCGAATGTCGAACGTCATCCGCAGAAGCGGCTGACCATAGGCATCGACATAGGTCGGGTCGAGGTCGACATAATTCTCCCGATGCGGATACCAGCTTCCGTGGGCGGATATGGTGAAATTGTGGGGATACCAATCGGCGTTGGCCTTCTTCCAGGTCGAGCCCCATTTCGGGGTTCCTGGCGGCACGGCGCGGCTCGTGATCGGCCGTCCATTGGTCACGTTGGCGTAGATGTAGCCCCCTCCAAAGAAGCCAAGACCGCTGTGGTCGAAATTGTCGCCGTTAAATTCGTCGATCACCGTCTGTGAGGCACCGGACGCCAGGAACGGATTGATCCAGCGATCCTTGAAAAAGACACGCGTGCCGGACATTGTCTGGTGGCAAAAATTCTTGCCGACGACCCCGTGGCCGGTCTTCGGATTGTAAGGCGTCCCGATCTCCGCCATCAGCAGAAACTTGGTATTCGACATCGTGAAAGAAGAAAGCACGACAACGTCCGCCGGCTGTTCGTACTCCTCGCCTGTTACGCGATCAATGTAGCGAACGCCGGTTACGCGCTTGGCCTTGCGATCATAAAGAATATCGAGAACATGCGTTTGCAGACGCAATTCGAAGCTCTTGCGCCTTCTTAGCATTGGATAGAGGAGAACTTCGGGGCTGGCCTTGGCATTGGCTTCGCAGATGAAGCGCTCGCAATGGCCGCAGAACTGGCACTGACCAAGCTGCATACCATCGGGATTGGTGTAGGCCTCCGGCGAATTTGCGGCCGGCAAGGGAAAAGGTTTGTAGCCTAGCTTCTTGGCTGCCTCGCTGAAGATCACGCCGGCTTCGGTGATAGGCAGAGGTTTTTGCGGAAACTCGTTCTGCCGCGGTGCCTCGAACGGATTTCCGCCCTCCTGCACTTTGCCACGCAGATTTCCTGCCTTGCCGGCAATGCCGAACAGCTTTTCGAACTGATCGTGATAGGACTCCATCTCTGCATAGGTGACGCCCCAATCCTGCATCGCCATTTCAGCTGGAATGGCCTTCTTTCCATACCGATTCTCAAGGTGGGTACGCAAAACAGGGTCAGACTCGCTCCAGCGCCAGGTCTGCCCGTTCCAGTGATTGGCCGCACCGCCCATTCCCTCACCGGGTTTGAAGGCCTGGAGACGTCGTATCGGCAGTGCCGTTTCGCCCTCATTATGGCGAAGCGTGTAGGTCTGGACGGACCAATCCTGAAAGAGATCACCATGTACGTCCCAGCGCAGTTCGTCGCGCTGCGATGGCAGGCTTGTTGCGGCAGTGTGGGTGCGGTCGATTCCACGTTCAAGGATGACGACATCGACGCCCTTGGCTGTCAGCTGGCGAGCAGCCAGCGCCGCTGTAAATCCGCCGCCAACGAAAACGACGGTGCGATGTTTCAAGCGTGTAGCCATGATTTCTTCCCTTAGGCGAAGTCGGCGATGGATTTGGGATCGGCGGCACCCGGGAAGGGCTTGCCACGGAAATCGACCATGTCCTGGGAATGAACCGCGGGGAGGCCTGGATAGCCGATCGCCTTCCAAAACACCTTGCAGACATTGCCGCCGTAAATGGGATCGGCGAAACAAGCTTGCTCAAATAACGGATAGACGAGCTCGTTGAACCATGAGGCGAGCTGGACGCGCTCGTCCGTCACCTTGCCGTCGGCAATTTCATGGAGAAATCGGTCGGCGCCACTCTCATCTAATTCACTAAAGGCCTTGCCATTGTGTTTCCGGCAGGCCGCATCCGCGGCGGCGAGTCCCGCCTTGAAGAACTGCTCGGGTGTGAGCGGCAATTGATAGCCCAGTTCAGGCTTACCCTCGCGCCAGGGGCCGCGCATATAGAGGCGCGCGCCCTTACCGAAACCGCCTGCCAGTTGTCGGTCGATGTAGGCTGCAAGCCCGCAATCGACGCCGCCGGGTGTCAACGCATCCGCAGGGCACATCACGTTGACCATTACCTCGACGAGGCTGGCTTCGTCCGGCCCGAATGACAGATAGCCGGGCACTGGCGACGGCAACTTGGCAGCGATAGTACTCGCGGAAGCATCCACGGATTGGGAGGGGGCCGGTTCGGATGCTTCCACGAGCCCCGCGGTTCCTATCAGGACACCCGGAGCCAGCGAAGCGGCGCCCGTGGCAGCGGCAACGCCGAGAAAGCCTCGACGGTTCGGATGGAAGATTTTGTCGCTTTGGTCATTGGTCATCGGAGTTGCAGTCCACTTTTTCACCGCGGCATAATCGCGTGATCATCCATGTGCGAGGCGTCGCTCTGTGCGGCGGAAGCACGGGTCGCCTCATGCGGAGTTCAGTTTGCCTGACACGCGTTCGCGGTCGGGCCGATGGGAGCCGCTCCGCTGATCTCCGCTAGCGCCGCCACAGTGGTGGCGAGCAGGGAGGCGGCAACAGCCAGCCCAACAGTCCTCGGTAATTTCATGGGGCTCCTTTGCTGCTCACGCGCGGGACGGTGACTCGCCACAACGCCTTCAACCGGTGTTTCAATCCCTGTGGAGGCGACCGCGTATGCTCGGCTCCAGCAGACCCAAAGATCGGACGCAGCCGATGAAATTAGAAATTACCTTTGGTCATGCATTCGATAGGCGTGAGGTATCGTCCAAAAGCGCTGTGCGCGCGTGCATCCCGTTCGTCTTCGATCAGCCATCGAGGGGCGCGCCGTACTCGAGGTGTCGGGCGGCGCAGGAAGACATGAAGGGCACTTCGCGATCACCCTTTTTCATCGCGTCGCAACGCTTCGAAAACGCCATGCGCCAGCCGCGATCCGTACCCTTGGCCGGGCAGCTCTTGCGGCACCTGCGTGTGGAGCAGGGCAAGGCGGCTTTTAGGCCGTGTACCCCCGGTAGCCAGATGCGACGAGGCTACGTCTGCTTTGCCCCTCAAGCGACCATGTTCGTGCGGCAGCGCAATATGTCGCGATGGGCCACATGCCGAAGTCGCCCCGAATCGGTCATGGGGGCGATGGGCGCGTGCTTGAAATCGAAAAACTCCAAGCGACATATCAAGATTCGTAACGTCGGTAGCCATCTGCTCCGCTGTTGGCCCGCTCCAGGATGTTCAATTCACGCGGCCTGATTTGACTGTGCAGGCAGCATGAATTGAAAAGTCGCGCCGTCAGGTTGGGCGGCGGTGGCCCACAGTCGGCCCCCATGCGCTTCAATGATGGTGCGGCAGATCGATAGACCCATCCCCAAGCCGCCGGGCTTTGTCGTGTAGAAGGCCTCAAAGATGCGATCGAGACCCGCTGAACTCAGACCTGGACCCGAATCCCGCACTACGACGAGCACGCCGTCCGGCTCGCCCTTACCAGTGGTGATCAACAACTCTCGCGCCCCCTCGCGAACCGAGCTTAGTGCTTCGACGGCGTTGATGATCAAGTTGAGGATCACTTGTTGCAGTTGGACTCGATCTCCTTGAATGACCGGCAAGCCCTCCGCGAGTTGTGTCTCCACCGAAACGCCGTTCTTCACTATTTCGCAACGGGTCAAGGCAATGCACTCAAGGATTGCTCCGTTGATCTCCAAGGCATCCTTCCGTGGGGGTGCCTTCTTGATTAGGGCACGGATCCGGCATATGACGTCAGTGGTTCGGTTGCATTCCTTGACGGTCTCACCGAGCGCCTCCCGGGCCTCCTCCAGATTTGGCGGCTGCGCGTTTAGCCAGTTCAAGGCAGCTTTTGCATTGTTAACTGTCGCCGCGACTGGCTGCATGACTTCATGGGCAATCGAGCCCGACAGCTCTCCCATCGTTGTGACGCGATTGACGTGCGCGAGCTCCATCTGCACCTTGCTGAAACGCCGCTCGCTTTCGCGAATTTCCTCCTCCGCCCGCTTGCGCTCGGTTAAGTCCACTACGAAGGCCATGCCCTGGTCGTGTCGCCCGCCGAACGTCGCTGCCCCGACCAGCACCGGCACGCGCCCGCCGCTTTTCAGGAAATACTCCTTCTCATAGGGTTGCGCGGTTCCGGTCGCCTCTAGCGCCGCCACACGTCGGTCGTCGGCATCGCGCCATTCGGTGGGCGTCAGATCCCGCCAGCGCAGTCGACCGGAGACGAGATCTTCGCGGCTGTATCCGACGATGCGGAGAAAAGCCTCATTGGCATCGATGATCCGATCGTCAAGATCCCAGACGAAGATGCCGATGATGTTGGAATCAACCAGCCGCCGTATCCTCGCCTCCCGTTCTTGGAGATCGCCGTCTACGACATCGTGGAGAAGAACACTCTCTTTCGTCCGCATCACGTAGTGTAGGATAGACTCCGGCAGACCTGCAGCGGTTACACTTGGTTGTCGCTGACCGACGGTCACCGTATCATCGCTGGTCGTGACTTCCGGCTCAACCCGATACTCATCATTCCGCGCAAGAATCAACAGGCCTCGCTCTGCACCCGCGTATTCGATCGCCGTGCGCATGAGCGTGTCGATCAGTTTGCCCTCGATGATCTCCCTCCTGAGATCGATCAGTGACGGTCTCCTGATGCGGGCATCGGTCATCACGATCTCCCTGCAAGAAAATTTGCAACCTCGGCCTTACCTCGACCTCAATGACTGTAGGGCCGCACATCACCGCCGTCGTCTCAGTGAGCGCCGCGCGATGTCTCATTCTCCGCCGATCGGACTTCGGTTGCTGTTTAGTGGGCCATCTGGGTCTTCCTCGAACGGGAGAATGCGGCGGCCATCTCGGCCGCCGAAACCGAGACGCGAAGGGACCACACCGTGTCGGATGACCGCCTCCGACAGTGGGAGTCTCGCACCCTCGCTTTACCCATGCGATCAGTTTAAGATTGGGAACCTTGGACGTTCGGTCGGTTCCATAGGTGTCGTCATGCAAGTCTCTTTTTCCACGGAACATATAGCGCCGCGCGATCGCGTGAGGTGCTGGTGCGACTACTTCGCGAAGCAGGCCCATAGCATAACGCCGGGCGAGGTCCCGGATCCCGGCGCCTTTCGCGCGGAAGCGAGCGGATCGATTGCCGGCGAATTTGCGCTGCTAGATATCAAATCGGAACTCGAGAGGGTCCAACGCACAGCGGCCGATGTTGCCAAGGACAAGTCCGAAGCGTTCTTCGTTCGCCGATTTCGAGTGCCGGTGATCTGGAGGGCCGCCCCGCGCAGCACGCCGGTCGACCTCATTCATGAAGCCGGCGATTTCTGCATAAGCTCAACCGAATGGCAATTCGACGCGGAATCGAAAGGCCCGGCCTCGTACGACATGCTGATCATCCCGCGGGCCGCGCTCTCGCCGATTATAACCGGGGGCCGACTGGAGTGTCCCTTTCGGCTGCCCGGCGCGTCGCCGCTCGGCTTGCTGCTAGGCGCAGCTATCGAGGCGGCGAAGGTGCAAGCGCCGCTGCTTCCCGAGGCACTTAGTGAAGCCGTGATGCGCAATCTCTGCGGCCTCGTGGCACTGACCTGTAACGCCTCCGACGAGGGCACCAATCGCGGGCGGGATTCGCCCCACTCGGCGCGGCTCGCGGCAGTCAAGCGCTATATCGATCTGCATCTCGCCGATCCCACCCTGACGCCCGCCAGCGCCGCCGTCGCACTCGGCATGTCGGCGCGCCAGTTGTACCGGCTGTTCGAGCCGAACAATGTTAGTTTCGCCCGATACGTTTCGCGCCAGCGACTGCTCCGGTGCCGCGAAGCGATCGCCGGGGCGACGGGAACTGGCCGGTCGGTGGTCGACATCGCTTTTGGCTGGGGGTTCAACAGTATGGCAACATTTTATCGCGCGTTCGTAAGCGAGTTTGGTAGCCCGCCCACTATGCTACGCGCGGTCTCGCAAGAACGAGCGAGCGGCCTGCGCACGACAGGGCAAGAAACATCGTGAACGCTGCGCAGCAGGAACTTGTCCAGACCGCCTTCGCCGGGCCGGCGGTGAGCCACAGGCCGCCAGAGCTTGGTTCTACGAGCGGCTATTCGCCACCAACCCGAGTTTCCGGCCACCATTCAAGAAGGGCATTCGCATTCAGGTCGGCAGACTGATGTCCATGCTCTCAACTGTCGCTTACAATTTGCATCAGCCGGGTAAGTGCCAGCGAGCCGTGGTTTTGCCGTCCGTCATGTCGAGCATGGCGTCGAGCTCGCCGACTACGTCGCGCTGCGGGAAGCGCTGCTCTGAACCCTCGAACAGGCGCTTGGAGAAGAGTCTCACGCCCGCCATCCACGAGGCGTGAACGGTCTACTACGATGAACTCGCCGGTGAAATGAGGCGGCGGCCGGCGTTTGACTAGCTATCCCCCTTGGCGCTGAGTGAGACGTTTCATGGCGCTAGATGGGACGACCTCGCAGCCGCTTCTATGTGAATGATGCTGCGGCCCATGGGAATTGGCGGGCCTAGGAGATAAACCGTTCTGCCAGGTCATGTGACGCTTGTACGCTGGGATTATGCATCCGCCATGCCGAGTGTAGCGTTGCGTATAGACGAGTGAGGGGCCCCACGGGCGGAGAAATACATCGTGAATACGGCGCAACGGGAACTTGTCCAGACCACCTTCGCCAGGCTGGCGGTGATGCCGGAGGTCGCCGGGGCGTTGTTCTACGAGCGGCTACTCACCAAGAATCCGAGTTTCCGGCCGCTGTTCAACAACAACATGCGCATTCAGGGCATCAAGCTGATGAGCATGCTCGCTATGGTCGTCTACAATTTGCCCGAGCCGGATCAGATTTCGACTGTGTTGCGTGATCTCGCCATCCGTCATGTCGAGTATGGCGTCAAGCTCGCCGACTACGACGCGATGCGGGAAGCGCTGCTCTGGACCCTCGAACAGGCGCTTGGAGAAGATCTCACGCCCGCCGTCCGTGAGGCATGGACGGTCTGCTACAATGAACTCGCCGGTGAAATGAAGGCGGCGGCCTACGTCTGACTACGGTGTCCCCGTCCCTATCGTAAATCCAATCCGCTGTCGGTTGATAGACAATCGGGCGATGCTGCTGCTCGATGTTGTATTTGTGCAAACGGTGGTATAGAAGGCCTCGAATAGGCGGTCCACACTCTTCAGATCCAATCCCGGACCCGAATATCTTACCGCCACCGGCGCGCCGTTGATTCCTCTTTCTCCGTGCAAATCGGCAACTCGCGTGCTTCTTCGCGCATGCCGCTCATTGCCTCCACAGCGTTGATAATCAAATTGAGGACTACTTGCTGTAGTTGCACCGATCTGCTTGGACAGTCGGCGAGGGCCCTGCGAAGTGCGTCAGCACTGATACGCCGTTTTTCGCCACCTCGTCACGCGTCTGCTTGAGCACGTCGCAGATCGCTCCAGTGATCTCCACGCGCTCCTTCTTCGGTGGTGCCTCCTTGAAGAGGCCGCAGCCCGCGGATCCGGTAGATTACGTCACTGGCTCGATAAGCGTCCCTCACGATGCACTCGAGCGCTTGTCGTACCTCGTCTAGGTCCGGCGGCCGATGATCCAGAAGGTGCCGAGCGGCCCGAGCGTTAGCGACTATCGTCGCGATGCGCTGCGTCGCTTCAGCCATATTGTCCGACGCGGCGTCCAAATGTCCAGTGTCGGTCATGGCGTTCTCCTTTGGATGTTCGGAGCGGAGCACTAGACTGCGAAAGGTCTGTCCGCTGGCTGAGCATCCAACAAATGATCTAGCCACTCTTGGAGGAATTTGATCCGGACCGGAGGCCCTTGCTTTTTTACGCGGAATTTTGGCTTGCGGCGCACCGTCAGGCTCGCTGTTCCACAGCCGAAAGCAGTACCGTCAGCTGCCCCTGCGGCGATTGCGAGGGTACTCCGCGTGGTATACCGTGATGCCGCTTCGACGAGGCTTTTTTGGGCGTCCGCGGTGTCTATTGGACTCGCGGCGCCCTGTGCCGCGATAGCGCGCTTTGCCACGGGCAGAAGATGGACGGCGCGCCGTCACTACAAACCTGTCCATCGTGAACCAGGTGCGATGATGGGACTCCCGAAGCGGTCTGCAAGCTCGCTCGACACTTTCGCTGGACATGTCGAACACGTTTGTTCGGTTGCTCAGGGGGCAGCGCCTCCGTCCGGGGTGGAAGTAGTATCAAGCTCCTGGCTAAGATCAGCAAAAAAATACGGACTCGATCCAGTCGATAGCAGGGCGCCGCGCATCCTCACGCCTACTGAATTGAAGCACTGTCGCGAACCGCTCGATAAGTTCACCTTTAGTGCCCAAGAGGAGATAGATGAGTTATATAAGGTGGTTCGTGAAGCTGGTTATGCCATCTTGCTCTGTGATAGCTCGGGCGTCGTAGTTGCGCATCGCGGTGATGATGCGCGGGCAAGCGAGTTCAAATATTGGGGAACTTGGCTTGGTGGGGTGTGGTCCGAGGAGTTGGAAGGCACAAACGGCATCGGCACCTGCATCATAGAAGAGCGGCCTGTCACGGTCCACAGAAGCCAGCATTTTAGGTCCAGACACATTAACTTGAGCTGCTCTGGTGCGCCGGTCTTCGGGGTTGATGGGCAATTGATAGCAGTGTTGGACGTCTCTGCCATCGATCCTGAACTCTCGGAACGAGCGCACGCGCTCACTGGTGCGCTCACACTGCGATCGGCATGCGCGATAGAAGAGCGATTTTTTCGTGAGCACTTCCGTCGAGAGTGGATCGTCGCGATAGCCCCGCCGGAGGGAGGCGCTCCAGGCATGTTGCTGGCGATTGACGGCAACCAACGCATCATGGGCGCAAACCGGTTCGCGCGCACGTCCCTTATGCTCGATGACCGTGGTCTCCAAGCAGGTACCAGCTTGTGGTCGATCTTCGAGCGAAACGTCGACATTTTCCGGCACCTGGACCGGACCGATTTCTCTGTGCGGTTACTGATCGCCGGCAGCAATGATAGTCGGCCCGCGCTTGTCACTCCACCCGATCGCCCTATGACTGCCTCGAACAATCCAACGAGCCATGACCTGCACACGCGGCCGCGCCTGGGCTCGATTGATGTTTCGACCCTGCCGCCAGCACCGCAAGCATGGGGCGGATTGTCGCCGGGCGCAATGCGTCGGGTGCGGGAATACGTGGAAGTGCATTTGGGAGAAAGTATCGATCTGTCGATGCTAGCTGGAGTTGCCGGACTATCAGTACATCATTTTGCACGACAATTTAAGCAATCTGCCGGGGTGACGCCGCATGTCTACCTCACGCAAAAGCGCGTTGAGCGCGCCCAGGAGATGTTGGCTCAGACGGACCTTCCGTTAGCGGAAATTGCGTTCGCCGTGGGCTTTTTCGACCAAGGTCATCTAGCACGTCATTTCCGTCATTTGCTCGGTAAGACCCCTCGAGAGTTTCGGTGGTCGCAACGCTAGAAGCAAAGAACGTTTGCATTGCCGAAGATTTCGCTAAGGAGATAGGTCTGTCGTATGGCGACCACGCCGACCGAAGACGCGATCGAGGAATCCGATGCAGCCTGACGCCGCCCTTCACTCCGCGAGAGCGTCGGCGCGGCCGCGCTCGACCGCGGAAAGATATGCTTGACGCACCTGCAGCCCCAGCTCCTCGAGCAGCCATGGGACGCGTTGAGACCTCGAGTTGTTCAGGTGGTGCACCACGATCATCACCGGCTCTGCGTTCGCTGTCGGCCGTGGCAACGTCGCGGACTCACAGGAGGCGTTCTGCGGTCCTGCGGCGGAGCGTCCTCAGGTCGTTCGCGAGCACGCGAATGCCCTCGGACAGCTTCTCGGTCGCGATCGCGTCCTCGTTCATGATCCATCGGAAGGTTATTTCGTCCATCGGACCCGCGGGGTCCAAGTGTTTTATGTCGACGGCGTCTTCGCTCACGAACCAGTGGCAGATCCCGTCTTCCACCGTCCGAAGGGAGCGTGGCTCTGCGGTGGTCGGCGCCAAGACGCGTTTGAGCTCGCCCCCCTCGGATGCAAGCGCGTCCATGAGGGCTGGCGCGATCGCCAGCCGATCGCATCCGGCCAGCGCCTCGATCTGGCCGGTGTTGCAAAACGACGCGCCCATGACGATCGTCTCGATGCCGTTCGACTTGTAGTATCCGTAGATGTCCCGCACGGACCTGACCCCTGGATCCTCGGCGGCGGCGAAGTCCTTTCCGCCAGATTTCTTGTGCCAGTCGTAGATGCTGCCCACGAACGGCGAGATCAGGAAGGCGCCAGCTTCGGCGCTGGCAATCGCCTGCGCCCGGTTCAGCAGCAACGTCATGTTGCACTTCACACCCTCGCTTTGGAGGATATCTGCAGCGCGTATTCCCTCCCACGTCGATGCGAGCTTGATGAGCAGGCGCTCGGGTCCGACGCCGCGCTGCTTGTAGGCGTCAATAATCTGGCGCGCCCTCGCGACCAATGCTCCGAAATTGAACGACAGGTTGGCGTCTACCTCGGTGGACACAAAGCCTGGCGCAAGTCGCAAGAGCTCGACGCCGACGGAGACTGCAAGCCGGTCGGCAGTTGCGGCGGCGATGCGTGCAGCGTCGCCGCTCCGTTTCCGTCCCCATGTCAACGCTTCTTCGACAACATCCCTGTACTCGGGATTGTCGATAGCTTTAGGACGATCGCGGGATTCGTCGTGCAGTCTACCGGCTTGAGACGCGCCACCGCACCAAGATCGCCCGTGTCGGCGACCACCGTTGTCATTGCGCGTAGTTGATCCAGCTTCGACGCCAAGGCCTTTTCCTCTCGATTTTGACTCAAGCCGTGCATGCGCCATGCCTGCGAAACCGATTTCCTGTCGTCGGTTCGCGCTTTTGTATGCCTCGCTGGCCAGGGTCGTCGGCTCTTCCTTCGTCAGACGGGCGTTCCCGACTGCTCCTCTTCGAACGTCACCGCTACCGCAGCGTTTGCCGAGAGGCGAACCCTTTGCCCCTCGACGTCGGCGACCAGCCCGAGGTCGACGAAATGCGTGTGGTCCTTGTGCCGGCCCTCGCCGCTGTCTCGCTTGGCGAGCCTGATGCGACCGTTGGCGACACCGTCGACGGTGCCGACGTGAACGCCGTCCGCGCCGATCACTTCCATGTTCTGGACGATCTTGTTCGTGGTCATCTCGTCTCTCCTTGTGGTTTCGCCGACTGGGGCGAAGCTAAGCGTACTCCGCCCAGCCGGAGTCCCGCGATTTGCCAACGCGTGTGCGCCGGGGAAAAATTCCGGTAGCTCGCGCGGACGTGTCCCGGCGGTGTGACGCAAGCACCGCCCCGCAGCACGAACTGCCCGAACATGAATTTTGCCGTTGTACTCGCCGACCGCGCGGAAGCGCGGGTATTGGAAGGATGCGTCAACCCTCGTTTCACAGAAGCGAATTAAGGCTGTGTCCGCCGCCGTCCCCACGTCCCTCCGCCACCCTCAGGCGGCGCTTCTGCGCGGAAGCTTCCATTGCGGGCGGACGAAGTGGCAGGTGTAGCCATTCGGGTGGCGTTCCAGGTAGTCCTGGTGTTCGGGCTCGGCGTCCCAGAAGTCGCCAGCGGGCGAAACCGCCGTCACCACCTTACCCGGCCACAGCCCCGAGGCCTCGACGTCGGCGATGGTGTCCTCGGCAACGCTGCGTTGTTCCTCGCTCGTGTAGAAAATCGCCGACCTGTAGCTTGCGCCTCGGTCGTTTCCCTGCCGGTTAGGCGTCGTCGGGTCGTGGATCTGGAAGAAGAACTCCAGCAGGTCACGGAAGCTCGTCTGACTCGGGTCGAACGTGATCTCGATCGCTTCTGCGTGCGTGCCGTGGTTCCTGTAAGTGGCGTTCTTGACGTCGCCGCCCGAGTACCCAACCCGCGTTGAGACGACACCGGGCAGGCGTCGCACCAGTTGCTGCATTCCCCAAAAGCAACCCCCTGCCAGGATTGCGCGTTCCGTAGTCGCTGCCATCGTCAAGCCTCCTGCTTTGCGAAGAGTTTTGCGTACTGGCCGTACCCCTCGCCCTCCAATTGGTCGCGGTGGATGAACCTCAAGGAGGCCGAGTTCATGCAGTACCTCAACCCGCCCTTGTCGCGCGGTCCATCCGGGAAAACGTGGCCAAGGTGGCTGTCCCCGTGCTTGGAGCGAACCTCCGTCCGTGCCATGCCGTGCGATCTGTCAACGTTCTCGACGACGTTTGCGGCCTCGAGGGGCCGCGTGAAACTCGGCCATCCCGTCCCGCTGTCGAACTTGTCGAAGGATGCGAAGAGCGGCTCGCCGGAAACCACGTCGACGTAGAGGCCAGGCTCCTTGTTGTCCCAGTATTCGTTGGCGAAGGGGCGCTCGGTCCCGGCAGTCTGCGTGACGCGGTACTGCTCGGGAGTCAACTTCGAGACGGCTTCGGGGTTTTTCCTGTAGGTCGCCATTCGCCGTACTCCATTTTGTTCAGCATTGAAGGTAGGCACCAGGTGGTCGGCCGTCCAATCACCTCTGGCTATCGAAACGATGCCATGCGGATCGACACCGGAAGTGTTTCAAATCTGCCGGGAACCGATCTATTGGCCGAGGCGGACGGGTCCGACAACTGCGGGAACAGGACTTTGAATCGGCGCTCGCCTGACTATTCCTAAAGATAATTCGTCAACGACTTCCATTCCAAAGTTGAATTTTAGTTTCGCAGAACGCACGGGCACCATGCAAGAAACATACGCGGACAGATTCCGGCGAGGGGCGCCATTGGGGGAGAGCTAGAATGGACGACGAAGCTTCGAAGGGGCGCCCGGCCAGTACGCCGATTGAAGCCTCCGCGGAGACCTTGAGCGGCTTTCGCTTGCTGGACATCCGAACCGACCGGCTGCTTTCATCATGGCTGCGAGAGGCGGGCGTTCCTGACGGCGCCCTGAAGACGAACGAACCTGCCCCCGATTTCGTTCTCGCTGAGGCAAATGGAAAGCTCATTTCATCTTTGGAATTGCGACAAACTGCACCGTTGATCGTCACCTTCGTTTACGGGACCTGGTCCCCATTGTGCGCAGCTGGACTACTCGCTCTTCACGGGGCCACCCCCAGTATCCGCGCTGCCGGAGCCAGAGCAATTGTCATAACGCCCGAGACTGGAGACTTGCCACGCAATTTCAAACGCGATCACCGACTGGATCTGGAAATCCTCTCCGACCTAGATCTTGGGGTGAGCCTTTCGTTCGGCCTGGTGTCCGTGGTGCCGGCGGAGATAAAGAGCCGTCTCTTGCGGCGCGGCCTTGATCTCTCCGCTCCCTATGGCTTCTCCTTTTGGATGTTGCCAATGCCGGCCACCTACGTCCTTGACCAACGAGGGATCATCCGTCGAGCGTGTGTCGGGCCGGACGCCATCACGGGAGCGACGACCGAAACTGTGCTTGCTGCACTGTCCGAATTAGATGGGCCTAAGGCTCGCCCTTAGAGCACGCTGTTTTTATACGGAAACATAGCCTGAGTTTTTGAGATAGTTGGCGCACTCTTGTGCAGAAAAGAGGTCGAGGAGTTCGCCGACCTTGCGCCAGGTTGCCTCGACATCGCGCGGTTCTGCGGCTCGCATCAGATGTTTGAGCTTGGCGAAGACCTGTTCGATCGGATTGAGATCGGGACTGTAGGGCGGCAGGAAGAGCAGGTGCGCTCCGGTGGCGCGGATCGCATTGCGAGCGGACTTGCCCTTGTGACTGCCAAGATTGTCGAGGATGACGACCTCACCTTTTGCC
>NZ_JAGKJL010000008.1:0-193665 GCF_020329495.1 Bradyrhizobium australafricanum | reverse complement strand
AAGCGCTCATTCAGGATGTTCCAGTCGATCAGCGCTGCCAACCGCACCAGCGGATGACCCATGTCGATGATCTGATCAAGCGCCGGAAGCAACAGGTCTTTCTGGCGATCATCCCGCGGCTTGCTCATCGCATTCCCCAATGTCGACGACGCTGTCAGGGAATCACGAATCACCCAAAAGCAAAACCTAAAACGCAAGAAAGCGAGGTCCAATACCCCGCTTTCCTGCAAAATCGAATACTACATCAAGACCAATTCTGCTTATTTCTCAAGTCAATCCGCATTCTTCACGGACGACTGAATAGAGTGTTGCACGCGCCGTAGGATGGGTGGAGCGCAGCGATACCCATCATCTCTCCACGCGGAGGCAATTGATGGGTATCGCTTCGCTCCACCCATCCTACGAACTGCGCACGCAACAAACAAAAATGGCCGGGACTTGGTCCCGGCCATCGCACTCTCTAAACTGTAAGATCGCTCAAGCCTGGCTGGCGATCTCCTTGCCGAGCGCGGCCTGCGCTGCGGCGAGACGCGCGATCGGCACGCGATAGGGCGAGCACGAGACGTAATCGAGCCCGACCTCGTGGCAGAACGCGACCGACGCGGGATCGCCGCCGTGCTCGCCGCAGATGCCGACCTTGAGGCTCGGCCGCGTCTTGCGGCCGCGGGTGACGCCGATCCTGACGAGTTCGCCGACGCCGTCGCGATCGACCGAGATGAACGGATCGATCTCGAGAATCCCCTTGGCGACATAGGTGCCGAGGAAGCTCGCGGCGTCGTCGCGGCTGATACCGTAGGTGGTCTGCGTCAGGTCGTTGGTGCCGAAGGAGAAGAACTCCGCGGTCTCGGCCACCTCGCCCGCCATCAGGCAGGCGCGCGGCAGCTCGATCATGGTGCCGACCTGGTAGCTCAGCTTGACGCCGGTTTCCTTCATCACCGCGTTGGCGGTCGCATCGATCCGCGCCTTGACCAGATCGAACTCGGCCTTGGTCGCGATCAGCGGCACCATCACCTCGAGACCGACCGGCTTGCCGGTGCGCTTGCCGGCTTCGACGGCAGCCTCGAAGATCGCGCGCGCCTGCATCTCGGCGATCTCCGGGTAGGCGATCGCAAGACGGCAGCCGCGGAAACCGAGCATCGGGTTGAACTCGGACAGTTCGCGGGCGCGGTCGGCGAGCTTGCGCGGATCGGTGTTCATGGCGCGCGCCACTTCCTCGATCTCGGCCTGGGTGTGCGGCAGGAACTCGTGCAGCGGCGGATCGAGCAAGCGGATCGTGACGGGCAGGCCCTGCATGATCTCGAACAGCTCGACGAAGTCGGCGCGCTGCATCGGCAACAGCTTCGACAGCGCGGCGCGGCGCGACTGCTCGTCCTCGGAGAGGATCATCTCGCGCACGGTGCGGATGCGGGTCTCCTCGAAGAACATGTGCTCGGTGCGGCAGAGGCCGATGCCTTCGGCGCCGAACTTCACCGCGGTGCGCGCGTCATCGGGCGTATCGCCGTTGACGCGGACGCCGAGCTTGCGGACCTCGTCGGCCCAGCCCATCAGCGTGCCGAACTCGCCGGACAGCTCCGGCTCGATCATCGGCATGCGGCCGGCCAGCACCTGGCCGACCGAGCCGTCGATGGTGATGACGTCGCCGGTCTTGAAGGTGCGCGAGCCCACGCTCATGGTGCCGCGGCCGTAATCGACGCGGATGGTGCCGCAGCCGGAGACGCAGGGCTTGCCCATGCCGCGCGCGACCACCGCCGCGTGCGAGGTCATGCCGCCGCGGGTAGTGAGAATGCCTTCCGCGGCGTGCATGCCGTGGATGTCTTCCGGGCTGGTCTCGATGCGAACCAGGATGACCTTGCGTCCGTCGGCCTGCAGCTTGGCCGCTTCGTCCGACGAGAACACGATCTCGCCCGAGGCAGCACCAGGCGACGCCGGCAGGCCGGTCGCAATCACGTCGCGCTTGGCGGCCGGATCGATGGTCGGGTGCAGCAGCTGGTCGAGCGAGGCCGGATCGATCCGTGTCACCGCGTCCTTGCGCGAGATCAGGCCTTCATTGGCGAGCTCGACCGCGATGCGCAGCGCCGCCTTCGCGGTGCGCTTGCCGCCGCGGGTCTGCAGCATCCACAGCTTGCCCTGCTCGACCGTGAACTCCATGTCCTGCATGTCGCGGTAATGCTTCTCGAGCAGCGTGTAAATCCGCGTCAGCTCCTTGAACGCGGCCGGCATCGCGGCTTCCATCGACAGCTTGTCGGAGCCCGATTCCTGGCGCGCTTCCTCGGTGATGTCCTGGGGCGTGCGGATGCCGGCGACGACGTCCTCGCCCTGCGCGTTGATCAGGAACTCGCCGTAAAGCTTGCTTTCGCCGGTCGAGGGATTGCGGGTGAACGCAACGCCGGTCGCCGAGGTCTCGCCCATGTTGCCGAACACCATCGCCTGCACATTGACGGCGGTGCCCCAGGATTCCGGAATGTCGTGCAGCTTGCGATAGGTCACCGCGCGCGCGTTCATCCAGGATGAGAACACCGCGCCGATGGCGCCCCACAG
The DNA here is from genome assembly GCF_020329495.1 of Bradyrhizobium australafricanum. Classification (NCBI taxonomy): domain Bacteria; kingdom Pseudomonadati; phylum Pseudomonadota; class Alphaproteobacteria; order Hyphomicrobiales; family Nitrobacteraceae; genus Bradyrhizobium; species Bradyrhizobium australafricanum. The sequence continues at coordinate 191,127 of NZ_JAGKJL010000008.1, read as the reverse complement.
CTGATCGTGCGGATCCTGCGGGAAGTCGTGGCCGGTCTCCTTGGCGACCGCTTCCTTGTACTTGCCGACCAGCTCGACCCAGTCGTCGCCGGTGAGGTCGGTGTCGAGCGAATAGCCCTGGCCGTCCTTGAAGGTGTCGAGGATGTCCTCGAAGTGATGATGCTCGAAGCCGAGCACCACGTCCGAATACATCGTGATGAAGCGGCGATAGCTGTCATAGGCGAAGCGGCGGTCGCCGGAGAGTTCGGCGAGCGCCTCGACGGTGCGGTCGTTGAGGCCGAGGTTGAGCACGGTGTCCATCATGCCCGGCATCGAGGCGCGCGCCCCCGAGCGGACCGAGACCAGCAGCGGGTTCTTGGCGTCGCCGAACGTCTTGCCGGTCAGCTTGCCGACATAGTCGAGCGCCTTTTCAACCTGTGCTTTCAATTCCTTCGGATACGTCTTGTCGTGCTCGTAGAAATAGGTGCAGACCGAGGTCGGAATGGTGAAGCCGGGAGGCACCGGCAGGCCGAGATTGGCCATTTCCGCGAGGTTGGCGCCCTTGCCGCCGAGCAGATTGCGCAAGGTCGCCTGGCCCTCGGCCTTGCCGTCGCCGAACGTATAGACCCACTTGCCGGCCTTGATCGCAGCCGGGGCCGCCTTCTTCGCAACGGCCTTCGCCGGCGCCTTGCCGGCGGGCTTTGCGGCCGGCTTTGCAGCCGATTTGGGGGCGGTTTTCGGCGCCGCCTTCGGGGCGCTCTTCTTCAGCGCCTTGCGCACTGGTGCGGCCTTGCGGGCTGCGGCGGAGGGCTTTGATTTCGCTGCTGTTTTCTCGGCAGTTTTCGCAGCAGTTTTCTTGGACTTCGCGACGGCTTTGGCCATGTCAGACAACAATCCGGAAGGAGGGGTCGAAGATGCGCGCCTTACACCATTTTGAGGGGTTCCGCGCAAGCCGCGAAACCCCGCTTTCCCGCTAGAGGTGCAGCCAGCGCAGCAGACCCATCCCCACGAGCCCGACGAAGATCAGATAGATCGCGACGATGTAATTGAGGAGCCGCGGCATGATCAGGATCAGGACGCCCGCGATCAGAGCCACGATAGCAGGTAGATGCCCAGCGGTGATGGTCATTGAAGTTTTCTCCGGGGGTTGCTTGGAGGAGCGAATCGAGCGGCAGTTTATCCGCTGAGGGAAGTTCCCACATCAAGACGCAGGTCCCGCCGACGAGTTCCCGCAACTCACGAAAATTGCTCCAAATTGCCGCGTATATGGCGGCGGTTTTCCGGAACATCACCACAGCACATGCATTGGCTCGGCATGCGCACCGGCGACGGCCGGCGTGCTGCGTGAAAAAATGGAGCGAGCCATGCGAAACAGATTACTTGCCGTTGCAGCGGTTGCTGCCGCGATCACGGTGCCGGCTGTTGCCGCACAGGCCCAGACCGTTGGCATCGTCCGCGGTGGTCCGGCTGTCGCCGTCGATGATGACGGAGGCATCGCGGTCGAACAGCGTCCGGCATTCCGCGAATACATTGTGCGCGAGCGCGTACCGAACTACACGGTTCCGGATCGCGTCGTGGTCGGCACCGTGCTGCCTGACGCTGGCGTGACCTATTACGACGTGCCGCAGCGGTTCGGCGCGACGCCCTATCGTTACACCGTCGTGAACGGCGAGACCGTTCTGGTCGAGCCGCGTTCGCGACGGATCGTTCAGGTGGTCGACTAGATCAACGTCAGCACGATCGCCTGAACGACAGTCCGGGCGCCGCGCAAGCGGATGTGCGCGAGGATCGACCGGACCAGAAAGCCCCGTCCGGCCTCCCCTCCGGGCGGGGCTCTTCCGTTCTGATGCCGTGCCGGGTTACGACTTGAGGATCGAGAGTAGCGTCGAGGTCGACTTGTAGCTCTTGATCGCGGCGTCCTGGAAATCCTGCGTCCAGTTGGCCGCCTGGCGCTCCTCCGCGCTCATCGAGGAATATTGCTTGAGGATGCCGAGGCTGAACTGGCGCGGATCGCCGGCGGTCTGGCTCTGCTTCAGCGCGTCGAGCACGGCGAGACGCGTCCGCGTATTGAGTTCCTGCTTGGCCGCGAAGATCTCCTCGGTGGAGAACTTCTTGTCCTGGTTCAGCGAGATCGCCGAGAGCGAGCGGTTGTCGAGCGAGGACAGGTCGGCGATCTGTCCGGTCTTGCGGCGGGAATCGTAGACCAGCTCCTTGCCGCTTTTCGCCGCCTCGCTCTTCTGCCGATCGAGGAAGGCGCGCACGTCGCTGGCAATGCTGCTGAAGTCGCGGGTCGTGCTCTTTGTGGGAGACGCCGTCCCCGCCAGCGCGGCCGCGATCGGATCGCCGGAAATTCCCGATGGCGCCGTGTTCGGATCCTGCTGCGTCGCCTGATAGCCCTTCAGCACCGCGGCGCGCTGGCTGGCCCAGGTTGCGGTGGCCTTCTCCTCATCGCTCGCACCATCGAGATAATCGAGCGCGGCCTTGTAGCTGATGCTGTAGTCGCCGGTCAGGCGCGTGGTCGCCAGCGACGGCTCCATCGCCTTGTCGAAGCGCTGCTTCAGCTCGGTCGCCGCAACCGCCTGCTCGTCCGGGGTGAACTTGCCGCCATTGTTGGTTGAGATCGCAAACAGCGAGCGACGGTCCAGCGTCGAGAGATCGATGGTGGTATTGCCGTCGACGATCGGTGCCTTGACGCCGGCGACCGTGTAGAGCCGGTCGAGCGTGATACGTGCATCGCTGGTGACGGCGGCAAAATCCGGCAGCGGAGCCTTGGCGAGCTGCGCGCGGGCGGCGTCCGACAGCGTGAGGTTGGTTGCGGCGTTGGATGTCGAGGACGCCGACAGATCGCCGGCGGTGCCGTCGCCCGACAAGGTCGCCGCCAGCGAGGGCGTCGCTGCTGCCCGCGCATAGGCCGAACCATACTGAGCGTAGGGATTGGGCGCGGTGCCGATCGAGGTCATCGGGCGGTCCCTGCATTGGCGCGGGGGCGATGTCTTAAGAAATCGTTGCTTCGTCAGGACCTTCGCAGGGCATGGTTAACAAATTGCAAATTGTGTCGAAATATTTCAGACGAGACATGCCCGTCAGCGGTGGTCGCTCATTTGTCGACCACCCAAGCGTGCCGGCGCTGCGTAAAGACCGATTGCGACGGCGCGGGAAAATCCGGGTCCGCGAAGGCGCCGACCGCAACGCCGATCAGGTCCGGCGCACGACCGGGCTCCCAATAGACCGACGATCCGCAATTCGGGCAGAAGTGGAACACCACGGCAGACCCGCTGCCGCCAATGCGGCTGTATTCGCGTGCCTCGCCTTGCGGCGCCACATCGGTGCGCGGAAAGAACGCCGCGACGCCATAGGTGCTGCCGGTGCGCTTCTGGCACTCCAGGCAATGACACAGCGATACTTTGAGGGGCTCGCCCTGACAGGTGACGCGGAGCTGTCCGCAGGCGCATGTCGCGAGCCGCGCCATCATCGCCTGCCCTTGCCGGCGACCAGCCGGTGAATGACCTTGCCGGACGAGGCACTGACGACCTCCGCGTCGAGCAGCAGCTCGGCCGCCGCCAGCTCGGACCGCACCAGCGCCGTATCGAACGCCGCGTAGAGCCGGCCATGCGCATCGCGCGCATCGTCGCCCGTGGTGACGCGCCAGCTCAGATAGAGGACGCCGCCGGGTCTCACGAGTTCGAACACGCGGCGCACCGACGGCGCGATCAGCGCGTGATCGAGATGCATGATCACGGTCTCGCACAGCACATTGTCGAAGCTGCCGGCCGCGATGCCTGATAGCGCGGGCAGTTCGGTGCGGGTGAAGCGCGGCGCCGGATAGCGGGCGCGGGCCTCCGCGAGCAGGCCCTCGGAGGCGTCAAAACCTTCGGCCGGAAAGCCATTGGCATTGAGCCACGCCACCTCGCGCCCGCTGCCGCAACCGATATCGGCGGTCGCGCCGCCCTTGATCAAGAATTGCCCGACGATCTCCTGCAGATCGACCGGCGCCGGCTGGCCGTGCCAGTCCTGCGCAAACGCCGCCGCCTCCTTGTCGTAAGCGGCGAGCGTCGCGCGGTCCATCGGTCAGCCCTCGATCCTAGAGAAATCCGCTACCGCGCGCGTCGCCGCGCGGATCTCGTTGAGCAGTTTCAGGCGGTTTTCGCGCACCTTCGGATCGTCGTCGTTGACCTTGACCTTGTCGAAGAACGCGTCAACCGCCGGACGCAGCTTGGCCATCGCGCTCATCGCAGCGGCGAAGTCTTCCTTGGCGACGGCGGCGGAGGCCTCGGCCTTCACCTGGTCGATCGCCTTGGCCAGCGTCTTCTCTTCGTCGAGCGTGTAGAGCGCGGCGTCAGGCGCGCCGTCGAAGGTCCGCTTGTCCCTCTTCTCCTCGATCGCGAGAATGTTGCTGGCGCGTTTCGTGCCAGCGAGCAGGTTTTTGCCGTCGTCGCTGTCGAGGAATTTGCCGAGCGCCTCGACGCGCCGGACGACGAGCAGCAGATCGTCCTGGCCACCAAGCGAGAACACGGCATCGACGAGATCGTGGCGCGCGCCCTGATCGCGCAGCTGGACCTTCAGGCGGTCGGCAAAGAAGGCTAGCAGATCGTTCGGCAGCGTTTCGGCATCGGCCTTGAGCGACAATCCGAGCAACGCGGATTTGGCCGTCTTCAGGATCGGCAGGCGCAGCGTATTCTCGACGATCAGCCTGATCGCGCCGAGCGCTGCCCGGCGCAGCGCGAACGGGTCCTTCGAACCCGTCGGCTTCTCATCGATCGCCCAGAATCCGGCGAGCGTGTCCAGCTTGTCCGCCAGCGCGACCGCGACGCTGACCGGATCGGTCGGCACGCGATCGGTCGGCCCCTGCGGCTTCCAGTGGTCCTCGCTCGCGGCGGCGACGGACGCATCCTCGCCCTGCGCCAGCGCATAGTACTTGCCCATCAGGCCCTGCAACTCCGGGAATTCGCCGACCACTTCGGTCAGCAAATCAGCCTTCGCGAGGCGCGCGGCGCGCCTGGTCTTCGCGACGTCGGCGCCGACCAGCGGCGCGATCTCGGCGGCGAGCCGCTCGATCCGCTTGATGCGCTCCGCCTGGGTGCCGAGCTTCTCGTGGAACACGATCTGCTCGAACTTCGGCAGCCGGTCTTCCAGCTTGGTCTTCAGATCGGTCTCGTAGAAGAATTTTGCGTCGGACAGCCGCGGACGGATCACGCGCTCATTGCCGGCGACGATGGTCTTGCCGCCGTCGGGCGCCTCGATATTGGCGGTCAGCACGAACTTGTTGGTCAGCTTGCCCGTCTTGGGATCCCTGACCACGAAGCACTTCTGGTTGTTGCGGATGGTGGCGCGGATCACTTCGTCGGGGATCGACAGGTATTGCTCCTCGAACGATCCCATCATCACGACCGGCCATTCGACGAGGCCCGAAACCTCGTCGACCAGCACCTGATCCTCGACCAGTTCGAGGCCCTGCGCGAACGCCAGCTCCTTGGCGTCCTCGAGGATGATGTCCTTGCGCGCCTGCGGATCGAGGATCACCTTCGCGGCCTTCAGCTTGGCCTCGTAATCCTCGAAGCGGCGCACGGAGATCGCACCCGGCGCCATGAAGCGATGGCCATAGGTGGTCTGCCCGGCCTCGATGCCGTCGACGGAGAACTTGACGATGTCGGGCTCCTCGGTCTCCAGACCGAAGGTCGCGGTGATGGCGTGCAGCGGGCGCACCCAGGTGAGCGAGCCTGATTTCGCCGAGCGCGCACCCCAGCGCATCGATTTCGGCCAGGGGAAGGTGCGGATGATGACCGGCAGCATTTCCGCGATCACGTCGATCGCGGTGCGGCCGGGCTTTTCGATCAGCGCGATGTAGAAGTCGCCCTTCGCGTCTTTCTGGATCTTTGCCTCTTCCAGCGACGTGAGACCGGTCGCTTTCAGAAAGCCCTGCACCGCCGCATCGGGGGCGCCGATCTTCGGGCCGCGACGTTCGGTCTTCAGGTCGGGCTGGCGCGCGGGGATGCCGTGCACGGTGAGCGCAAGACGGCGCGGGGTCGCGAACGCCTTGGCGCCCTCGTAGACGAGGCCTTCAGCGACCAGCTTGTCGGTCACCATGCGGCGCAGATCGTCGGCCGCCTTGGCCTGCATGCGCGCGGGAATTTCTTCGGAGAACAGTTCGAGGAGAAGATCGGGCATCAGACCGCCCTGCCCGTTTCAGTGTGGATCCATGCCTCGCCGCAGGCCTTCGCCAGGTCGCGCACGCGGGCGATGTAGCTCTGCCGCTCCGTCACCGAGATGACGCCGCGGGCGTCGAGCAGGTTGAACACGTGGCTCGCCTTGATGCACTGGTCGTAGGCCGGCAAGGCCATCAGATGTTCCTTTTGATTCCCACCCTCACGCCAGCCGGCGGCGAGATATTTGCGGCAGGCGTCCTCGGCCATCCTGAACTGCTCGAACAGCATCGCGGTGTCGGCGTGCTCGAAATTGTGTCGCGAATATTCCTGCTCGGCCTGCAGGAAAACATCGCCATAGGTGACCTTCTCGGCGCCCTCGCGGCCGTTGAAGTTGAGGTCGTAGACGCGGTCGACGCCCTGCACATACATCGCGAGCCGCTCGAGTCCGTAGGTAAGCTCGCCCGCGACCGGCGCGCATTCGACGCCGGCGACCTGCTGGAAGTAGGTGAACTGCGACACTTCCATGCCGTCGCACCAGCACTCCCAGCCGAGGCCCCAGGCGCCGAGCGTCGGGCTTTCCCAGTCGTCCTCGACGAAGCGGATGTCATGGACGGCGGCGTCGATCCCGATCGCGGCCAGCGACTTCAGGTACAGGTCCTGAAGGTTCGGCGGCGACGGCTTCATGATCACCTGGAACTGGTAGTAGTGCTGGAGGCGGTTGGGGTTTTCGCCGTAGCGGCCGTCCTTGGGCCGCCGCGAGGGCTGCACATAGGCCGCGTTCCAGGGCTTGGGCCCCAGCGCGCGCAACGTGGTCGCGGGATGGAAGGTGCCGGCGCCCATTTCCATGTCGTAGGGCTGCAGGATGACGCAACCCTGCTCGGCCCAGAACCGCTGGAGGGCCAGGATGAAGCCCTGGAACGAACGTTCCGGGCGCATGTGGTCAGGCAGGGCGTCCATCGTTGGAATCGATCTCGCGAGGGGGTGTGAGGCGCGCGGGACCGTATCGGCGGCAGCCAATGGAATCAAGGCGATGGGGGATGTTTCTGCACCTCGCCCCGCTTGCGGGGAGAGGTCGAAATTCGCGCGCAGCGCGCATTTCGGGTGAGGGGAACTCTCCGCGAACTTAGGTCTTTCGAATCTGCGGAAACAGCCCCTCACCCCGGCCCTCTCCCCGCAAGAGCGGGGCGAGGGAGATCCAAGTCCTAGCCCGGGCGATAGGCTCCGGTCACGGGGTCGCGGCGCAGGGTCTTGATTTCGCCCGCGCGGGTGGCCTCGGCCACGCGGGACAATCGCGCCTCTTCGAGTTCCTGGTTGATCCGGACGGCCGTCTTGTACGCCCAGCGGACCACGGCCAGGCTTCCCAAGACGCCTGCGAATGCAATCAGCGGCGGCATCGGTCGATCCTTGTCGTTCACGTCTGTCAGGCCCCCAATGACAGGCATTCTCGCGCAAGGCGGCCTGCGCCGCAATCGCGGTTTTGGGGCTAAATGGCGCGCTCACATCCCTGTGTTCACAGCCCGAATCTGGCCCAAATCGCCCGGGTTTCCAGCGCCGAGATCACCTCGTCCGGCAGCGCGGCCAGCCCGTCCAGCGCCGCCAGCGACCCTGCCCCCGGCGCCCGCCGGCCGAGCAGGCCGGACAGCAAGCCGCTGGCCGGCGCAATCACCGGGGTCAGCACCTTGTCGCCATAGCGGGCCCGTAGCGTGGAGCGGATGTCGCCGATGCCGTCGGCGAGCCCGAGACCGATCGCGGTATCGCCGGCCCAGTATTCACCGGTGAACAGCATGTCGTCGGCGCCCTTGAGGCGGCTGCCGCGACTCTGCTTCACCAGCGTGATGAAGATCGCATGGATCTCGCGCTGGATCGCCTTCAGCCGGGCGACGTCGTCGGGGTTCTCGGGAAGGAACGGATCGAGCATCGCCTTGTGGCTACCCGCCGTATACAGCCGGCGCTCGACCCCGATCTTCTTGATCAGCCCCTCCAGGCCAAAGCTGCCGCCGACCACGCCAATCGAGCCGAGGATCGAGGACGGGTCGCAATAGATCTCGTCGCCCGCGCAGGCGATCATGTAGCCGCCGGAGGCCGCGACGTCCTCGACGAACACCAGCACCGGCAACTTCTTCTCGGCGGCGAGTTGCCGGATGCGCAGATAGATCTGCCGCGACTGCACCGGCGAGCCGCCCGGCGAATTGATCACCAGCGCTATCGCCTTGGCATTCCGCGTGCCAAAGGCGCGCTCCAGCATCTTGGCGACGCCGGAGAGTGTCATGCCGGGCCGCAGCGGCGTCACCGCGCCGATCACGCCTGCCAGCCGCACCACCGGCACGACGGCCGCGCCGCGCCTGAAGCGCGCCGGCAACATTGTCTGCACGCGTTCGAGCAGTCCCGAACGTCCAGCGTGATCACTTATTTGTTCACTCATGCCGTTACCTCGAATTAACCACTTTTTATCACGCCACTGTCATTGGAATCCGTGGAACGCGTTTTGCATTTTGTCATTGGGGCTGCAATGCGCGGGCGGAGAGGGACTTATGAAAATCTATCTGCTGATTTTGCTGATCGGTACACTCCTGGCGGCGATCCACTTCACGTCCACGCCGGACCGCCAGTCGGAAACGGCTTCGCAGTGATTTAGTGCCTCTGACGACGTGGGCAGCATGCCTGCCCGCTAAAGCGCAATGCCATCGCGCCTTGGCTTCCTGTTCGAGCATGATCGTTTTAGCGCCGCGCCAGCGGCAATTCCCCCTTCCCAGCCAACACCTCCTGCACCCATTTATTGGGCACGCCTGACTCTTCATTGAGCAGCAGTGCGGCATGGAGCCGCGTCGGCGCCCGGCCGCCTTTGGTCGCCCGCACCAGGATTCGGATCGCCGGCGACGCCCCGTCGCCGTGAACCGGCAGGATCTCGACACTGCCAAAACCACGGTCCAGCGCAGCCAGCACCTCGGCAATGCCGTCGGCCCGCCAGATCAGCGCAAGCTGCCCGTTCGACTTGAGAATCCGCCGCGCCGCGTGAACCCAGCCGGCCAGCGTGGTCGCGCTCGCGACATGGGCGCGCTCGCGCACACCGTCCGGCGAGGCGCGGTGCCGCGACGGATCGTTGAACGGCGGGTTCATCAGCACGACGTCGGCGCTATCCGGCCTGAGGCCGGCATCATCGAAGGCTGCGGCGCTGGCTTCGACATCAAGCACGATCACCTTCGCCATGATCGCGTTGGTGCCGGCATTATTCCGCGCAAGCTCGGCCAGGGCCGGGTCGATTTCGACCAGGACGAGATCGATCCCCCTCACCCGCCGCGCCACCGCCAGCCCGGCCGCGCCGACGCCGGAGCCGAGATCGACGACGCGGTCGCCTGATCGAGCCGGCGTCGCCGCGGCGAGCAGGATCGCGTCATGGCCGGCGCGGTGGCCGCTGCGGGGTTGCCGCAGGCGCAATTGGCCACCGAGAAATCCGTCTTCGGTGATCCCGGCGGCCGCAGACTCGCTTTTTGACGCGTTTTCTTCACGCGAACCGGGGCCCATTTCGCTCGAAAACGCTCTAGTCATCGGCCCGCAATTCGTGGCCGAGGCCGGCATCGGTCAGGAGCTGGCGGGCCTCGTGGTTGTCGTCCTCATGCACAAGGATCCGCCGCGGCAAGACGCCGAGCGAGCCCTCGATGATGCTCATGTTCTGGTCCAGCACCAGATGATGGATGTTAGCGCTGTCGAGCAGCGCGCCGATGGCGGAGACCAGCACCATGTCATTGGTCCGTACCAATTCCCGCAAAATACGCTCTCCTGTCGCCCCGGCAGTGCGGCACTTGCGCCACATGTCAATAACTTGATGGCCTTGCCGCTGCACCGCTCAGTTTCTATTGTTATAGCTGAGCATAGTGCGTATTCGGCAAAATTGGAGACCAGCGTGGCGGTTATTGTACCCTTCGAAAGCCCGTCCAATGCTTCGATCGACGGGCTGGTGGGACTTCTCGCCGCCGACATGGAGCGCGTCAACGCGACGATCCTTTCGCGGACCGGCTCCGAGGTCACCATGATCCCCGAGGTCGCCAATCACCTGATCTCCTCCGGGGGCAAGCGGTTGCGCCCGATGCTGACGCTGGCAATGGCCCAGCTCGCGGACTATGCCGGCGACGGCCATATCAAGCTCGCCGCCGCGGTCGAGTTCATGCACACCGCGACCCTGCTGCATGACGACGTGGTCGACGAGAGCGAGCTGCGCCGCGGCAAATTGTCCGCGCGGATGCTGTGGGGCAACGAGGCCAGCGTGCTGGTCGGCGACTTCCTGCTCGGCCAGGCGTTCCGGATGATGGTCGAGGTCGGCTCGCTCCGCGCACTCGACATCCTCTCCGCCGCCGCCGCCACCATCGCCGAGGGCGAGGTGATGCAGCTTGCCGCCGCCAAGAACACCGCGACCACCGAGGACGAATATCTCGCGGTGATCCGCTGCAAGACCGCGGAGCTGTTCGCCGCCGCCTGCGAGGTCGGCCCCGTGATCGCCAACCGTCCGAAGGCCGAGCAGACCGCGTGCCGCTCGGTCGGCATGAATCTCGGCATCGCCTTCCAGCTCGTCGACGACGTGCTCGACTATGGCGGCAAATCCGCAAAACTCGGCAAGAATGTCGGCGACGATTTCCGCGAGGGCAAGATCACGCTCCCGGTGGTGCTCGCCTTCCGCCGCGGCAATGTCACCGAACGCAAGTTCTGGATCCGCGCGCTGGAGCGCGGCGAGATCGGATTGGCCGACCTCGATCACGCGATCGGACTGATGACAAAGCACCGCGCCCTGGAAGACACCATCAGCCGCGCCCAGCACTACGGCGCGATGGCGGTCGACGCGCTGGCGCTGTTCCCGCCCTCGCCGATGAAGACCGCGCTGGAAGAGGTCGTCGCGTTCTGCCTGGCGCGCTCTCATTGATCTAGGCACTCGCGAACAACAAGACGGTGTCGTCCCTGCGAAAGCACTAGCGTATATACATATCCTCCGCAGTCTTTCCGGAGTCTTCTCAAAGAGTTGGCCGAAAACCGCAGAGAACTTACTCATCTGCACTAGGGTTGCGCCCGCCGATTTCGGCTCTCGCCTAGTAGCTAACCCCTTGATGATGAGTCGGTTTTCTAGCCTCGAAGAGATGTGTAAATGCCCTAGTGCTTTTGCGGGGGCGACACCAGGGTTTGCTGCACCGGCGCCCGCTACTCCTTCACCGGCACCCAGATCTCCAGCCCGCCATTGCCGGTACTCGCATCGAACTTCTCGTCGTAGCGCTCGAAGTTCGGCGCGTCCGCGACCTTCATGCCGGATTGCGGCAGCCAGCGATTCCAGATCGTGTTGACGGTGCGGCGGATGGTCGAGATGTGGTCGGCGTGGGTGAACACAACGTATTTCTGCTCGGGAATGCGGACGCGCGCGAACTCGCGCGGCAGGTCGGAGAAATCGGCAACCTCGACGCCGGCGATGTAATCGAAATTGCCGGCATCATCGCCGTTGCAGCAGACGCCATAGGCAACATTGCCGACCTGGCGGGGGATATGCGCGCATTGCTGGTGGAAGCCCTGCCACTGGTTCGGAATGCCGGCATCGCTGCCATTGCCGTGGTTGTAACGCTCGCCGATGCCGGCGACGAGGAACGCCTTCCCGGTGGCGATGCGCGGCGGATCGATGTGGTCGAGAGCTGTCGAGATCATGGTAATCGGCTCCTGGAGATTGAGTGTCGTCAGACACGTTGTCGCGCGCACCGTCTCGGGCGTGACGCCGAAATGGTCGCGAAACGCGCGGGTGAATGCTTCGTGGGAGCCGTAATCCGCATCCAGCGCGAGGCTGAGAATATCGGGCGCACCGGCCGCGAGTTGGCGCGCGGCTTCGCTGAGCCGCCGGGCCCGCACATAACGCATCACCGAGAACCCGGTCGCCTCCGCGAACGCCCGTACCAGATGGAAGCGCGAGACGCCGGCTACGGCGGCAATCTCGTCGAGCGTCAGCGGCGCGCCGAGATGGCTTTCGATATACCAGAGCGCCTTCTGGGCTGGATTCATGGATGACGGCTTTCCTGCAAAGCTCGGGCATCATGCACGGCTGCCGCGCGCGGCATTTGACAGTCCTTGCTGCCCGACGGCGAAACCGCGGTTCCGCTCCACGGAAATTTACCCGCAAAGCCGTCGCTGGCAACAATGTTGCAATCGTGCATACTCGCCAACGCATCGATCCGACGGCTCATCAAGCTGCCCGATAATCAAGACTGCAAGAGCCGCGGCCAGCATGTCAGGGAGGACAATGATGCACCACCAACGCTTGAGCTATGCCAACTGCGTCAAATCCGCGGCGCTTGCGGGACTTTTGACGATCGCTGCCGCAAGCGCCGCCAACGCGCAGAAGAAATACGATCCGGGCGCGACCGACACCGAGATCAAGGTCGGCAACATCATGCCCTATTCCGGTCCGGCGTCCGCCTACGCCACGATCGGCAAGACCGAAGCCGCCTATTTCAACAAGCTCAACAGCGAAGGCGGCATCAACGGCCGCAAGGTCAACTTCATCTCCTACGATGACGCCTACTCGCCGCCGAAGATGGTCGAGCAGGCCCGCAAGCTGGTCGAAAGCGACGAGGTGCTCCTGATCTTCAATCCGCTGGGCACGCCGGGCAATACCGCGATCCAGAAATACATGAACGCCAAGAAGGTGCCGCGGCTGTTCGTCTCCACCGGCGCGGCCAAGTGGAATGATCCGAAGAACTTCCCGTGGACCATGGGCTGGCAGCCGAGCTACCAGGTCGAAGCGCGCATCTATGCCAAGTACATTCTGCAGAACTATCCGGGCAAGACCATCGGCGTGCTCTATCAGAACGACGATTTCGGCAAGGACTATCTGATCGGCCTGCACGACGGGCTCGGCGACCAGGCCAAGAAGCTGATCGTCGTCGAATCCTCCTACGAGACTTCGTCACCGACGGTGGATTCGCAGATCGTGCAGATCAAGGGCGCCAACCCCGACATCTTCGTCAACATTGCAACGCCGAAATTCGCGGCGCAGGCGATCAAGAAAGCCGCCGAGCTCGACTGGCATCCGGTGCAGTTCCTGACCAACGTCTCCGGCTCGATCGGCGGCGTGATGAAGCCCGCCGGCTATGAAGCGAGCCAGGGCGTGCTGTCCACGGCGTATCTCAAGGACCCCAAGGATACCGAGTGGAAGAACGATCCGGCGATGACCGAGTGGCGCGCCTTCATGACCAAGTGGTATCCCGAAGGCGACCTCGACGACGCCGCGACCGTATTCGGCTATGGTGTCGCCAAGGGGCTGGAGCAGGTGTTGCGGCAATGCGGCGACAATCTTACCCGCGAGAACCTGATGAAGCAGGCGGCCAGCCTCAACTTCGAGATCGGCATCTATCTGCCCGGCACCAAGATCAAGACCGGGCCGGACGACTATGCGCCGATCGAGCAGCTGCAGATGATGCGCTTCAAGGGCGAGAGCTGGGAGCGGTTCGGCCCCATCATGAGCGGCGAGAAGAGCAGTTGAGGGCTTTCCTCCACAACTTTGCGGTTCGTGATGCCCGGCCGTGCGCCGGGCATCCACGTCTTCGACATGATTCACGAGCAAGACTTGTCGCAAGCAAGACTCGTTACGAGCAAGATTTGCGATGGCCGGAACCCAGACCAGCCGAAGCGACGCCGTTCTTCAGGCTCAAGTGTCCGGCCACCACGAATTCCAGGCACATCCTGCGATCGGAAGGACAACAACAATGAAAATCACCGACGTCCGCGCCCACCATATCCGCATTCCCTATGACGCCGGGCCCGCGAGCTTCCGCCAGGGAGCTTCCGCGATCTCGGCGCTCGACATGGTGCTGGTCGAGGTTTCGACCGATGCCGGCCTCACCGGCTGGGGCGATGCCTTCGCCTATGTCTGCCCGAAGACGAGTTGCACGGCGGTGGCCGAGATGATCGCGCCGCAGGCCCGCGGCCTCGAGGTGCCCGACGCCGCCAGCATCCCCGCCGCGATGGAGCAGATCCAGCGCAACCTGCATCTGTTCGGCCGCTACGGCATCACGATGTTTGCGATCTCGGCGCTCGACATCGCGCTATGGGATCTCGCCGGCAAGGTGAAGGGCGTGCCGCTGCATCAACTGATCGGCGGCGCAAAGCGCAACGCGATCCCGGCCTATGCGAGCCTGATGCGGATCGGCAATCCGGCGCATATCGCCGCCGAATGCAAGAAGGCGATCAAGCTGGGCTATTCCGCGATCAAGCTGCACGAGACCACCGTGCCTGCGGTCACCGCCGCGCGCGAGGCGATCGGCCCCGACGTGCCGCTGATGGTCGACATGAACTGCCCGCTGGACGGACCCGCGGCGATCCAGTTCGCGCGCGACTGCAAGCAGGCCGCGCCGCTGTTCCTGGAGGAGCCGGTCTGGCCGCCGGAGGATTTTGCGACGCTCGCCGAGGTACGTAGAGAAGGCCGGCTCGATATCGCAGCCGGCGAGAACGCCTGCACCGTGCATCAATTCCGCCAGATGATGACCGCGGGCGCGGTCAGTCACGCGCAGCCCTCCGTGATCAAGGTCGGCGGCATCACCGAATTCCTGAGGGTGGCCGTCCTCGCCGACGAGTTCGGCGTCCAGGTGATTCCGCACTCGCCCTATTTCGGGCCGGGGTTCCTCGCCACGCTGCATCTGATGGCGATCCGCGACGCGGGGCTGATCGAGGTGTTCTTCATGAAGCGTCCGGCCTGCCTGTGGGGCGACCGCATCGACGTCGACGCCAACGGCCATGTCGCCGTGCCGCAGGGCCCCGGCCTCGGCTACGAGCCGGATCGCGACGTGATGGAGCAGTATCGGGTGGCGTGAGCCGAGACGCGCTTCCTGTCATTGCGAGGAGCTCGCGACAAAATTGCAAAGCAATTTTGCGCTGAAGCGACGAAGCAATCCATCGTTCCGCACGCGCGGTGGGATGGATTGCTTCGCTTCGCTCGCAATGACGATTTGCTACTTCGTCCCGTCCTTGGCGGGCGCGGCATCCTTCGCCGGCGGCGCGTCGGCTTTCTTCTTCAGGTCCTCGGTCAGCTTGACCTGCGCTGTTTGCAGATCGGTGACGAGCTTCTGCAAGCTCGCGACCGAACTCTGCAAGCTCACGATCTGCCGATTGGTAGCATCGAGCTTCTGCTGATGATCCGATGTGAGCTTGTTGATCGTCTTCTGCAGGAAATCGACATTGCTCTGCAGACAGCTGGTGCGCCGCTCCATGGTTTTCTCGACGGTGCAGATCTCGATGCCGGGAACGTCCTGCGCATGCGCGGTTCCGGCGACGCCGAGTGCGAGCGGTGCCAGCAAGGCGAGAACAAAGCGAGCAGTCATCGGTGTCTCCAGGCAAATGCGTCATTCACAGTTTTGTGCTCGCGACGCTGAAAGCAAGGCAGACATACCACACTGAAACCGCATTCAAGCGGTGTGCTTCACCCATTACGGGACTACTCGTGGGGACGGGGGCCTTCGGAACTTGTTTGGTTCGATCCCTTTTGGCTCGACCTTGGGCAGTGGAGACAGATCGCATGGCAACGCGCGAAAAACGGTTGGCGCAATTCGATGGCAATGGCGAACCTGCGCCGGAACAGCGCGTGGAAGTACTTTGTGAGGATCATAGCGGAACGTATCAGCTGCCGTTCGCCTGTCGCTTCGTCAACGGCCAGTGGCGCAACGACACCACCGGCGGCGCGCTGGAAGCCAACGTCATCGCCTGGCGGAAGCCGCGCGAGAAGCAGGCGGGCATGGCCTGAGGCGGGCATCGGTGCGCGCTGTTTCAAAACGCGACGCGCGCGCACCGTATCTTAAGATTTGGAACGCGGGTGGAACGAACCGCGTCCGAATCACTGATCGAGCAGCGTACTGCGTTGTTCACGGCTAGATGTGGTCATCAGCCCGAGGCTGCGCACCACATACAGAAGCATGACGATCGGCCGCAGCCAGCGGCCGATAACAAAGGTTAACTCCTCCGCAGACGACATTGCGATCCCTCCTCTCTGTCCTGCTTGGCGATCATTTCCACGGCGTGATTGGCGGCACCGCTTCGGTCGCCGGCGGCACGTCCACGGTCTTGAAATCGGCGGGGCTGACGATCTCGAGGTATTCCATGTCCTTCGAGTAATCGAACAGGTAGTGGGTGATGCCGGGACGCTGATGGATGACGTCGCCGGCCTCGACGAGCGTCTCCTTGTCCTCGTACATGAAGCGCGCCCAGCCCTTGGTCATGATGACGATCTGAAAATCGCACAGATGCTTGTGCCAGCCGGTGCCCTGCTCCGGCGGCATATCGGGATTGGCCTTGACCAGATGGCAGATCACCTGCCCGCTGGTGGCATCGGCGATGCCGAGATCACGATACAGGAAGAAGTCGCGCAGACCTCCGCCCTTGAACTCGGTGTCACCGGGTTTGACGTGGGAGAATTTGCTGACGACGGCGTGCTGGTTCATTTCAAGCCTCCACGGTTCTCGTGTTCGCGAGATCGCGGCGAGGCTCGGCGTCCAAATTTTCGGCAGCGTCGCATCGTCGCGGTCACAGCTCGGTCATTGCCATGCGAAATCCTTGCCAGCCGGGTTGGGCTGCGGCGAACCGTCTCGCCATGCGCTGACATCGCCGCGGAAGCATTTGGAGCGAGGCACGAATTTGCGCTTCGACGGCTGTCGTGCACACCTGTCGCGTGGCGCCAATGCCTGACGCCGACGGCACGTCCATTGAGCAAGGCTTGCCTCGTGCTTGAGCCGCCGATGCAGGCAGGCCGGGCCGGGCGCTGCCTAATATTCGACCTCGAGCTCCTCGACGTCGGCCGGCTCCGCCTTCGCGGCCTCGATCCATTCCTGCATCTCGGGCATCGTCATGATGGTGCTGGCATACACCGCAAGCGCAGGCTCGAGCTTGACGTCATAGGTCATGAAGCGGGTCACGACCGGCGCATACATCGCGTCCGCCATGGTGCGGCGTTCGCCGAACAGGAACGGCCCGCCCGATGCGCCGAGGCAATCGCGCCAGATGGTGCAGACGCGGTCGATGTCGGCCTGCGCCCGCGACCAGATCTTGAAGCCGGGGAAATGGCCCTTGAGATTGACCGGCAGCGACGAGCGCAGCGTGGTGAAGCCGGAATGGATTTCGCCCGAGATCGAACGGCAATGCGCGCGCTGGATCCGGTCTTCCGGCAACAGCCCGGCATGCGGCATGATCTCGTTGAGATACTCGCCGATCGCCAGCGTATCCCAGACCGTCGCGCCGTCGTGGCGCAGGCAGGGCACCAGGATCGAGGACGACAGCAGCAGCAGCTCGGCGCGCGCCGACGGGTCGTCGGGCGCGGTGACCACCTCCTCGAACTCGAGCCCGGCGAATTTCGCCAGCAGCCAGCCGCGCAGCGACCAGGAGGAGTAATTCTTGCTGCTGATGGTGAGTGTCGCTTTCGCCATATCTGTCCCTCACGCCTGAACGCGTCCTCAGCTCCCGGATATCGCGCGCCGGTTCAGCCGCCGCGCATCCGGAGCCATCAGCTTTTGCAGCAAGCCACGTGCCAATTTGCTGGGCGGCCGGCCCGCCTCTGGCGTCGATATTGCATGGCAAACCAGACCACGGGTGGATGCGTATGATGTCAATGATGTACCAAGCCTATCAGAACCACATGGACCTCACGGCGCCATGGCGGACCGGGGCTGCAGCGGCGCTGAAATACCTCAATCTGGTGCCGCAGGGCGCTGCTGACCGGATGTATGGCCGGCTCGCGGCCGCGCTCGAGCTGATCTCGCGCTCCAGCCTGACCTACGCGCGACCCCCTTATGGCATCGGCAGCGTGACCGTCGGCAACAGGGAATTGCAGGTGACCGAGGAGGTTGCCTATGCGACGCCGTTCGGCTCGCTGCTGCATTTCAGGAAGGTGGACGGACCGGAGCAGCCGCGGCTGCTCTTGGTGGCGCCGATGTCCGGGCATTTCGCCACGCTGCTGCGCGGCACCGTGAAGACGCTGCTGCAGGACCACGACGTCTACATCACCGACTGGCACAATCCGCGCGACATCCCGCGCAGCAAGGGCCGCTTCGGGCTCGAGGATTACACCGACCATCTGATCGACTTCCTCGGCCAGCTCGGCCCGCGCGCGCATATGGTGGCGATCTGCCAGCCCTCGGTGTCGGCGCTGGCGGCCGCCGCAATCATGTCGGAAGACGATCATCCGGCGCGGCCCGCATCGCTGACCCTGATGGCCGGGCCGATCGACACAAGGATCCAGCCGACCAAGGTGAACGAATTCGCCAAGAGCAAGCCGATCAAGTGGTTCGAGGACAATCTGATCAATTACGTGCCGATGCAGTGCAAGGGCGCGCTGCGTCAGGTCTATCCCGGCTTCGTGCAGCTCACGGCCTTCGTATCGATGAACCTGGAGCGTCACATCAAGCAGCATATCGACCTCGCCGACCATCTTGCCAAGGGCGAGACCGCGAAGGCCGAGGTGATCAAGACCTTCTACGACGAGTATTTCGCGGTCATGGATCTGCCGGCGGAGTTTTACATCGAGACGGTGCGCGACGTGTTCCAGGACCATCTGTTGCCGCAGGGCATGCTGATGCATCGCGGCCGCCCGGTGAATCCGGCGGCGATCCGGCGCATGGGGTTGATGACGGTGGAAGGCGAGAAGGACGACATCTGCTCGATCGGCCAGACGCTCGCTGCGCAGGACCTCTGCACCGGAGTCCGCACCTATCGCAAGGTGCATCACATGCAGGCCGGCGTCGGCCATTACGGCGTGTTTTCCGGCAAGCGCTGGAACAACGAGATCTACCCGCTGCTGCGCGACTTCGTGCATGTGAATTCGTGACGGATCGGCAACGATCTTTCCCCGTCATTGCGAGCGAAGCGAAGCAATCCATCGTTCCACATGGGCGGAAAGGTGGATTGCTTCGTCGCTACGCTCCTCGCAATGACGGGTGGCGGCTAGCCACGCATCGACTCGCGCAGTAGTCTCCCCGGCCACGACGACCCGCTTCCGAAGAATCGTCCAGGGAGAAACTCCATGCGCGCGCCCACTGCCTTCCGTGCCCTCACGCTCGCCCTGATCGGCGCCCTCGCCTTCACCTCAGCCGTATCCGCCGCCGAAGTCCATGTCATGATCTCGGGCGGACTGACGGCGGCCTACAAGGCGCTGGTGCCGGAGTTCGAACGCAAGACCGGGCACAAGGTGGTGACCGCCTTCGGGCCGTCGATGGGTACCACGACGAACGCCATTCCGGTGCGGCTGGAGCGCGGCGAGCCGGCCGACGTGCTGATCATGGTCGGCTATGCGCTCGGCGATCTCATCAAGCAGGGCAAAGTGCTGGCCGACAGCCGCGTCGACCTCGTGAAGTCGCCGATCGGCATCGCGGTGAAGGCCGGCGCACCAAAACCGGACATCGGCTCGGCCGACACCGTCAAGCAGGCGCTGCTGGCGGCGAAGTCTGTCGCCTATTCCGACAGCGCCAGCGGCGTCTATGTCTCGACCGAGATGTTCGCAAAGCTCGGCATCGCCGATCAGATGAAGGACAAGGCGCGGATGATCCCGGCGACGCCGGTCGGCGAGATCGTGGCCAAAGGCGAGGCCGAGATCGGCCTGCAGCAGATCTCCGAGCTGAAGCCGGTCGCCGGCATCGACATCGTCGGCCCATTGCCGGAGCCGTTGCAGAAGATCACGGTATTTTCCGCCGGGATCGCGACGGCTGCAAAGGAGCGTGAGGCCGGCAAGGCGCTGATCAGCTTCCTCGCCTCGCCGGACGCGCGCGACGCGCTGGTGAAGAGCGGCCTCGATCCGATTACGGCGGGTGGGACGCATTAGGTTGCAGCCACCCAGCTCTCTCCCCGTCATCCTGAGGCGCGAGCCTTGCGGCGCACTTGCGCCGCTGGGCGAGCCTCGAAGGATGAATCGGCCCCGCTGGTGGCCGTCGACCCTTCGAGGCTCGCAAGAGCTCGCACCTCAGGGTGACGGGGAGAGGTCGAGGGGGTTAGATCCCTACCGCAAATGATGCGCGCCGTAGGCGAGCAGCAGCACCACGACCAGTGCCAGCAGCAGGGTGGTCGACTTCCAGAACAGCACCGGATTGCGCTCGATCAGCGGGGTCGATGACGTCGTCAGATATTTTGCGTTGGGATTGCGCAGGTCGAACAAGAACTCCGAAAAGCTCTCATAGCGCTTGAGCGGGTTGGCATGCACGGCGCGCTCCAGCGCGCCGTCGACCCAGCCCGGGATCTCGCGCCCGCGATGCGCGGCCGGACGGTAGACCAGCCGGTTGAAGTCGGATCGTGTCCGGGCCCGCGCGATCTGCGCGCCATAGGGCAAGCGTCCCGTCAGCATCTGGTAGGTGACGACACCGAGCGAGAACAGGTCGGAGCGCGCGGTGCCGCCCTCGCCGAGGAAATATTCCGGCGCGGTGTATTGCTGGGTGCCCAGGATATCCTCGACGCCCGCCGGCACCGCGTCTGCGACACCTGCAATCCGCGTCGAGCCGAAATCGATGATCTTCACCGTGCCGGTCCTGTCGATCATGATGTTGTCGGGCCTGACGTCCTGGTGCAGCATCTCCTTGCGGTGGAAGGCGCGCAGCCCTTTTGCAATTTGCTCGGTGATGTCGCGCACCGTCTCCAGCGCCGGTGCGGGATTGTCCGTGATCCACTGCGTCAGGGTCTGACCGTCGATATATTCCATCGTGACGTAGAGGAAGTTGCGCTTGCGCTGCGGCAGAAACGGCTTCAGCACATGCGGGCTGTCGATCCGCCGAGCGACCCATTCTTCCATCATGAAACGCTTCAGATAGGCCGGATCGTCGCGCAGGTCGATCGAAGGGATTTTGATCGTGACCGTGGTGGCGCTGTCCTCGTCGACCGCGAGATAGATGTGGCTGCGGTGCGATGCGTGCAGCTCGCGCACGATGCGATAGCCGTCGAACAGCATCCGTGCGTCGAGCAGCGGCGGCAGCGGCAGTTCGGTCGGCTGGCCGAACACCTCGCCGGCATCGCCGTCGGGCAATTCGTCGATCCGGACGATCTGCACGGTGAGATTGTCCGGGCTTCCGTTCTCATAGGCCTGCTCGACGATCGATTTCGCCGCAGCATCGAGAGACGCGGCACCGTCCTTGATCGTCTTCGCCAGCTGCCGCGCCGGGACATGCTCGTAGATGCCGTCGGTCACCAGCAGGAAGATGTCGCCGCGCTCCAGCGGGAGCGCCTGGTAGTCGATCTCGAGCTGCGGGTTCACGCCGAGCGCGCGGCCGAGATAGCTCTGCTGCGAGGAGATCACGACGCGGTGGTCGTTGGTCAGTTGCTCGAGGCTGTTGCCGACGACGCGGTAGATCCTGGAGTCGCCGACGTGGAACAGGTGCGCCGTGGTCGACCGGATGACCAGGGCGCTCAGCGTGCAGACGTAACCCTTGTCCTTGTCGTAGGGATTCTGGCTGCGCCTGGTCTGCGCGTGCAGCCAGGAATTGGTCGCCTCCAGCACGCGCTGCGCCGAGGACTTCACCGACCAGGATTCCGAGGTGCAGTAGTAGTCGGTCAGGAAGCTCTTGACCGCGGATTCGGCGGCGATGCGGCCGACGCTGCTCGAGGAGATGCCATCGGCAAGCACCACGGCGATGCCCTTCAGGCCGAGCAGCGGCTCGTCGGGGATCAAGGCGCCGTGGAAGTCCTGATTGGCGTCCTTGCGGCCCTGATCAGAGAACTGCCCGACCGATATTTTCAGCGCGCGCGGCATCGACCGTCCCAAAGCGAATGGGGCCCTCCGTGACAGGAGAGCCCCATAAGTCGTCGAGGATCAAGCCGCGAGGCGCTGGCGCTTCGGCGCCGTCTTCACATGCGTGGTGTAGAGCGTGAGCCCGGTGAAGGCGAGGCCGCCGGCGAGGTTGCCGAGCACGGTCGGGATCTCGTTCCAGATCAGGTAGTCCATGATCGAGAACTTCGCATGCAGCATCAGTCCCGACGGGAACAGGAACATGTTCACCACCGAATGCTCGAACACCATGTAGAAGAACACCAGGATCGGCATCCACATCGCGATCACCTTGCCCGGCACCGTCGTGGAAATCATCGCGCCGACGACGCCGGTCGAGACCATCCAGTTGCAGAGCATGCCGCGAATGAACAGCGTGGCCATGCCCGCCGCGCCGTGCGCCGCATAGCCCAGCGTTCGCCCCTCGCCGATATTGCCGATGGTCATGCCGACCTTGTCGGGCTCCTGCGTGAAGCCGAACGTCGTCACGAACGCCATCATGAACGCCACCGTGAGCGCGCCTCCGAAATTGCCGATGAACACGAGAGCCCAGTTGCGCAGCACACCGCCAAGCGTAACGCCGGGGCGCTTGTCGAGCAGCGCCAGCGGCGAGAGCACGAACACGCCGGTCAATAGATCGAAGCCCAGCAGATAGAGCATGACGAAACCGACTGGAAACAACAATGCTCCGACAAGCGGCTGACCCGTATTGACGTTGATCGTCACGGCGAACCAGGCTGCCAGCGCGAGGATCGCGCCCGCCATATAGGCGCGGATCACGGTGTCGCGGGTCGACATGAAGATCTTGGATTCGCCGGCATCCACCATCTTGGTGACGAATTCGGACGGAGCGAGATAGGCCATTCGTAAAATCCCCTTGCGCAATTCGGCCGCGCCGGTTGCCTGCCGGAAGCGACGCGGGTTGGTTGAAATGCTCGTCCGTCCGGGGAGATGGGGCTGCAACGATTGCTCGAGACGCCCGGGCCGGGCGCTGATCCCCTCGCCTCGGCCAGCATTGGCCTCGGCAATCCGGAGGACGGCAGTCGTCATTGACTGATCCAACCAAAAGCAATGGATGTGCCAAGCGGCGACGCTGGCGGCTGGCACGAAATCTCCGTTAATGCAATGACTTAGCTGACCCGTAGAGGAACCGGCCGGCGCGATGGCGCGGATTTATGCAGCCTGCACAGATGTCGCCCACGAAAAATGCGCAGCCCAGCCGCGGGCCCGGCGCGACCGCCGTGCCCGCGTGTCAGCCTGCCGATGCGCCGCTACTTCACCTCGGTGCGGACCGGCGCGCCCTTCAGTCCGTTGTTGTCATAGGCCTTGCGCAGCGTGCCGTTGGCGATCGCCTCCGTCATGAACCTGGTGGCGAAGGCCGCGGCGAACGGATGGTTGAGCGGCACCGCGACCGCGGTGACGGTCTGCTTGAAGGTCTCGTCCAGCACGCGCGTGCCCGGAATCTTCTTCGCCATCGCATTGAGCTGATCGCGCGACAATGCGAACGCGTCGATCTCGCCGCTCTTCAGCAGATTGAATATCTCGTCATAGGTCTGATAGCCCGTGACCTTGGCGTGCTTGAGATGGGCGATCGCGCCGCGCATCGTGGTGGTGGCATTGACGGCAGCCACCTTGACGCCGTCCTGGTCGAGCGTGGCGAAATTCGTGATCGTCGAGCCGGGCTTGACGATATAGGTGGCGTCGGCAACCTCGTAGATCGGCCCGAACGTCATCTTAGTCTCGCGCTCGGGATCCTTGGGCAGGAAGGTGATGTCCCAGGTGCTCTTGGCCGCCGCCTCGGTGATCTGGCCGGAATTCTGGTGCACGACATATTCGACGGGGATGCCGAGTTGCGCCGCCATCTCGCGGCCGAGATCGACGGGAACGCCCGCATAGCCGTTCTCGGTCTTGGTCGACCAGAACGCGCCGCCGGCCGGGCTGATCGCGATCGCGACCCGGAGCTTCCCGGTCGGCGCGATCTGATCCTTCAAGGCGTCGGCAGCCGCTGATGTGGCCATGACAATCACTCCCAGAACGAGGCCGGCCAGACGCAGCAGTCGAGACGACATCAGACTTCCTCCATGCCGAATCTTGCTGTCCGGCAGGCGCGCAACAAACCGCACGGCGCGGCCTTGTGCAAGCGCCGGTTCCGGCAAGGGAGCTATCCGTATCGGCCTATCTGACCCGGATGGTGATTTTTTCGGAGACGACCGGCGGGCTGAATGGATAGTGCTTGGCGTCGCCCAGCACCAACTGCAAGGTGTGCTTGCCGGGCGCCAGGTCGAGCTGCGTCTCGGTCTGGCCGGCACCGAAATGCAGATGAGACTTGTCCGACGGGATCGGCTCATTCGGATTCAACGGCTCATTCACGTCGATCAGAAGATGGTGATGGCCGCTGTTCGGGTAGTCGTCGCCGGCATGGGTGACGCCCATGTTGCGCAGCCCAAAGCGGCACCAGAACGGGCTTTTCAGCTTAGCGCCGTCGCGTGGCCAGATGAAATACAGCTTGGTGTCCTTGCCGGCCGGCTTGTTCTGCGCGTCGGCCGGGGCCGCGAACAACGTCAGTGCCGCGGCGAGCATGATCAAGCCTGCACTTTTCATAGCCCCTCCATGAAGCCTGGCGATCAGGGATGATCGCTCAGGGAGACAGCGCGACCCGCAAACCGTGGGTCGGGTAACGGACATTGGTGTCGTAATTATCGCGATTGGCCGGACGCACATAGCGTGCGTCATTCTTCCACGAGCCGGAGCGGATGACATGCGAGGCGCAGTCGCCGCCGGACCAGACCGCACCGTCGGTCGGCGCGCCCTGGTAATTCCTGTGCCAGCAATCCTCGACCCATTGATCGACCCCGCCGCCCATGTCGTAGAGGCCGAACGGATTCGGCTTGTAGCTGCCGACCTTGACCGGCTGCTCGGCCGAACCGTCGCCGCCGCAATCCTTGCATCCGGCGTGGCCCGATTGCATCTGGTCGCCCCACCAGTACTTCGATTGCGTTCCGCCGCGCGCCGCATATTCCCACTCGGCTTCGCTCGGCAGCCGGTAGGGCTTCTTGGTGCGCTCGGCGAGCCAGGTCACATATTGCTTCGCATCGCTCCAGCTCACATTGGTGACCGGAACGTCGTCCTTGCCGCTGGCCGTGAAGCCACAGGCCTTGGCCGCCGCGCAGGTGTTCCATTCGCGGACCGTGACCGGATATTTGCCCATGGCAAAGGGCTTGACCGTCACCCGGCGGATCGGCCGCTCGGAAGGATCGTCATTGCTTCCCATCGAGAAGCTGCCGGCTTGAAGCGAGACCAGTTCGGGTTCCGGCAGGTCCGGGGTTGGGCTCGCGGAGGGCGCAGGTTGAGGCAACGCTTGCTGCGTCGGTGCCGCCGGGGCCGGGCTTGCGGTTTGGGTCGGAGCCGGGCTTGGTGCCGGCGGCTGGACGGCAGGTGATGCCGTCGGTGACGGAGGCGCCTGTGCCACGTCGGCCGGCTTGCCGCGCGGTTGGACGAGCAGATACCACAGCACGCCTCCGGCGATGATCGCGACCGCCAATCCGAGCAGCGTGAGCAGGACGGACTCGCGGCGCCTGCGCGTCCGTTGGTACGCGGCGGCATCCGGCAGCACACGATAAACCCGGACCGGATCGGTGATGTTCTTGACCTTGCGGTCGCCGAGCGATTCGTATCCGCAGACCATCTTGTGCTTGATCTGCTCGTAGATGCCGCCCGAGATGAAGACATCACCCGGCGCTGCGATCCCTTCCAGGCGCGAGGCCACGTTGACGCCGTCGCCATAGATATCATCGGGCTCGATGATGACGTCGCCGAGGTTGACGCCGATCCGGTACTCGATCCAGTGATCTCTCGCGATCGCCGCGTTGCGGCCGATCATGTTCTGCTGGATCACGATGCTGCAGCGGACGGCCTCGACCGGACTGTCGAACATCGCGATAAAGCCGTCGCCGGTGGTCTTGACCAGCTTGCCGTGGTGCTCGGCGATCGTGGGCTCGATCAGATCGCGCAGGGTCCGCTTGACGCGCGCATGCGTGCCTTCCTCATCGAGCTGCATCAACCGGCTGTAGCCGGCGATATCGCCCGCTACGATCGCGGCGAGGCGTCGCGGCATTGAATCGCCGGGAGGCTGTGTGTTGTCGGGCTGTGACCGGCCTGACTTGAAGTCGCGAATTTCTCCCATGGCGCTCCGGCTGCTCCGCAAAGACGTGTTCAAGGCGCAACCGGCGCCTTCGTCCCCGAGGCCCGCTTGAACCTACCACACCTGCGGGTCGGAACAAAGTTCGCGAAGCGTGACCATGTCACGGTTATCCGCCGTCGGCCGAGGCCCGCCGGTCGGGCACGCCTCGTCGCAACGGCAAACGGGCGGCAAAACCGCCCCTGCGTCAGCCCGCCTGCGTGGCCGGGGTGCGGATCTCGCGCGGAAGGATGATCGCGGCCGCAATCGCCAGCAGGCACAGCGCCGCGAACGCGCGCAGCATCATCGAGAAGCCGCCCTGGTCGTACAGCCAGGCGACCAGGCCGACGGACGCGCCGGCCGCGGTGAAGCCGACGAAATAGCGCACCGCATAGGCGCGCGAGCGCCATTCCTCGGTGGTGTACTTGCCGACCATGGCATCGTTCACCGTGACCTGCCCGAACGCGCCCATCACGATGCCGATCGAGACCACGATCAGCGGCAGGTTGTTTAGGCTCGCCGCCAGATAAAGGAACGGCGCCAGCAGGAACGACAGCGGCAGCGCCACCGTCTTCAGCGAATATCTGTCGAGCAGCTTGCCGATGGTGTACTGCGTCATCGCGCCGAACACATAGACCCCGGCCGCGATCACGCCGAGCAGCGCCGGGCTCTTGGTCAGGTCGGCGAGCCGTTCGGCGAACAGCTTCGGCAGCGCCACCGTCACCGCGTTGAAGGTGGTGGAGATCGCGATCACCACGATCAGGAGCGACAGCACCACGCGCCACATGTCCTCCTTGGCGACCCGCACCTGCGCGGCGGCCTGCCTGGAGCCCTTGCGGTCCTCATGCACCACCGTCATCGCAAAGACGATGCCGATCAGCACGGTGACCGTGCCGGGCACGATGAACGCCCAGCGCCAGCCGAGATACTGGCCGATCACGCCGGTGACCAGCGCCGACGAGGCGACCCCGAGATTGCCCCAGACGCCGTTGATCCCCATCTGGGCGCCGAGCTTCTCGGCATAGGACACGATCATCGCGGTGCCGACCGGATGATAGATCGAGGCGAAGATGCCGATCGCCAGCAGCGCGGCGCCGAGCTGCAGCGGCGTCTGCACGAAGCCGACCGAGATCATCGACAGGCCGATGCCGACGAAGAAGATCACCATCATGTGGCGGCGGCTCCAGCGGTCGCCGAGCCAGCCGGTGATCAGCGAGCCGGCGCCGAAGGCGATGAAGCCCGGGGTCGCATAAGGCAGCAGTTCCGAATAGGCCATGCCGAGCGCCGGGCCCATGATGATGACGGCGGCCGCGAAGATCAGCATCGCGTAGTGATCGATGAAATGGGCCGCATTGACGAAGGTGATCACCCGGCTGGGACTGTTGCTTGGACCGTTCATCGGCACGTCTCTCACGCGATTCTTCAATTGCTCGAAAATAGGTTATAGGTGCTTGTCCTGACGGGATGTCGCCAATGACTATCGCTGAGCCGCCAATAAGAGCCCTCCACCAGGACCGGCGCGTCACCGGGGACGGCGTGCATCTGGTGGCGCGCAGCTACCGCAAGGGCGTCCGGCTCGAGCCGCACATGCACCGCGAGGCACAGCTGGTCTATGCCGCCAGCGGCACCATGCAGGTGACGACGCCCAAGGGGCGCTGGCTGGTGCCGCCGGACCGCGCGGTGTGGGTCCCTGCCCTGCTCCCGCACGCGATTGACGTGCTCGCCGACATCGAGATGCGCACGCTGTATTTCGACCAGGCCTGGCTCGCGCGCGAAAAGCGCAGCGACAGCCTCGACCACGAATTCGTGGTGCGGGTGTCGCCGCTGGTGCACCAGGCGATCCTCGCGCTGTTCGACGCCTCATGCGGACGCGAGCGCACCGATCTGTTGATCCGCCTCGTGATGCTGGAGTTGCACCAGGCCGAGGATTCCGCGACCTTCATCCCGCTGCCGCAGGAGCCGCGCTGCCGGCGCGCCGCCGACCTCGTGCTGGCCGATCCGACGCAGGACCACGACATCGATGCGCTGGCGCGCACCGTCGGCACCTCGGCGCGGACGCTGTCGCGGCTGTTCTCGGCGGAGACGCAGCTCTCGTTCAAGAGCTGGTGCCAGCGCGCCCGCATCGCGGCCGCGATCGAGCGCCTGTCGAGCAGCGCGAATGTTTCGGTCAAGCAGGTCGCCTCCGACCTCGGCTATGCCAGCGTGCCGGCATTTTCCCACGCGTTCCGCCAGGTTACCGGCAAGACACCGACCGCGTTCGCGGAGAAAACGTGCGAGAAAACGTGAACCGGGTTTGTCACCGGGCGCAGCGATGACGAATTATACCGCTGTCGCGCTGCGACATATTTCCGTACGATCCATGCGCTTGATTGCTGTGCTCCCGACCTTAAATCCCGTGTAAGGTCCGGCTTCACTGGATACGACCTGCTGGATACGACCTGCTCATGGCCAATGCCTTCTTCTCCGACCTGCTCTCGACGATTTCCGAACGCGGCCGCGTCCTGCTCGGCCGCGCCAGCCCGGCCAACGACAAGCAGGATGCGTCCGAACTGCTGGAATTGTGCGAGGCGCTGTTATCCGGCCGCGGCGAAGCCTCCGGCACCGCGATGGCGCGCGAAGTGCTCGACCGCTACCACCATCTCGATGCCGCCGGGCGGCTGTCGTTCTTCCAGACGCTGGCCCGCGATTTTGGCCCCGATCACGCCAAGCTGGCGCAGGCGATCGAAAGCTGGCGCGCCAAGGCCAATGGCGATGACGCGAGCGACCTGCATTTCGCCTCCGAGCCGCGCCGCCAGGAATTGATCCGCCGGCTCAATCGCGCGCCGGGCGGCACCGGCGAGCTGGTGTCGATCCGCTCGGATCTGCTTTCATTGATGAAGGGCAACAAGGACCTTGCCGCGCTCGATCGCGACGTGGTGCATCTGCTCTCGTCCTGGTTCAACAGGGGATTCCTCGTGCTGCGCAGGATAGACTGGTCGTCTCCGGCCAATATTCTGGAGAAGATCATCCGTTATGAGGCCGTGCACGAGATCCGCGATTGGGACGATCTGCGCCGCCGCATCGATCCGATCGATCGCCGCTGTTACGCCTTCTTCCATCCGGCGCTGGCCGACGAGCCGCTGATCTTCGTCGAGGTCGCGCTCACGGAAGCCATCCCGGGCGCAATCGCGCCGCTGCTGGCCGAAGAGCGCGACCCGGTTCCGGTCGAGCGCGCCCGCACCGCGGTGTTCTATTCGATCTCCAACACCCAGCGCGGCCTTGGCGGCATCTCCTTCGGCAGCTTCCTGATCAAGCAGGTGGTCGAGGAGCTGCGCCGCGAATTGCCGAAGCTCGACAACTTCGTGACGCTGTCGCCGGTGCCGGGCTTCATGCAGTGGGTCAAGCAGGCCGACGACGTGCCGCTCACAGAGGAGGACCGCCGGCTGCTGGAAAGCCTCGGCAAGCCCGACTGGTTCGAGAACGCCGAGCTCGCGACCCAGCTGCGCGCCGTGCTGGAGCCGCTTGCCGCCTACTATTTCCTGAAGGCGCGCACGCCGAAGGGACGACTGATCGATTCGGTCGCGCGCTTCCATCTCGGCAACGGCGCACGCTTGGAGCGGATCAACTGGCTCGGCGATCTCTCGCCCAAGGGCCTGCGCGAATCCGCCGGCATCATGGTCAACTACCTCTACCGCCTCGACGACATCGAGAAGAACCACGAAGCCTACGCCAACAATGGCGAGGTGATCGCCTCGAGCGCGGTGAAGAAGCTGTTGAAGGGCGAAGGCCGGCGGCTGCTGGACATGCGGTTGGGATGACAGGGCCAACCCCTCTCCACGTCATTGCGAGCACACCTCTCTACCGTTGTCATGGCCGGGCTTGTCCCGGCCATCCACGTCTTTCTTATAGACCGCGGCAAAGACGTGGATGCCCGGGACAAGCCCGGGCATGACGGTGAAAGCTAGAACCTCGCCCGCGCCATCAGCCTTACCGTCCGCCCCTGTCCCGGCGAGATGTTGTTGTTGCCGTCAGCCGACGCCCAATAGCCCTTGTCGAAAATGTTCTCGATATTGAGCTGGGCGCTCCAGGTCTCGTCGATCTTGGCATAGATCGCCGCATCGAAGCGCACGAAGCCCGGCAGCCGCACCGTATCGTCGGACGAGGCGAAGGAATCGCCGAAATAGATCACGCCGAGCGCAGCCGCCCACATCGGCGTGAACTGATACTTGTTCCACCAGGCAAACTGATTGTACGGCACCAGCTGGACGCGGTTGCCGGGCACGACGGTCGCCGAGGTGGCGCCGGTGATTTTCGCGTCGGTGTAGGCATAGGCCAGCGACGACTGCCATTGCGCGGTGACATAGCCGGTCAGGCTCGCCTCGACGCCTCGCGTGAGCGTGCTGCCGGAGGGGAAGAAGAAGCCGGGATTGTTGCCGTCGGCGATCGGCTGGTTGGTGCGGTTCAGATTGTAGACCGCGGTCGAGAACAGCAGCTTCGGATTGATGTTCCACTTCATGCCGAGCTCGACATTTTCGAAGCGCTGCGGCTGCAGGATCAGGGTGCCGTCGTTCAGCGCGCTGAACTGGTCGCCCGAGGCCGGCAGGAAGGAGACGCTGTAGGCGGTGTAGACCGACATCGAATCGATCGGCTTGATGATCAGGGCGCCCTGCGGCGACACCAGATTGTCGACGCGATTGCGATTGATGTTGGTGTTCATGTCGGTGGCCGACATGTCGTAGCGATCGAACCGCGCGCCGGCGATGATCTGCACGGCGCGCGAAATCTCGATGGTGTCCCTGACATAGCCGGACTGGATGTTCAGCGCGTAGCGGCTGTTCGAATCGGGCGTGGTGACGCCGTCGCTGTTGGTGCCGGTGAAGTGGTGAAGAAACGTCACCGGGCCGAAATAGGTCGGCGCGAACGGGTTCTGCACGATGGTGTTGGCGCCGTTCGGGAACACGCCGGTGTTGCGGATATCGACGCCGGTCTGCCGGCCGAACTCGGTGCCGAAGCCGACGGTGTGGAACAGCGGCCCGGTCCAGGCCTTGTAGATGAAATCGGTCTGGTTGAAGACATTGTCGCGGTTCGTCGTGTGCTGATAGGCGCCGAGATTGACCGCGGTGTCGGCAGGATTGACCGCGCCGGCGAGCGGACCGCCCGTTGGATAGACGTTCTGATAGAATTTCTGGTAGTCGGCGGCGATGGTGCCGTTGCGCACCGTCAGCCCATTCTCGAAATCGTGCTCGATGATGGCCATGCCGGTCTGCACCGTCGCCTGCGCGGTGTTCAGGCTTGGGCTGCCGAAGAAGGTCGAGAAGTCGCCGTTCGGCGCGAACGGCGTGGTCGGGTTGAAGCGGGTCGCGCCGCCCGGCAGACCCTGCGAGGGATTGCCGCGATCGGCAGTGCGCTCGTCGTGAAAGTACTCGTAGCTCAGTTTGATTTTGGTGTTGTCGTCGGGCTTCAGCGTTACCGTTGGATTGATGCCGTAGCGCTCGAGATGATTGAAATCGCGGAAGGCATCGGCACCCTCGTAGAACACGTTGAGCCTTGCTGCGACGTTGTCGTTGATCGCCTGCCCGGCATCGAGGCTGACGCGGCGATCACCCCACGAGCCGGTCTGCGCCGTCGCCTCGTAGACGCGGTTGCCGTCGGCCTCCTTCAGCGTGCGGTTGAGCAGGCCGCCGCCGGCGCCGCGGCCGAACGTCAATGCGCTCGGCCCCTTCAGAACCTCGATGCTCTGGGCGTTGTACATGTCGCGGAAATACTGCACGTCGTCACGAAAGCCGTTGACGAAGAAGTTGGCGCTGGAATCGACGCCGCGGATCACGAGCTCGTCGCGATTGCCCTCGCCCTGGTGCACGGCAACGCCGGGGACATAGCGGGTGACGTCGGTGAGGCCCTGGTAGTTCTGGTCGCGGATCTGCTCACGCGTGATCACGTTGAGCGATTGCGGGATGTTGACGATCGCGGTGTTGGTCCTGGTCGCAACCGACGTGCTGTTGGCGAAATAGCCCGATGTGCCGGTGCGGGCGTCCTGCGATTCCGCGAAGGGTTTTGCCGCCGCCGCGGGCGCGATCCGCCGTGCCGTCTGGGTGCGGCGGCCTCGTGCTGCGGTGGTGTTACGCGATGTCGACGGTGCGTTGCGGCGGCGTTGCGTGGCCGGCGCGGTGACCGTCACCGGCGGCAGCGACGAGGCGCCGGCCGGCGCCGATTGCGCCTGTGCGGCAGATGTTGCGAGCGGAACGCTCAGCGCGAGATAGCTCGCCGAGAGCAGCGCAAGCAAGACAGTGCGACGATGGGCTTGTGATCTTGATGTCATGACGTCGTCCCCAAGCAACTCTCGCCTTCGCTGAAGGCGATGCGCCGTCCTCTAGAGAGGTGAGGCGCTGTGCGTCCAGACGACGGGCGCGAGAAAATTTTTGCGTGACGACGGAATAAAATCGCGACGAATGGACGCGGATACACCTCGCGGCGAGCGCAGGGTCGGAAAAGTCAAGGATGCGAATGGTTTCTGTTGGCTTCCGGATTTGCGCCTGGAAACGAAGAGCGGCGCTTGCGCGCCGCACTTCTTGTAGCGATTCCAGATTGTAGCGGTTCTAAAACGATCAGGACGTCGCGGT
Organism: Bradyrhizobium australafricanum; assembly: GCF_020329495.1. Classification (NCBI taxonomy): domain Bacteria; kingdom Pseudomonadati; phylum Pseudomonadota; class Alphaproteobacteria; order Hyphomicrobiales; family Nitrobacteraceae; genus Bradyrhizobium; species Bradyrhizobium australafricanum. The sequence goes on along the minus strand of NZ_JAGKJL010000008.1, from coordinate 158,487 downwards.
CATGCGGTTGCGGACCGCGGCCGCAACCCTGCCGGCAGATGCGCGTCGATCCAGCCGGTGATCGCACGCTCGTTGCGATGGTAGAGCAGGCCTGCGGCGATCACGGCAATGCCGATCAGCGACAGCGAGAACGGAAACCACAGCGAGTCCTTGAAGACGACGTCGGCGAGATGGCCGAGATAGAGGCAGATGCCGAACGCGCCGAACACCGCATAGGCGCGCCGCATCAGGATCACGGCGATCACGATCAGGCCGACATTGAGCAGGCAGTACACCGCCTTGCTCAATTCGGTTGAGCCTTCGGACGCGCTAATTCCGCCCCAGAACGCCATCAGGCCGAACAGATGCAGCCAGAACGCAAAGTCGCCGTTGCGGCTGCGATAGTCCACGATCGACGCCACCGCGAGCACGGCAAGCCCGAACCAGATCGACACCCTGCGGCGCATCTCGAAATCGGCGTGAGCCATGCCGCTGAACCACGGCGCCAGGTCCATCGACATGAACCACAGCGCGACCGAGATGATCGCGACGATGAAGGCGAAGCGGTAGTAGCGCAGCGCCACAATGCCGGCGGCGACGGTCGCGATCTCCATGAAGATCCAGCGGCCCTTCACCCAGACGTAGAAGTCCTGCACGGTTCCCGGCTTGCCGAACTTGCCCCACCAGCCAAGCTCGTCCTGGATGCCGTAGACCGCGAGCGGCGCCATCGAGACCGCGATCGCGATCAGCAGGCCGCCGGGAACCCGCAGATTCTTGTCGTGCCAGAGGTGGTGACCCGCCACGCTGAACCCGACCGCATAGGCGATCGCGCATGCCGTGAGCGCGCGGCCGCCCATCTGGGTGAAGGCCAGGGTCGAGAACAGGCCCATGGCACCGATCACGATGAGCGCGCCGGCGTACCAGAGCACATGCGCGGCATCGAATTTGGCGGCGGGACTTGCATCGCCCGCCGGCCCCTGCCCGGCGCTGCTCGCCAGGAAAGCGAGCAACCGTTCCAGATCGGCCGGGCTGATCACTCCGGCATTGGCGGCGTCCCGGAGATCCTTGGCTGAATATGGCATGCGGCTATCCTCACGGCCGGTTTTTGCGCCTGCTCCCGATCATCCGGGACAAAGACGCCCTGTTCTTCATGAGTATATCCAAAAATGAGCAACGTTCAATAATTTCTTGAGCAACGCTCACAATATTTTGCGATCAAGCTCGTGCCCACCCCGCGCCCAGCGGATCGGCAGTCGCTGGCCGGACTTAGTCCGCCAGCGCCTTCATCTCCTTGTAGAGATCGGATTTGCCCTCGAAGCCGATGCCGGGAAGGTCGGGCATCACGATGTGGCCACCCTCGACACGCACGCCGTCCGGGAACCCGCCATAGGGCTGGAACAGGTCGGGGTAGCTCTCATTGCCGCCGAGGCCGAGGCCGGCCGCGATGTTGAGCGACATCTGGTGGCCGCCATGCGGGATGCAGCGGCTCGGCGACCAGCCGTGGGTCTTCAGCACCTCGAGCGTGCGCTGATACTCGCAGAGCCCGTAGGACAGCGCGCAATCGAATTGCAGCCAGTCGCGGTCCGGCCGCATGCCGCCGTAGCGGATCAGGTTCCGCGCATCCTGGTGACTGAACAGGTTCTCGCCGGTCGCCATCGCCCCCGGATAGAACTCGGCCAGCGCGGCTTGCAGCGCGTAGTCGAGCGGGTCGCCGGCCTCCTCGTACCAGAACAGCGGATACTCACGCAGCATCTTGGCGTAGGCGATCGCGGTCTCCAGATCGAAGCGGCCGTTGGCGTCGACCGCAAGCTGCGCCGCGCTGCCAATCTCCTTCAGCACCGCCTCGATGCGCTCGCGGTCCTCGGCAAGCGGCGCGCCGCCGATCTTCATCTTCACGACGTTGTAGCCGCGGTCGAGATAGCCGCGCATCTCCTTGCGCAGCGCGCCGAGGTCCTTGCCAGGATAGTAATAGCCGCCGGCGGCGTAGACGAAGACGCGCGGATTGGCGGTGAGGCCGTGGCGCTCGGCGAGCAGCCGGAACAGCGGCTTGCCCGCGATCTTCGCCACCGCGTCCCACACCGCCATGTCGATGGTGCCGACCGCGACCGAGCGCTCGCCATGGCCGCCCGGCTTCTCGTTCGACATCAGCGTCGACCAGATCTTGTCCGGATCGAGATGCCGCCATCGGCATCGAGCAGCGATTTCGGATCGGCTTCCTTGAGGCGCGGCGCAAAGCGCTCGCGGATCAGACCGCCCTGCCCGTAACGGCCGTTGGAATTGAAGCCGTAGCCGACCACCCGCTTGCCGTCGCGCACCGCGTCGGTGACCACGGCCACCAAGCTCGAGGTCATCTTGGTGAAGTCGATATAGGCGTTGCGGATCGGCGAGGAGATCGGTTTTGTGACCTCGCGGACGTCGACGATACGGACGGACATGGGGGGCTTTCTAAGTTAGGTTTGCCGTCCTCTCATCGTCATTGCGAGGAGCGAAGCGACGAAGCAATCCATTTCTCAACGAGCGGAGACGTGGATTGCTTCGCTTCGCTCGCAATGACGGCAGAGGAAGTGGCTTCAGGACTTCGTCTTATCCCGGAAATACGGCTCGACCGGCCCGTGCACCTTGATGGTCAGCGGATTGCCGTAACGGTCCTTGGCGTTACCAGCGGTGACGCGGACCCAGCCTTCGCTGATGCAGTACTCCTCGACATTGGTCTTCTCGACACCCTTGAACCGGATGCCGACATCGCGGGCGAGAATATCCGCATTGTAGTACGGGCTGTTCGGATCGACCGAGAGGCGGTCAGGGAATTGGTCCTTGGTGTCGTTGTCGTCGCTCATAGCAGCGCCTCGATTTCCTTCCTCAATCCTTCGGGCCGGGCGGTCGGCGCATGCCGCGCAACGACCTTGCCGGCGCGATCAACCAGGAACTTGGTGAAGTTCCATTTGATCGCGGGCCCGAGCAGGCCCGACTTCTCACGTTTCAGGTGTTCGTACAATGGATGCGCACCTGAGCCATTGACGTCGATCTTGGCGAACAGCGGAAACGTCACGGCGTAGTTGGTCTCGCAGAACGCGGCGATCTGCTTCGCATCGCCCGGCTCCTGCGCGCCGAACTGGTTGCAAGGGAAGCCGAGTACGGCAAAGCCGCGCGGCGACAGGCCGGCGTACAGCTCCTGCAGGCCCTTGTATTGCGGCGTGAACCCGCAGGCGCTCGCCGTGTTCACGATCAGCAGCACCTGGCCCTCGAACCGCTGCAGCGGCACGTCGTCGCCGGCGAGCGACTTGGCGGTGAAATCGTAGACGGTCGCCATCTCAACTGACCGGATCGATCGGCGACGACGGCGTGCCGCCGGCCTCGACCGCCTCACCAGCGGCAAGGCAGAGATCCTCGCGGTAGCGTCCGGCCACCAGTTGCACGCCGACCGGGATCCGTCCGACGAGACCGGTGGAGACCACGAGCCCGGGAAGCCCCATGAACGGGATCGCAATCTGCGGCAGCTGCGCGTGCCACACCCGCGCGAACGACGCCTCGTCCTTGCGGTCGAGATGGTCGGGGAACGGTAGCTCGCCGGACACCGGCATCAGCAGCACCGGATATTTCTCGAAGAAGGCGAACCATTCGCGCGTCAGGGTCGCGCGGCGGGTCAGCGCCTGCGACAGGTCGAACGGATGCACCCGGGCGCGGACGCCGCGCAGGCAGGCCAGTGCGCCGGGATCGCCCTCGCGCTCGGCGAATGCGAGCTGGGCCTCATAGCCGTCGCCGAGCCAGAGCCGGGTCTGGATCTCGGCCGCCTCGCGCAAGGACGGCGTGTTTGCAATTTCCTCAACGATCCAGCCGGCCTTCTGCAAGCGCTTGCCGGCATCGGCCACCGCGGCGACCACTTCCGGCACCGGATTAAGACCGTCGGGATTGAGGCACATCGCAACGCGCTTCTCGCGCGGCGGGCCTTCGAGCGGCACCGGCGCATACCAGGGGTCGCGATAGTCCGGCGCCGACATCGCCGCGAGCGAGATGCGCAGATCGTTGACGGTGCGCGCCAGCGGGCCCGAGACCGCGCTGATCTGCGGGCCGATCGGTCGCTCCGGCAAAGCCGAATTGAAGGCCGGGATACGGCCCATGCTTGGCCGCAGGCCGTGCACGCCGCAGGCATAGGCCGGATAGCGCACCGAGCCGGCGATATCGGTGCCGTGAGCGATGTGGCCGATGCCGGCCGCGACCGCCGAACCCGCGCCGCCGGACGAGCCGCCCGGGGTGATGCCGGGATCGCGCGGATTCTTGGTGTCGCCATGAATGAGGTTGGTGGTGAACCAGCGATAGGAGACCGCCGGACAATTGGTGCGGCCGAGCAGCACTGCGCCGGCCTTGCGCAGATTGGCGACCACTGGGTTGTCGACCTTGGCGATGACATCACGCTGCGCCTTCAGCCCGTTGGTGGTGGCGTAGCCCTCCTGGTCGACATTGACCTTGATGGTGACGGGCACGCCGGCGAGCGGCCCGACCGCCTCGCCGCGCGCAATGGCCGCATCGATCTTGGCTGCCTGCGCCAGCACGTCGTCCGGCCGGTGATCGACCACCGCGTTGAGCTTCGGGTTAACCGCGTCGAGCCGGGCGAGCCCCGCCTCCGCTGCCTCCTTCGCCGACACCTTCTTCGATTTGATGAGGCTGGCGAGCTCGGCCGCCGACAGACGCCAAATATCCTGCATGTGCAACTCCGTGTGACGCTGCGTTTTAGCGCCGCGCGGAGAACATGGCCAGCGGTCCGCCGCCTGATGTTTCAGCGGACATGCGCGATGTAATAGGCAAGGTCGCCGATCTGCTCCTTGGTGACCGTTTGCATCACGTCGGCCATGGTGGCGTCATAGCCATGGCGGCTGTTGTCCTTGTATTCGGCCAGCGTCTTGGCGAGGTAGTCCTCGCGCTGGTTGGCGATGCGCGGGACATTCTCCTTGCCGGAGAAATCGGTGTTGTGGCAGCTGTTGCAGCGGTTCTGCTGCGCCAGCGCCTGGCCCCGCGCCATCCGCGCCGGATCGCCGGCGTCAGCGGGCGGCGTGGGCTTCGGCAGGGTTGCGATGAAATCCGAGAAGCTGCGCAAATCGTCGTCGGTCAGCGGCTTCGCCATCTCGTTCATGGGGTCGAACACCCGCAGCTTCTCGCGGAACATGAAAAGCTGGATCAGCGCATAGGGCGCCGTCTGGCCGCCAAGCGACGGCGTGTTCTCGGTCTCGGACGTGCCATGCTCGCCATGGCAAGCAAAGCACGCCGCGGCGCGCTCCTGGATGGTCTCGGCATTTGCGGACACGGCGACGGAGGCGAGTGCCAGGACCGCAATGATCGTTTTGTGCATTGGCCTCTCCTGGCATGTTCCGTCATTGCGAGGAGCGAAGCGACGAAGCAATCCATATCGCCGCGAAGGCAGAATGGATTACTTCGCTTCGCTCGCAATGACGGTGACTGAGCTACCTCAACTTACTGATTGGCGACCTTCGGCTTGCCGTAGCTGACGCGATAGACCGCGCCGTTCCAGTCGTCGGAGACCAGTAGCGAGCCGTCCTTCAGCAGCATCACGTCGACCGGGCGGCCGACATATTTGTTGTCTTCGAGGAAGCCGGTCAGGAACGGCTCCATCGACTTCACGGTGCCGTCCTTGTTCAGCCTGACAGCGACCACGTCACCGCCCTGCTTCTGCGACTTGTTCCAGGAGCCGTGACGCGCGACGAAGATCACGTTCTTGTAGGTCTTCGGGAACATGCTGCCGGTGTAGAAGCGCATGCCGAGCGACGCGGTGTGCGGGCCCATCAGGCCGACCGGCGCGGTGTAGTCCTTGCAGTTCTTGCCCCAGCCGAGCTCCTGGTCGATGATGTTGCCCTGGTAGCAGTACGGCGCGCCGAAATCCTCGCCCGCCTTGGTGATGCGGTTGAGCTCGTCTTCCGGCACCGTCTCCGACAGCCAGTCGCGGCCGTTGTCGGTGAAGTACATCTGCTTGTTCTCGGGATTCCAGTCGAAGCCGACCGTGTTGCGCACGCCGAGCGCGTAGACCTCGGCGCCGGAGCCATCGAGATTCATGCGGCGGATCTGGCCGTGGTCGGCGTCATGCAGCACGTTGTTGCCGGGCTGTCCGACCGGAACATAAAGCTTGTTGTCGGGACCGACGGCGATGAACTTCCAGCCATGCGCCTCGTCCTTCGGCAGCTTGTCGTAGATGACAGTGGGCTTCGGCGGGTTGTCCAGATTGTCCTCGATCTTGTCGATCTTGGAGACCTTCGAGAGTTCGGCGATGTAGAGCGTGCCGTCCTTGAAGGCGACTCCGTTCGGACGATAGAGGCCCGAGGCGATCACCTTGACCGAACGCTTGCCGTCCTTGTTGACGATCGCATAGACCTTGTCGACGAGCCGGCTGCCGACGAACACCGTGCCCTTGTCGCCGAGCGCCAGCGAGCGCGCATTGGCCATGCCGGCCGCATAGACCTCGACATTGAAGCCGGCCGGCACCTTGAGCTTGGCGAGCGGCAGCTTGTCGGGCGCGGACGGAAGCGGCGGCGGCGCCACCGGCGCGAGCTTGGCGGCGGCTTCATTGTCCGGACGCCCGATCAAGGGCGAGCCAGGCGGCAGCGGCTGGGCGGCGGGGGCGGCACCTGCCGCCGGCGCGGCCGGCTGTTGCGCCGCAGCAGAGAGCGTGAACGCCCCGAGCATGGCCCCCGCGAGCAGCAAGCTGCGCGGTGCGAACGAGTGTTTTTTCATGAAGATCTCCCCTGGGTGGAAGCCGTTGTTGGTTGCGCCATTGACGTCACGCGGCGCCGTTCGGCTTTCCGTTCATAGTCTTGCGAATTTGTCCGGACAATTGCAATCGGAAGCATGCTGGCATCGGCCAACGCATGGTTGTGGCCGCGCGGCGGGCCAGCGCGCGTCAGTGTCTTGTCATCGAACGGTCCGGGCGATCGAGGATCGCCTCGGTGAATGGAAATTCCAGCACGACCTCGCCCTCGTCGTCGGTCACCTCGATCACGGCGCTGAGCAGCGCGCCGTCGGCGCCCTCGGTCTTGAGCAGTTCGCGAATCATCGCGCGCGCCATTTCCCACGCACGATCCGGGTCCCGCAGGATTTCGCCGTCGGGATCGGAGATCAGCTCGTCGCCGATACGGGTGTTGAAGAAATAGCGTGGCATCGGCTGAACTCGGCTCGGTTAGTCGCCTCCCGTCGCGGGGAAGCACAGGATCGTCACCGGGACCTTCGGAGGACCGCGGGCTGCTGTTTACTTATTCCAACATCACCATTCACCGTGTGGCTAACAACAGGAAAAAGGTCTGATGCCACGGGCTTTTGACGGGAAACGCGCGCACAAATTTGTGAGTGGGTAAGATTTGCTTGCCGCAGTGCAGCATGCCCTTGGAGGCGGCACCTTACAGAAAATTTAACTGGCGAACTTTTCCAACCACAGTAGTTTACTCTGCAGGGCGGAAAGTTCGTCCGGTTGCAACAAGGAGAGCCAAATGGCCTGGAAAGCACCGAAGATCGTCGAAGTGTCGGTCGGCATGGAAATCAACATGTATATGTGCGCAACCCGCAAGTAAGCGGCAGCGCCCTCTACACGTTTAGCGTTTTAGCGCAGGTGGACATCCGGGCGTAACGCGCTCCCGAGCAAGGGGGTGTGTTTCAAATCCGGAGTCCACCTCGTAACGTTTCTGGGTCCAACAAACTTCTCCAGGCCAAGCTTCTCCAGGGGACGGATCATGCTTCGTGTCGTCGTCCTGGGTGCCGCGGCGGGTGGCGGCGTTCCGCAGTGGAACTGCGGCTGTGCCGTCTGCAGGACGGCGCGGAGCAACCATCCCGAACTGCAGAGCACGCAAGCCTCGATCGCCGTCAGCGGCGATGGTGTGCACTGGTTCCTGGTCAATGCGTCCCCGGATCTGCGCCAGCAGTTGATTGTCACGCCGCAGCTGCATCCGAAGCACGGCGCACTGCGCCATAGCCCGATCGCGGGCGTCATCCTCACCAATGGCGAGATCGACGCGGTCGCCGGGCTGCTGTCGATGCGCGAAGGTTCGCCATTTGCGATCTACGCGCATGAGCGGGTGCTCGCGATCCTGCGCGCGAACAGCATCTTCAACGTGCTCAGCGACAAGAACGTCGACCGCCGGCCGATCGCGGTCGATCAGGCCTTCGAACCGGCCCTGCCCGACGGATCGCCGTCCGGGCTCGAGGTGCTGCCGTTTGAGGTTCCCGGCAAGGGCGCGTGGTATCTTGAGGGCAAGGCGCATCCGGCGGGCGCCGACGGCGTCGGCGATACTCTCGGCCTGCGTATTGCGGACAGGCGCAGCGGCAAATATTTCTACTTCCTGGCTGCCTGCGCACGGGTGACTGACGACCTGAAATCACGGCTCAAGGGCGCCCCGCTGGTGTTTTTCGACGGCACGGTGTGGCGCGACGACGAACTGATCGCGGCGGGCCTTGGCAACAAGACCGGCCAGGGCATGGGCCACATCGCGATGTCGGGCGATCAGGGTGCGATCGCCAGCCTCGCCGGGCTCGACATCGGACGAAAAGTGTTTTTGCATATCAACAACTCCAACCCGGCGCTGCTTGGGACCTCGGCCGAACGCAAGGCGGCCGAACAGGCGGGCTGGCAGATTCCCTCCGACGGAACGGAGATCGTGCTGTGAATGTCGTGGTGACCTCAGGAATGACCGCGCTCTCGATCGGCAAGGGCATCACGCTCGACAATGCCGAGGAGATGGAGGCGACGCTGCGCACGATCGGTGCCACGCGCTATCACAGCCTGCACCCGTTCCACCGCCTGCTGCACGGCGGCAAGCTCAACAAGGGCCAGGTCCAGGCCTGGGCGCTGAACCGCTATTACTACCAGAGCACGATCCCGCTGAAGGACGCGATGGTGATCTCGCGCTTCCGCGACCGCAAAACAAGGATCGAATGGCGCCACCGTATCGAAGATCACGACGGCGATCTCGGCAATGAAGGCGGCATCGAGCGCTGGCTGAAGCTGACCGAAGGCCTCGGCCTCGATACGGCTTACGTGGAGTCAACCGAAGGCATTCTGCCGGCGACGCGCTTTGCCGTCGAAGCCTATGTGCATTTCTGCCGCGACCGCACCCCGCTGGAGGCGATCGCCTCCTCGCTCACCGAACTGTTCGCGCCGAACCTGCACGAGGAGCGCATCTCGGGGATGCTGAAGCACTACGACTTCGTCAACCCCGACATCATGAGCTATTTCAGCCGTCGCCTCACCCAGGCGCCGCGCGACGCCGGCTTCGCGCTCGACTACGTCAAGCAGCATGCCAGGACGCCCGCCGAGCGCGAGGCGGTCTGCAATGCGCTGATCTTCAAGACCAACGTGCTGTGGGTGCAGCTCGACGCGCTGTATCACGCGTATGTCGACGGCCAGATTCCGCCCGGCGCCTTCGTGCCGAAGACAGGTTAGAGACACGATCATGGCCAGCCGCAACATCAGCGTCAGCGAGACCAGCCGGCCGAAACTGCCGCGCCATACCAAGCTGAAATTCGACGAGACGCGGCAGGTCTGGGTGATCCTGGCGCCGGAGCGCGTGCTGGCGCCGGACCAAATCGCGGTCGAGGTGCTGCAGCTGTGTGACGGCGTGCGCAGTGTCGCCGAGATGGTGGACCAGCTCGCCGAAAAATACGCCGCCCCACGCGAGGCGATCGCGACCGACGTGATCGCGATGCTGCAGGATCTGGCCGACAAGGGTTTTCTCACCGAAGCGCGCGAGAGCACAGCATGAGTGACACGCTCGCCGACAACAAGACGACAGCGCCGGGCCCGAGCGCAGCCCCAAGCGATGGGCTCGCCGTGCTGGAGAGCCGCCGCTCGGCGGCCGAGACCTACGGCATTCCCCTTGCGGTGCTGCTCGAGATCACCCACCGCTGCCCGCTGCAATGCCCCTACTGCTCCAACCCGGTCGAGCTCGACCGCGGCTCGACCGAGCTCACCACCGACGAATGGAAGAAGGTGCTGAGCGAGCTTGCCGAGCTCGGCGTGCTGCAGATCCATTTCTCCGGCGGCGAGCCGACCGCGCGCAAGGACATCGTCGAGCTGGTGCAGCACGCGACCGATGTCGGGCTCTATTCCAACCTGATCACCTCGGCCGTGCTGCTGACCAGGGACAAGCTTTCGGCGCTGGCCGACGCCGGCCTCAGCCATGTGCAGATCAGTTTTCAGGGCAACGAGCCCAACGTCGCCGACCGCGTGGCCGGGCTGAAGGACGCGCACAGAAAGAAGCTCGAGGTCGCGAAATGGACGCGCGAGCTCGAATTGCCGCTCACGGTGAATGCGGTGATGCACCGGCAGAACCTGCATCAGCTGCCCGACATCATCCAGATGGCGGTCGATCTCGACGCCGACCGGCTCGAGGTCGCCAACGTGCAGTATTACGGCTGGGCGCTGAAGAACCGCGCCGCGCTGATGCCGACGATCGAGCAAATCGAGGAGACCAGCCGCATCGTCGAGGAAGCCCAAATGCGCCTGAAGGGCACGCTCGCGATCGACTATGTGGTGCCAGATTACTACGCGCTGCGGCCGAAGAAATGCATGGGCGGCTGGGGCCGCCAGTTCTTCAACATCTCTCCGGCCGGCAAGGTGCTGCCGTGCCACGCCGCCGAGAGCATCACCGGTCTCGAATTCGAATCGGTGCGCTCGAATCATTCGATCGCCTGGATCTGGCAGAACTCGGAGGCCTTCAACCGCTATCGCGGCACCGGCTGGATGCCAGAGCCGTGCAAGAGTTGCGAATTCCGCGAGGTCGATTACGGCGGCTGCCGCTGCCAGGCCTTTGCGCTGACCGGCGATGCCGGCAACACCGACCCGGCCTGCGCGCTCTCGCCGCGACACGAGGAGATCTTCAAGCAGGCCGAGCGGGAATCCGCCGGCACGCAGAACCGCTTCCTGTATCGCAACTTCGCCGGCGGCACGTTGGAGACGGACGCCCCCCGGAACGAATCCCAGGACAAGCGCAATGGCGCCTGACGCCGACGTCGGCAAGGCCGCGAGGCGTGCCGATCCCTTTGCGCCGCTGACGTCGGAATGGCTCGACGTCGGCGATGGCCACGATCTCCATGTCGAGAGCGTCGGGCGCGAGGGCGGCATTCCCGCGGTCTATCTGCATGGCGGCCCCGGCAGCGGCTGCCAGCCCGATCATCGCCGGCTGTTCGATCCCGAGCGCTTTCACGCCGTGCTGTTCGACCAGCGCGGCTGCGGCCGCAGCCGGCCGAAGGGCAGCCGCGACAACAACACGACGCAGCACCTGATCGCGGACATGGAGAAGATCCGCGAGCGGTTCGGCTTCGCGCGCTGGATGGTGGTCGGCGGCTCCTGGGGCGCGACGCTGGCGCTGGCCTATGCGCAGGCCCATCCTGACAGGGTCAGCGGGCTGGTGCTGCGCGCGACGTTTCTCGGCACAGCCGAGGAGCTGGACGACGTTTTCCTGCGCGCCTTGCCGCGCTTCTATCCCGCCCTCCACGAGGACTTCCTCAACTTCCTGCCCGAGAGCGAGCGTGCATCGCCGCTTGCGGCCTATTATCGCCGCATTCTCGATCCGGACGCCGCCGTGCATGCGCCGGCCGCGCGGGCCTGGCACGACACCGAACGCGCGTTGTCGGAGCACACGCCGAAGCAGACGCGGCTCGATCTCAAGGCTTCAGGCGCCCTGCCCTCGACGCCGTTCATGGAGGCGCACTACTTCGCCAACAATTGCTTCATGCGGCCGCATCAATTGATGAGTGAGGCCGGCAAGCTCGCCGGCATTCCCGGCATCCTGGTGCAGGGCCGTTACGATCTGTTGTGCCCGCCCGCGACATCGCACGCGCTCGCCGCGCGCTGGCCGGGCAGCGAGGTCCGCATCATCGATGGCGCCGGCCACATCCTCTACGATCCCGGCATCCGCAACGCCGTGATGAAGGCGATCGCGGATCTGGCGGCCAAGCGCTAGACCGCCGCAGGAGCACCCTCGACATCAGGAGCCGGTGAAGAGTTCGACCGGCTCCCTTGCTTCCCTCAATGTTTGCACTTGCCGGGAGGACATGCCGGCGCTGCCCGTGGCGCGGCCGCGGGCCTTGGCGGCGCCGCCATCCGCGGTGGCGGCGCTGCGTGTTGCACCTGCATCGCCGGCCGTGGCGGCGGCGGCGCGGCGCGCGGAGCCGGTGCCGGCGCCGGACGCGGCGGCAAAGCCGCAGCACGAGGTGGCGGGGCAACCGGCCGCGGCGGCGGAGCCGCAGCCCGCACTGGCGGAGCTACGGCATGGACTGGCGGAGCTGCCGCATGCGCCGGCGCGGGCCGGGAGACCGGTGCCGGCGACACTGCCGCGCGCGCGGGTGCCGGACGCGCGGCCGGCGTCGGCCGTGTCGACATCGCGCGGTTCGCCGGTGACGGCGCCGCCGAGGGCTTCACGTTTGCGGTCGGAGCGGTCGCCGCATGCGGAAGCGGTTGCGCACCTGGCTTGCCGGCGGCCGCGGGTGAGGCGGGCGCGTTTGTCGCCGGCGCGACACCGGGCTTGGCCGGAGGAGCAGGCTGCGCATTGGCAGGCGCCATGGCAGTCGCCGGCTTGCCCGGCACCACCGTATTCGGCTTTGCCCCCGGTTGCGCGGCGCCGGGTTGTGCGGCTCCCGGCGGCACAGCGCCATGCTGCATGGCATTGGCCGGTGCGGTCGCCGACTGCGGCAGCGGCGGTCCATTTTTCGCGCCCGGCAGGGTATGCGCACCCGGTGTGCCCGGCGCGCCCATCGCATTCGGAGCGGCGGCGGCATTGGGAGTGGCAGCAGCGTTCGGTGCCGCGGCAGCGTTTGGTGCGGCGCGCGGAGCTCCCATCGCCGCACCTTGCGCGGGCGTCACGCCTTGCGGAGCGCCCGGCAGATTGGCGCGCTGCATTGCCGCGGCCGGCAGTCGCGGTGCCGCCGTCACCGGCGCGCCGCCCATCGCCGCCGTCACCCCGGCCGCATGGAGCTGCGCCGGCGTCGGGTTGGGATTGTTGATGACCGTATTGATGACCGTGGTGTTGTGGATGTTGTTGAACACGATGTTGTTCTGCGGCGGCACGACATAGGCCGGTGCGGCGACATAGGCCGGCATCGCCACGAACATCGGCGTCGGCAGCACGTACAGGCCGATCGGCGGCGGCGGTGGCGGCAGCACGACGAAGTCCGGCGGCGGCGGCGGCAGGAAGAACACCGGCGGCGGCGGTGGCGGCGCGAAGGCGAACACCGGATCGCTGTAATACAGCACCGGGCGGTCGACATAGTCGATCTCGTCGGGCGGCGGCGGCGGCACGTCGTAGTCGAGCACCGTGAACTGCGCCGGCGGTTCCAGCGCGGCCGACAGATAGGCGAGCCGGCGCCGGCAGTCGTAGGCATGCGGCCCGCGCGGATAGCGCCGCAGATACGACCAATACGCATCAGTCGAGTCGGCGTTGTAGGTGCGCCGCCAGGTGATCGCCTCGCGCCGCGCCGCCACGATCGCGCGCACGCGCTTGGCCAGCGGATCGTTCGGATAGGCCTGCAGGTAATCCTCGTAGCCCTGCAGCGTGTCGCGCTCCAGCGCCGCGGCGTAGGCATCCTGCGCCGAGAAATCGCGGATCGGCTTGGTACGCAGCCCGGCATCGACCTGCTGCGGCGGCGCGTCCGGCTTGCGCTCGAAGAACATGAACGGCGCGTCGACCTTGTGCGCATCCCACGGGATCTCGGCGCCCTTGGTCATCTCGTTGACGCGCAGGCGGACGCGGTCGAACACCTCGGGCAGGGTCAGGCCGCCGGTGCGGATCATTTCCGCCAGTGCTTGCGCATAAGGCCCGTAGGGCGGCGCACCGTCAGGGGCAACGGTACCGGGCGCCGAATTAAAGCCGATCAGCATCTTCGGATCGGGATCGACCAGCACAAGGCCGCCGGCCAGCGGCTGGCCCTCCTTGGCGAAGGGATTGCTGCGCGCCGCATCGAGCACGATCACGCCGGCCTTGATCGGCAGCGCCGAGAGCTGATGGCTGTAGTCGGAGATGCGGATCGCCTCGACCGGCACGTCGGTGTCGCGGGCAATCTTGGCGTCGACCGGCACGAAATAGTTCTCGCCGGTGAGCTGCACGCCGTAGCCGGCGAGATACACGAAGGCCACGGCATTGGGCCCCGCCTCCTGCACCTTCTGCATGAAATCGCGGAACGATTTGCGCAGCGTCTCGCCGTCGAGATCGCGTGCGCCGATCACGTCGAAGCCGGCGGCCTGCAAGGTCTGCGCGATCAGGCCGGCGTCGTTCGCGGCGGTCTGCAACGCGCCGGCCTCATAGGCGCCGTTGCCGACGACAAGTGCGAGACGCTTTTCCTGATCCTGCGCATGCACGGGAAGCGAGGCGAACGACACCAGACCGACGATCAATGCCCACAGAATGCGTGCCATGGTGGTCGTCCCTTTTCTTCTCGAGAGTTGGCGTAACGAATGAAATGCTACCTCTGTGAACCGGTGCTGAACAGCATTGCGGCAATTGTGGCAATCCTTGGTCTGTGGTGCCGGGAACCGGCTTCCCTGGTCCGCGCGATCAGGCGATATTGCGCGGATAAAACAGGCAAAAAAGGAGCACTCCATGCCAATCGCCGGACAAGGCATGCTGCTGACCTCGATGGATATCGACAGCTTGCACGAAGCTGAATTCAATCGCTGGTACGACCGCGAGCATCTCGAGGAACGGGTCGCCATCGACGGCTTCCTGGAAGCCCGCCGCTACGTCGCCCATGACGGCAAGCCGAAATATCTCAGCCTCTACTCGACCGCGACCTTCGATGTGCTCGAGAGCCCGGCCTATCGCAAGGCGCTCGCCAACCAGACCGACTGGTCGAAAGCCAACATCGCGCGCTTTCAGAACATGATCCGGGGCGTTGCGCGCATCACGATCAGCCGCGGCGTCGGCAGGGGTGCAGCCCTCGGCATCATCCGCCTGCGCCCACCTGCCGAAGGCGCGGACAAACTCCGCGCTGCATTGCGGGAGCAACTCGATCCAGCTTCGCGCGACGGCATCATCTCGATGCACCTTCTGGAGAACGACCCTGACCTGTCGAAACCGCTCACGCCGGATGCGGCGAAACCCGATCCCGGCGCCGGCGACTGGTTCGTGCTGATCGACGCCACCGACGTCGGCGCGGTCCCCGCGGCGGCCGCAGGCATCACCGGCAATGCAGCCTTGAAGCCGCTCGTGATCACCAGCGGCGTCTACAGGCTGTTGTGGGATATCGCGAAGAGCGACCTTCCGCGCGAGTAAGCCTGATGCGGAAGCGTGCGAAGCGCTGTCCCGAAAAACATTTTCTCAAGCAAGCGTGGCGGTGCAGATCATGCTGCACTGCCACATAACGCAATCGAGATTAACGCTACACGCGCATCAGCCGCGCGAAAGCTGATGATCGGACAATTTAGCCTTTGCCTTCTCTGGAACGGCTCTAATAAGATAAGCCTATGATCCAATTCAAAAACCAGAACAACGCCACGTGAGCGTTCGTCGTCAACGATAAGGCCGCGCGGGTCTGGCATTTTCGCGCGGGTCAAAGGTAGGAATGAAACCGACTGATATCTCGGCGCCTGATTACTTCCACAAAGTAGTCGATTGCCAATGGGCCTGTCCCGCACACACCCCTGTTCCCGAGTACATCCGGTTGATTGCTGAGGGGCGTTACAGCGACGCCTACATGATCAATTGGAAGTCCAACGTGTTCCCCGGCATTCTCGGGCGCACCTGCGACCGTCCATGCGAGCCGGCATGCCGCCGCGGCCGGGTCGAGGACAATCCGGTCGCGATCTGCCGCCTGAAGCGCGTCGCGGCCGACTTCAAGGACGACATCAAGCACCGGCTGCCGAAGCCCGGGCCGAAGAACGGCAAGCGCATCGCGCTGGTCGGCGGCGGCCCTGCCTCGCTCACCGTGGCGCGCGATCTCGCGCCGCTCGGCTATCACTGCACCGTGTTCGACGGCGATCCCAAGGCCGGCGGCATGATGCGCAGCCAGATTCCGAAATTCCGCCTGCCCGACAGCGTGATCGACGAGGAGACCGACTACATCCTGAACCTCGGTGTCGAGTTCAGGGGTGGTCAGCGCGTCGACAGCCTGAAGCAGCTGCTCACCGAGAACTATGACGCGGTCTTTGTCGGCTCTGGCGCGCCGCGGGGCCGCGAGCTCGACATCCCCGGCCGCAAGGAGGGCGCCGCCAACATCCATATCGGCATCGAGTGGCTGGCCAACGTGTCGTTCGGCCACGTCGACAAGATCGGCCGCCGCGTCATCGTGCTCGGCGGCGGCAACACGGCGATGGATTGCTGCCGCACCGCGCGCCGCCTTGGCGGCGAAAGCGTCAAGGTGATTGTCCGCTCCGGCTTCGAGGAAATGAAGGCCTCGCCGTGGGAGAAGGAAGACGCGCTTCACGAGGACATCCCGATCCTGAACTACATGGTGCCGGTGGCGTTCAAGCATGTGGCCGGCAAGCTGATCGGCGTTACCTTCCAGAAGGTGAAGGCGGAGTACGACGCCACGGGCCGCCGCAATCTGGTGCCCTCGGGCGAGCCTGACGAGACCGTGCCCTGCGACGATGTGCTCGTTGCGGTCGGCCAGGAGAACGCGTTCCCCTGGATCGAAGCCGATTGCGGCATCGAATTCGACAAGTGGCACATGCCGAAGGTCGATCCCAAGACGTTCGTCTCGACCAATCCGAAGGTGTTCTTCGGCGGCGATGCGGCGTTCGGGCCGAAGAACATCATCTGGGCGGTGGCGCATGGCCACGACGCCGCGCTTTCCATTCACCGATTGCTGTCCGGCGAGGACATCAACGAGCGCCCGCTGCCCGAGGTGAACGTCTCCTCGCAGAAGATGGGCATCCACGAGTGGAGCTACGACAACGACATCTCCGCCGACAAGCGCTTCAAGGTGCCGCATCGCGACAAGGTGGTCGCGCTGAAGGACATCCGCGCCGAGGTCGAGCTCGGTTACGACCTCAAGCTCGCGCTCGGCGAGGCGCAGCGCTGCCTGAATTGCGACGTGCAGACGGTGTTTTCCGCGCCGCTGTGCATCGAATGCGACGCCTGCGTCGACATCTGTCCGATGGACTGCATCAGCTTCACCGAGAACGGTGAGGAGGATGATTTGCGGCAGCGGCTGAAAGCGCCCTCGCCGCATCACGACCAGGCGCTCTACGTCTCCGGCGACCTCAAGACCGGCCGCGTCATGGTGAAGGACGAAGACGTCTGCCTGCATTGCGGGCTGTGTGCCGAGCGCTGCCCGACCGGCGCCTGGGACATGCAGAAGTATCTCATCGATATGGTTCAAGCGGGATCAACATGTCAGTCCAAAGCCCGATCAGCAGCGTAAACGACTTCGTCGTCCGCTTCGCCAACGTCAACGGTTCGGGCTCGGCCTCCGCCAACGAACTGTTCGCGCGTTCGATCCTGCGCCACGGCGTGCCGGTCTCACCACGCAACATCTTCCCCTCCAACATCCAGGGCCTACCGACCTGGTATGAGGTGCGCGTCACCGAGGACGGCCATCTCGGCGCCCGCGGCGGCGTCGACTTGATGGTGGCGATGAACCCGCAGACCTGGGACAAGGACGTCGCCTCGATCGAGCCCGGCGGCTATCTGTTCTACGATTCGACCAAGCCGATGCCGTCGTCGAAATTCCGCGAGGACATCACCGTCATCGGCGTGCCGCTGACCGCGATCACCAACTCGACCTACACCGATCCCAGGCAGCGCCAGCTGTTCAAGAACATCATCTATCTCGGCGCGCTCTGCGCCCTGCTCGACCTCGATCCCAAGCTGGTCGAGCAGCTGATCGGCGAGCAGTACAAGGGCAAGGAGAAGCTGCTCTCCTCGAACGTCCATGCGCTGCATCTCGGCCGCGACTGGGCGCTGCAGAACCTGAAATGCCCACTCGGGCTGCGGGTGAAAAAGTCCGACAAGGTCGGCGACCGCATCTTCGTCGAAGGCAACAGCGCGGCCGCGCTCGGCGCCGTCTATGGCGGCGCCACCGTGTGCGCCTGGTATCCGATCACGCCGTCATCGTCGGTGGCGGAGGCCTTCACCAGCCACTGCAAGAAGTACCGCCACGATCCCGAGACCGGCAAGGCGAAATATGCGATCGTGCAGGGCGAGGACGAACTCGCCTCGATCGGCATCGTGATCGGCGCGTCCTGGAACGGCGCGCGGGCCTTCACCGCGACCTCGGGTCCGGGCATTTCGCTGATGACCGAGTTCATCGGGCTGTCCTATTTCGCCGAGATCCCGGCCGTGATCATGAACATCCAGCGCGCCGGCCCCTCGACGGGCATGCCGACCCGCACCCAGCAATGCGACGTCATCACCTGCGCCTATGCCTCGCATGGCGATACCAAGCACGTGCTGCTGTTCCCGGAGGATCCGGCGGAGGCGTTCGAGTTCGCCGCGGCCGCCTTCGACCTCGCCGAACGGCTGCAGACCACGATCTTCCTGATGCTCGATCTCGACATCGGCATGAACCACCGGCTGTGCCGTCCGCTGAAGTGGGATGACGCGAAGCAATACGACCGCGGCAAGGTGATGACGGCGGAGATGCTGGAGGAAGGCCGCGACTTCGGCCGCTATCTCGACGTCGATGGCGACGGCATCCCCTATCGCACCTATCCCGGCACGCATCCGACCAAGGGTTCCTACTTCACCCGCGGCACCTCGCGCGACCGCTACGCGCGCTATTCCGAGGAAGGCGCGGTCTACGCCGACAACATGCAGCGCCTGGTGCGCAAGTTCGAGACCGCGCAGGACATGGTGCCGCGGCCGCTGCAGGCCAATGCGGCCAAGCCCACCAAATACGGCGTGATCTATTTCGGCTCGACCTCGCCCGCGATGGACGAGGCGATCGGGATCCTGGAGGCGCGCGGCCACCAGCTCGACCGCATGCGCATCCGCGCCTTCCCGTTCCACTCCAGCGTCGCGAGCTTCATCGCCGATCACGACTTCGTCTACGTGGTCGAGCAGAACCGCGACGCCCAGCTTCGCCAGCTGATCGTCAACGAGAACGGCATCGACCCCGTCAGGCTGGTGCCGATCCTGCACTATGACGGCACGCCGATCACCGCGCGCTTCATCGCGGGCGCCATCGGCGACCATCAGGACCACCTCAAGGTGACCCCTCTCCGCAAGGCCGTGACATGACCTACATTGCAAAGCCGAAGTTTCATCATCCCAGCCTGAAGAAGAACGAGCTGGGCTATACCCACCGCGACTACGAGGGGAAGATCTCGACGCTGTGCGCCGGCTGCGGCCACGATTCGATCACCGCCTCGATCATCGAGGCCTGCTACGAGCTCTCGATCGAGCCGCACCGGGTGGCGAAGATTTCCGGCATCGGCTGCTCGTCGAAGACGCCGGACTATTTCCTCGGCAATTCGCACGGCTTCAACTCGGTGCACGGCCGCATGCCGTCGGTACTGACCGGTGCCAACCTCGCCAACCGCGACCTGATCTATCTCGGCGTCTCCGGCGACGGCGATTCCGCCTCGATCGGCTTCGGCCAGTTCGCGCATTCGATCCGGCGCGCCGTCAACATGACCTACATCGTCGAGAACAACGGCGTGTACGGTCTGACCAAGGGCCAGTTCTCGGCCACCGCCGACCGCGGCTCGAAATCGAAAAAGGGCGTCACCAATACCGACAATGCGATCGACCTGGTCGCGATCGCGCTGCAACTCGGCGCCACCTTCGTGGCGCGCAGCTTCTCCGGCGACAAGACCCAGCTGGTGCCGCTGATCGCGGCCGCGATCCGTCACAAAGGGGCGTCCTTCATCGACGTGATCAGCCCCTGCATCGCCTTCAACAACCACGCCGGCTCGACCAAGAGTTTCGACTATGTCCGCGAGCACAATGACGCGGTGAACCGCCTCGACGTGCTGGTCGGCCGCGATCCGATCAGCGTCGACTATGCGCCGGGCACCGTGCAGGTGGTCGAGCAGCATGACGGCTCCAGGCTGGCGCTGCGCAAGCTCGACGCCGACTACGATCCGCATGATCGTCTGGGCGCGATGACCTTCCTGCAGAAGCACGCGGCCAAGGGCCAGATCGTCACTGGCCTGCTCTATGTCGATCCGGATGCCGAGGATCTGCACACCCATCTCGACACCGTCGAGACGCCGCTCAACACGCTGGACGAGCAGGCGCTCTGCCCCGGCTCGGCCGTGCTGGACAAGATCAACGCCAGCCTGCGCTGAGCAGTGGCAGCACACTCCGTGTCGTCCCTGCTCCCGTGCGCAATTGCGCACTAGGCAGGGACGACAGCGAGTTGGTGACGGCTACTTGTCGCTCAAGACGTCGCCGAACAGCGCCCAGGACTTGCCGTCGAACCGCGCCATCTGGATTTGCCGGATCGGCGTCACATTGTCGGGCTCGGTCTGTACCTTGATGCCGGGCAACAGCATCGGCAATTCGAGCGCCTTCAGATTGGTCGCCTGCTTGATGATGTTAGCGCGGCTGTAATCGCCGTTGCAGTTCTTCAGCACCGCCGTCATGACCTGCGCCACCGTGTAGCCCTGCACGTTGAAGAGGTCGCCCGGGCTCGCATTCGGCTGGTACTTCTTCATCCAGTCCGCAAACTCCTTCTGCGCGGGATCGTCGGTCCAGCGCGGATCGGTCGGATCCTTCAGATAGAGGCCGGTCACGACGCCGATGACGTTCTCGAGGCCGGCCGGTTCAAGCACCGCGGAGACGGAATTGGAGACGGTCGGCAGGATGGTCAGCGGCTTCCAGCCCATGCTCGCCGCCTTGCGCAGCGCCTGGGCCGCGAATTTCGGCGTCGCCTCCGCGAAGAAGACGTCCGCGCCGGACTCGCGCATCGTCACCATCTGGGAATCGATGGTGGGATCGGTCGTGAGATACGTGGTCTCGGCGACGATCTGGCCGATATGCTCGCCGAGCCCGTCCTTGAAACCCCTCAGATAGTCCTTGCCGGCGTCCTCGTTCGGCGTGATGACGGCGATCTTCGCATCCGGCTTGGTCTTCAGGATGTATTTTGCGTAGAGCCGGCCTTCGAGCTCGTATGTCGGATTGAAACCGACCGTCCACGGGAACTGCTTTGGATCGTTCCAGCGCGTCGCGCCGGAGGACACGAACAGCTGCGGCACGCGCTTGATGTTGAGGTACTTCTGCACCGAGATGTTCGGCGCGGTGCCGACCGCGCTGAAGATCGCGAGCACCTCGTCCTGCTCGACGAGCTTGCGGGTCTGCTCGACGGTCTTCGACGGCGAATAGGCGTCGTCGAGACTCTCGAAGTCAATCTTGCGGCCGTTGATGCCGCCCTGATCGTTGAGCATCTGGAAATATGCGGCTTCGGCACGCGCGATGGTGCCGTAGGCCGACGCCGGGCCGCTATAGGGCGCGGTGTTTCCTATTTTGATCGCGGTGTCGGCTGCCACGGACGGCGAGATCAAGGAGGCCGTGAGCGCGGTGAAGGCGAGAAAGCCCGCCAGGCAAGTGCGAGTTGACAAGAGCATATCCTTTTCTTGGTTTTCTTGACGCGGCGCACATTATCCATCGCGTCCGCGCAGGCAATCACCAAGAACGTCTCGCGAGATTTCCGCATGCCGGCAATCGCGCTCGCGCATAGAACGCCATGCGCTTTCAAAGTCGGAATGTTGCCGGCATGTTCATGATGTGAGCCTTCGATAGACATGAAGGTTCACCGAGCAAGACTCGCATTCCGCGCGGCGGTGCGCGCCGCGCTCATTATCGCGAGAGCGTGATCCTCACGCCGCGACCGCAGCCGCGCGCGGGCTGACGACGTATTCCTTCAGCACCTTGTCGGTGCCGTCGATTTCGGTCAGCGCGACGTCGTAGGACCACAGATCGGCGAGGTGTTGCAGCACGCGCCGCGCGTCGGTCTCGTTGAGTTGCGCGCCCTTCACGGTGGTGTGGCGCAGCATCAGGCGGCGATCGCCGTCGAGATCGACATCCACGACCTCGATATTGGCGTCGACGAAGCCGACGTCGTATTGCCGCGCCAGCTCGCGGCGGACCCGGCGGTAGCCGCGCTCGTCGTGGATCGCGTCGACCTTGATCCCCTGGCTTTCCGCGGGGTCGTCGTGCAAATGGAACATGCGGAAGCGCCGGATCAGCGCCGGGCTGAGGAACTGGTTGATGAAGCTCTCGTCGCGGTAGTTGCTCCAGATCTCGCGCAGCACGCCCTCGACGTCGCCCTTGCCGGCGATGTCGGGGAACCACTCGCGGTCCTCGTCCTCCGGATTTTTCACAATCCGCTCGATGTCCTGCATCATGGCGAAGCCGAGCGCGTAGGGATTGAAGCCGGAATAGCGGCGGTCGTCGAATTCGGGCTGGAACACCACATTGGTGTGCGACTGCAGGAATTCGAGGAAATTGCCGTCGGTGAGCCGGCCCTGCTGATGCAGCCGGCTCATGATGCGGTAATGGACGTAGGTCGCGGTGCCCTCGTTCATCACCTTGGTCTGGCCCTGCGGGTAGAAATACTGCGCGATGTGGCGGACGATGCGGATCAGCTCGCGCTGCCAGGGTGCAAGCCGCGGCGCGGTCTTCTCGAGGAAATAGAGGATGTTCTCCTGCGGCAAGCCGAGCAGCGCGCGGCGGCGCTCGGCCGTGAGCGTAGCCTTGCTCTTGGCCTTGGTGTTCGGCACCGTCCGCCACAAATCGTTGAACACGCTTTCCTCGTGCTGCCGGCGCTCGCCGGCCCGTTTCTCCTCGGCACGCAAATCGAGCGTCTTCTTTCCGGGATAGCGGTCGACGCCATGCGACATCAGCGCATGCGCGGCATCGAGCGTCCGCTCCACCGTCTCGCGGCCGTGGCGGTCCTCGCAGACCGCGATGTAGCCCTTGGCGAATTCCAGATAGTCGAGAATGCCGTCGGCATCGGTCCACTGCTTGAACAGATAGTTGTTCTTGAAGAAGTGATTGTGCCCGAACGCCGCGTGCGCGATCACCAGCGTCTGCATCGTCGCCGTGTTCTCCTCCATCAGATAGGAGATGCACGGCGAGGAATTGATCACGATCTCATAGGCGAGGCCCATCAGGCCCTTGCGATAGGACGCTTCCTGGAACGCGAACTGCTTGCCGAACGACCAGTGCTTGTAGAACAGCGGCATGCCGACCGAGGAATAGGCGTCGAGCATCTGCTCGGCGGTGATCACCTCGATCTGGTTGGGATAGACGTCGAGCCCGAGCTCGGTGCGCGCGATTTTCTCGCAGGCGTCGTGGACCCGCTGCAAGATCTGGAAATCCCAATCGGCGCCCTCGAACAGCCGCTCCCCGGAAGAACCCATCACGCTACACCCTTTCCTGCTTGCTGCGGCGCTTGAACAGGTCCTGGAACACCGGGAAGATCTCGCCGCGCTCGCTCACCTTGCGCATCGACAGCGGCGCGCCCTCGTTGCGCAGACGCTCATAGAGCGTCCAGAGCGAGGAGTCCGGCATGTCGAAGGTGTAGTTGGCGGCTTCGCCGACCTCGAGATAGGCGAAGAACTGGCAGACCGGCAGGATCTTGTCGGTCAGGAGGTGACCGGTCAGCGCGCTGTCGGAGGTCATGTTGTCGCCGTCCGAGGCCTGGGCGGCGTAGATGTTCCAGTCGGCCGGACGGAAGCGGGTGCGGACGATATCGTTCATCGCGACCAGCGCGCTCGACACCAGCGTGCCGCCGGAAGCCGGTCCGTGGAAGAAGGTGTCCTCGTCGACCTCCTCGGCGCGGTCGGTATGGCGGATGAACACGATCTCGACGTGCTTGTAGCGCCGCTTCAGGAACACGTAGAGCAGCATATAGAACCGCTTCGCCAGATCCTTCATGTGCTCGGACATCGAGCCCGATACGTCCATCAGGCAGAACATCACGGCCTGCGCCACCGGCTTCGGCACCGTCTCGAAGCGGCGATAGCGGATGTCGATCGGATCGATGAACGGGATCCGCTTGGCCTTGGCCTTCAGCGCTTCGAGCAGCGCCAGCAGCTCGCGGCGCCGCGCATCGTCATCGCATTCGGCAAGCTCCGCCTCGAGCGCCTCGATGTCGTCCTTGCGCGGCCGGCGCAGTGCCACGCGCCGCGCCAGCGCCCGGCTCACCGTGCGGCTGATCGAGATGTTGGCGGGCGAGCCGGAGGTCGCATAGCCGGCGCGTTGAATACCTTCGCTTTCGGTTTCCGCGAGCTTGCGCTTGGCAAGATCGGGCAGTTCGAGGTCGTCGAGGAAGAGATCGACGAATTCGTCGCGGCTGAGCACGAAGCGGAAGGCGTCCTCGCTGTCGCCCTCGCCTGCGCCGGAGCCCTTGGCGCCGCTTTGGTTCGGGCGCTGCAGCCAGTCGCCCTCGACGAACTTCTTGTTGCCGGGCAGCACCATGTCACGCGTGCCGCCCTCGCGCCGGAACCGCGGCTCGTCCATGCCGTCCAGCGGGATTGTCACTTCGCCACCTTCCAGGACATCCTTGATGTCCCGGTCCTGTGACGACTTCTTGACGGCCCCCTGCACCAGCGCCTTGGCGCGCCGCAGGAAGCGCTGGCGGTTCTCCAGGCTCTTGCTACCCGGATTCAACCGCCGATCGACGATATGCATGACCACGTTGCATCTGCCTCACCGGATGCGATCATGACAGTCGCATCGCATTTTATTGGACAGGACGAGACGAAACGGAAAGCCGGTGCCGGCTTCCCGGATCGCGCATTAGCCGGCCTGCTTCACCCGCATGTACCACTCGACGAGCCGGCGGACCTGGCGCTCGGTATAGCCGCGCTCCACCATCCGCTCGACGAACTCGCCGTGCTTCTTCTCGGTCTCGCCGTCCTTCTTGGAGCCGAACGAGATGACCGGAAGCAGATCCTCGACCTGTGAGAATATCCGCTTCTCGATCACGTCGCGAACCTTTTCGTAGGAGGTCCAGCTCGGGTTCTTGCCGCCATTGTGCGCCCGCGAGCGCAGCGAGAACTTGACGACCTCGTTGCGGAAGTCCTTCGGGTTGGCGATGCCGGCCGGCTTCTCGATCTTGGTCAGCTCCTGGTTCAGGAGCTCGCGGTTCATCAGCTGGCCGGTGTCGGGATCCTTGAAGTCCTGATCTTCGATCCAGGCGTCGGCGTAGTCGACATAGCGGTCGAACAGGTTCTGACCGTAGTCGGCGTAGGATTCCAGATAGGCCTTCTGGATCTCGTTGCCGATGAACTCGGCATAACGCGGCGCGAGGTCGGCCTTGATGAATTCGAGATAGCGCTTCTCGGTCTCGTCAGGCAGCTGTTCGCGGCGGATCGCCTGCTCCAGCACATACATCAGGTGCACCGCATCGGCGCCGACTTCGGTGGTGTCATGGTTGAAGGTCGAGGCGAGCACCTTGAAGGCAAAGCGGGTGGAGACGCCGTCCATGCCCTCGTCGACGCCGGCCGCGTCCTTGTACTCCTGAACGCTGCGCGCCTTCGGATCGGATTCCTTGAGGCTCTCGCCGTCATAGACCCGCATCTTGCCAAACAGCGTCGAGTTCTCGTGCTTGCGCAGCCGCGACATCACCGAGAAGCGCGCCATCGTCTCCAGCGTCGCCGGAGCGCAAGGTGCTGCGGCAAGCTCGGAGCCCTGGATCAGCTTCTCGTAGATCTTCTGCTCCTCGGTGACCCGCAGGACGTACGGGACCTTGATGACGCAGATGCGGTCGATGAAGGCCTCGTTGTTCTTGTTGGTCTTGAAGCTCTGCCACTCGGCTTCGTTCGAGTGCGCGAGGATAATGCCGGTGAACGGAATCGCGCCGATGTTCTCGGTGCCGATGTAGTTACCCTCCTGCGTCGCGGTCAGCAGCGGGTGCAGCATCTTGATCGGTGCCTTGAACATTTCGACGAACTCGAGCACGCCCTGGTTGGCGCGGTTGAGGCCGCCGGAATAGCTGTAGGCGTCGGGATCGTTCTGGGCGTAGGTCTCGAGCTTGCGGATGTCGACCTTGCCGACCAGCGAGGAGATGTCCTGGTTGTTCTCGTCACCGGGCTCGGTCTTGGCAACCGCGATCTGGCGCAGCCTTGAAGGCTGGATGCGCGCGACGCGGAATTGCGAGATGTCGCCACCGAAGGCTTCGAGCCGCTTATAGGCCCAGGGCGACATCAGCCCGCTCAGCCGGCGGCGCGGAATGCCGTACTTCTCCTCGATCATCGGGCCAAGCGTCTCGGGATCAAACAGCCCAAGCGGGCTCTCGAACACCGGCGACAGCTCGTCGCCCGCCTTCAGCACGTAGATCGGATGAATCTCCATCAGCGCCTTGATGCGCTCGGCGAGCGATGACTTGCCGCCGCCGACCGGCCCGAGCAGATAGAGGATCTGCTTGCGCTCTTCGAGGCCCTGCGCGGCGTGACGGAAGAAGCCGACGAGGCGCTCGATCGTGTCCTCCATTCCGTAGAAGCCGGCGAAGGCCGGATACGACCTGATCGTACGGTTCAAAAAGATACGGCCAAGGCGTGGGTCCTTGGCCGTGTCGATCATCTGGGGCTCACCGATTGCCGCCAATAACCGCTCGGCCGCATTTGCATATCGCATCGGATCACTTCGACACGACTCCAAATACTCGGCCATCGACATGTCGGTCTGGCTTCGCGCTTCAAACGACCTTGCGAAGGCGTTGAACAAAGAATCGTTGTACATGATCCCTCTCTCCACGATATGTATCGCCGCACGACTGACACGAGTCGTAACAAGAGCGTCCTAGGATCGAATCAGCGTCGGCACGCTGGGTCCATTGGACACTCGACCGACTCAGTTCGGCAATGCACGGCGCGTGCAGCCTCTGCCTTATCAACAGGCAGGAAGCTTAATGGTTCATCAATATCCCCTTGTTTTTGGTGGCTGTAACCCCCTCGCCACATCCGTGGTTTACCGGGGCCCAGGCCTCCGAAGCGGACATCCGAGCGGGCAACTTCCCGTCCGGCGATGGACGTTGGGCTTCCCTGAAAAAGTGTGACCGTTCAGCCGTGGCGTCAAGATGCACGCGTCATAGACTCTCATGAACAAACGTTCAGCCGCCGTTGAACGTGCCTCCTTGTCGCCGCGACTAAGGCAACGAGCCCGCGCAGTTCCGCGCGGCACCATTGCCGCGCTCTAAGATGACACCTTGGAGGCGCTGGCTATTCCCGAGCCGGTCATGAAGCAGGCGCTCCTTGTTGTCGCACTCGCAGCCGCCGCCTGGACCGGCGCGCCGTTAGCCGTTCAGGCGCAGGAAGGCGTCGACAAGGCCGCGGCGGCCGCCTTCGACAACAGGATGTTCGCGGGCCCGCCCGGCGCGAAAGCCTATGCCTGCTTCGTGCGGCGCTACGATGCAAATCATCTGGCGCAGCATCCGAAGCAGAAGGTCAGCGCGATGAAGCTGCTGGTGTCAGCGGAAGACGCTCCGGAGGACAAGGCCACCAACTATTCATTCCGGCTCGGCGTCGCGTATCGCCACCGCCCTGGCAATTTCGACTCCAGCGGCTACTGCAATCATGCCATCGCGGCCGAATCCGGCCACGAAATACGCTTCGAATGCGGCGTGGATTGCGAGGGCGGCGGTATCACCGTGGCGTTGTCCAAGGACAATAAATCCGCGATTGCGCGCCTTGGCCGCATCATGGTGTGGAATCGCAACAAGCCCGACGACGATGCGGGCGAAGCGCTGTTCGCCGGCGCCGACGACAAGATCTTTCGCGTCGATCGCGCGGACTTGGGCGAATGCGCCGAACTTGTGACCGACCGCAAGGAACTCGCCGCGCTCCGCCACAAATGATAGGTTTGCCCAAAGGGACAACACTGGATCAACAATAATTGCGCGAGAGACGCCATGCGCCGACGCAGCATCCTCTGGGGCACGCTTTCAGCGATCGGCGCCGTCTTGGCAGCGTCCCGGGCCGGCGCCGCCACCGAAGCACCGCCGCAAAAGCTGAAAGTGGTCTATCACCTCGATGACCTCGACAAGGTCAATTTCGTGATCGGCAACATCCAGAACCATCTCGACGGCGTCGGCGGCCCCGGCAATGTGACGATTGCGCTGGTGGTACACGGCCGGGCGCTGAAGGCGTTTCATGCAGCAGCCGCCAATCCCGAGCTGTCAAAACGTGTCGCGCGGTTCACCAAGGATGGGATCGAGTTCGCCGCCTGCGGCAACACCATGAAATCGCAGAACATCGGCCTCGAAATCGCAGAACATCGGCCTCGCCGACTTGCTCCCCGGCTTCGTTGCCGCCGAGCGCGGCGGGGTGGTCCGCCTCGCCGAGCTGCAATCCCAGGGTTACCTCTACCTGCGCCCCTGACGCGCGGTCCTGCGCCGCAACGCGTCATAAAAATGTGCTGAGATGGGGGTCTGCTCCCACCTGCGTCCGAGCGGATCGAACTGTTGTGAATGGCGTTATCCCTTGGAAATGCTGATATTCCGCCCGGGGCTCCCGCCATGTTGACAATCCCCCTCCGCCCCCGAAAGCTGCCCGGGAACCCAAAAATCGACCCTCGATCGAACGAGAACAGGCACCCATGAACCCCGTCAAAGCACTCGAAAATCACCGCCAGGCCGTCTGGCTGGACTTCCTCGCCCGCGGCTTCGTCGCCGACGGCGACCTGAAGCGGCTGATCGAGACCGACGGCGTCAAAGGCGTGACGTCCAACCCCTCGATCTTCGAGAAGGCGATCGGCAGCTCGGACGAATATGACGGGGCGATCGGCAAGGCCCTCAAGAACGGCGACCGCTCGGTCGCCGACCTGTTCGAGCACCTCGCGGTCGAGGACATCCAGCACGCCGCCGACGTGCTGCGCCCGGTCTACGACCAGAGCCACGGCGGCGACGGCTTCGTCAGCCTCGAGGTGTCGCCCTATCTCGCGATGGACACCAAGGGCACGATCGCGGAAGCCGAACGGCTCTGGAAGGACGTCCACCGCAAGAACCTGATGGTCAAGGTACCGGCGACGCCCGAGGGCCTGCCGGCGATCGAGTACCTGATCGGCGAAGGCATCAGCATCAACATCACGCTGCTGTTCTCGCAGAAGGTCTATCGCCAGGTCGCCGAGGCCTATCTCAAGGGCCTGGAGAAATACGTCGGCAAGGGCGGCGATCCCTCCCATGTCGCGAGCGTCGCGAGCTTCTTCGTCAGCCGCATCGACACCTCCGTCGACAAGCAGCTCGACGAGAAGATCGCCAAGGCCAACGATCCGCACGAAAAGGAGCGGCTCGCGGCCCTGAAGGGCAAGGTCGCGATCGCCAATGCCAAGCTCGCCTATCAGGACTACAAGCGGCTGTTCGCGGGCAACCGCTGGGACAAGCTGGCGGCCAAGGGCGCCAAGCCGCAGCGGCTGTTGTGGGCTTCGACCGGCACCAAGAACAAGGACTACAGCGACGTACTCTATGTCGAGGAGCTGATCGGCCCCGACACCGTCAACACCGTGCCGCCGGCGACGCTCGATGCCTTCCGCGACCACGGCAAGGTCCGCGACAGCCTCGAGGAGAATGTCGAGGATGCCCGCCATGTGCTGGAGGAGCTGGAGAAGTCCGGCATCTCGCTCGATGCGATCACCGATGAGCTGGTCAGGGACGGCGTCAAGCTGTTCGCCGACGCGGCCGACAAGCTCTACGGCGCGGTCGCCCACAAGCGCGCCACCTCGCTCGGCGGCGGCATCGACCGCCAGAAGCTCGCGCTCGGCGCCACCATCGAGAAGGCGGTCGAGAAGAGCACCGAGGAATGGCGCGCCTCCGCCCGGATCCGAAGGCTCTGGCACAAGGACAAATCGGTCTGGACCGGCGACGACGAGGACAAATGGCTGGGCTGGCTCACCAGCGCGGCCACCGCGAACGTCGCCGACTATGAGGACTTCGCCCAGCGCGTGAAGGGGCAGAACTTCACCGATGCCGTCGTGCTCGGCATGGGCGGGTCGAGCCTCGGGCCGGAGGTCCTGGCCCAGACCTTCCCGCACCGGTCCGGTTTCCCGCGGCTGCACGTGCTCGATTCCACCGATCCGGCCCAGGTGCGCGCGATGGAGGAGTATGTCGACATCGCAAGGACGCTGTTCATCGTCTCCTCCAAATCCGGCGGCACCACCGAGCCGAACGTGATGAAGGACTATTTCTTCGATCGGGTGGCGAAGGCGATCGGCAAGGACAAGGCCGGCCACCGCTTCATCGCGGTGACCGATCCGGGCTCGTCGCTGCAGAAGGTCGCGATCAAGCAGGGCTTTGCCCGGATCTTCTACGGCGACCCTGCGATCGGCGGCCGCTATTCGGTGCTGTCGCAGTTCGGTCTGGTGCCGGCGGCCGCTGCCGGCATCGACGTCCGCAGCCTGCTCGGCCATACGCTCGCCATGGTGCGCTCCTGCGGTGCCGACGTGCCGCCGCAGGAGAACCCGGGCGTACAGCTCGGGCTCGCGATGGGCATCGCCGGGCTCGAAGGCCGCGACAAGGTGACGATCTTCGCGTCGCCGGACGTTGCCGATTTCGGCGCCTGGGCCGAGCAGCTGATCGCGGAATCGACCGGCAAGGACGGCAAGGGCCTGATCCCGATCGAGGGCGAGACGATTGGCGACGCCGCGGTCTACGGCAACGACCGGTTCTTCATCGATCTGCGCACCGATGGCGAGAACGACGCCGCGCATCAGGCCAAACTCGCGGCGCTCGAGGCCGCCGGCCATCCCGTGATTCGGATCGTGATGAAGTCGATCGACCATATCGGCCAGGAGTTCTTCCGCTTCGAGATCGCGACCGCGGTCGCCGGCTCGATCCTCGGCATCAACCCGTTCAACCAGCCCGACGTCGAAGCCGCCAAGATCAAGACCCGCGAACTGACGGCAGCGTTCGAGAAGACCGGGTCGCTGCCGGCCGAACAGCCGGTGGTGTCGGCGGACGGGGTTGATCTCTACACCGACGCGCAGAACGCCGAGGAGCTGCGCAAGGCCGGTGCGAACGGCGATCTTAACTCCTGGATCAAGGCGCACCTCTCGCGCTCCGGCCGCGGCGACTATGTCGCCCTGCTCGCCTATATCGAGCGCGACGGCGACACCATCGACGCCATGCAGGCGATGCGGCTGAAGGTACGCGACGCAAGACACCTTGCGACCTGTGCCGAGTTCGGTCCGCGCTTCCTGCATTCGACCGGACAGGCCTACAAGGGCGGGCCCGACAGCGGCGTGTTCCTGCAGGTCACGACCGACGATACAGCGGACCTGCCGGTGCCCGGCCAGAAGGCGAGCTTCGGCGTGATCAAGGCGGCGCAGGCGCGCGGCGATTTCGACGTGCTCACCGAGCGCGGCCGGCGGGCGCTGCGCGTGCATCTCAAGGGCGATCTCAGCTCCGGGCTCGCGGCGCTCGATGCCGCGATCTCGGCTGCACTGAACTGACGGAGGCGAGGGATGCAACTCGGCATGATCGGCCTCGGACGGATGGGCGGCAACATCGTCCGCCGCCTGATGACCCAGGGCCATACCACCGTGGTCTACGACAAGGATCCAAAGGCCGTCACGGCCCTCGTCGCCGACAATGCGACCGGGTCCTCGTCGCTGGAGGATTTCGTCCTCAAGCTGGAGGCGCCGCGCACCGCCTGGGTGATGCTGCCGGCCGGCAAGATCACCGAAGCCACCATCGAGGCGCTGTCGAAGCTGATGCAGCCAGGCGACGTCATCATCGATGGCGGCAACACCTTCTGGCAGGACGACGTCCGCCGCGGCAAGGCGCTCAGGGAGCGCGGGCTGCATTACGTCGATGTCGGCACCAGCGGCGGCATCTGGGGCATCGAGCGCGGCTACTGCATGATGATCGGCGGCGACAAGAAGGTGGTCGACCGGCTCGACCCGATCTTCAAGACGCTGGCGCCCGGCATCGGCGACATTCCGCGCACCTCCGGCCGCGAGGGCCGCGATCCGCGCATCGAGCAAGGCTACATCCACGCCGGTCCGATCGGCGCAGGGCATTTCGTCAAGATGATCCATAACGGCATCGAATACGGCCTCATGCAGGCCTATGCCGAAGGCTTCGACATCCTGAAGAACGCCAATATCGAGGCGCTGCCGCCGGAGCATCGCTTCGACCTCGACATCGCCGACATCGCGGAAGTCTGGCGGCGCGGCAGCGTGATCCCGTCCTGGCTGCTCGACCTCACCGCATCGGCACTGGCGCAGAACCACACGCTCGACAACTATTCCGGCTTTGTCGAGGATTCCGGCGAAGGCCGCTGGACCGTCAATGCCGCGGTCGACGAAGCCGTGCCGGCCGAGGTGCTCACGGCCGCACTCTACACGCGCTTCCGCTCGCGCAAGGATCACACCTTCGCGGAGAAGATCCTCTCGGCGATGCGCGCAGGTTTCGGCGGCCACAAGGAGCCGCCGAAAAAAACCTAATAAAACCGCGGAAGGTCACGTGCAGAAGAAACCCGATCCTTGCTCCTTCATCATCTTCGGCGCCACCGGTGATCTGACGCACCGGCTGGTCATCCCGGCACTCTACAATCTCGCCGCCGGCAATCTGCTGCCGGACAAATTCTGCGTCGTCGGCATCGCCCGTAAGGGCATGTCGAGCGACCAGATGAAGGACAGCCTGATGCAAGGGCTGCGCAAATTCGCGACCCGGCCGCTCGATGAGGCGGTCGTCACGCGGCTGTTCGAATGCGTCACCTCGATCGAGGCCGATCCGAGCGATCCGCCCTCCTTCGACGCCATGAACGAACGGCTCGACAAGCTCGAGACGGCGCGCGGCACCGGAGGCAACCGGCTGTTCTATCTCGCGACCCCGCCGCGAGCGTTCCTGCCGATCAGCCAGCAGCTCGGGCGCACCGGCATGCTGGAGGAGAACGGCGCCTGGCGCCGGCTGATCGTGGAGAAGCCGTTCGGCACCGATCTGGCATCGGCCAAGGCGCTGAATTCAGCGCTGCTGAAGCTGATGGACGAGCACCAGATCTACCGGATCGATCACTATCTCGGCAAGGAAACCGTCCAGAACATCCTGGTGCTGCGCTTCGCCAACGGCATGTTCGAGCCGATCTGGAACCGCAACCACATCGACCACATCCAGATCACCGTGGACGAGAAGCTCGGCGTCGGTCATCGCGGCAGCTTCTACGACGCCACCGGCGCACTGCGCGACATGGTGCCGAACCATCTGTTCCAGCTGCTGTCGCTGGTGACGATGGAGCCGCCGGCGCGGTTCGACGCCCACGCGGTGCGCTCCGAAAAGGCCGAGGTGCTGAGCGCGATCCAGACCCAGAGCGAACAGGAGGCGCTGCACAATTCGGTGCGCGGCCAGTATCGCGCCGGCCGGATCGGCGACACCGAGATCGAGGACTTTCTCAAGACGCCCGACGTCAGGCCCGACAGCTCGACCGAGACCTATGCCGCGCTGAAGCTGACCATCGACAATTGGCGCTGGGCCGGCGTGCCGTTCTACCTGCGCACCGGCAAGGCGCTGACCACCAAGCGCACCGAGATCGCGATCAAGTTCAAGCAGGCGCCGTTCGCTATGTTCCGCGACACGTCGGTCGATCGCCTGTCGCAGAACTACCTCGTCATCTCCACTGAGCCGACCGAGGGCATCGAGCTGCAGTTCAACACCAAGGTACCCGGCCCGACCATCAACATCGACGGCGTCGAGATGAAGTTCCGCTACAAGGATTACTTCAAGGCCGAGCCGTCGACCGGCTACGAGACGCTGATCTATGACTGCATGATCGGCGACAATCTGCTGTTCCAGCGCGCCGACAGCGTCGAGGCCGGATGGCAGGCGGTGCAGCCCTTCATCGACGCCTGGAAGAGCGCCGGCGGCCGTGGCCTGCAACCCTACAAGGCCGGCAGCGAAGGCCCGGAGGCCGCCAATGCGCTGCTGACGCGCGACGGCCGCAGCTGGCGGAAGCTGGGCTGACATGACCGCGACCGGCAAGCGCCAGATCATCACGGTCGCCGATCCGGCGGCACTGGCGCAGGCGGCCGCCGAGCGGGTGATCGCCAGGATCGAGCAGAACAGCGGCCGGATCGCCGTGTGCCTCACCGGCGGCTCCAGCCCCAAGGCGCTCTACCAGCTGCTGGCGACGCCCGACTATCGCGCGAGGATTCCGTGGGACCGCGTCGACTGGTTCATCGGCGACGAGCGACTGGTGCCGCGCAAGGACAAGCTGCACAACATGAGCATGGCGCGCCAGGCCTTCCTCGACCGCTGTGCACCGGCCGCGAATGTCCATCCGATCGCGACCGACACCGCCGATCTCAGGGATCCCGACGTCAGCGCGGCGCTATACGAGAACGAGCTGATGGCATTCTACGGCGCCGAACAGCTCGATCCGAAGCGGCCGCTGTTCGACCTGGTGCTGATGGGCATCGGCCCCGACGGCCATACCGCGTCGCTGTTTCCGGGTTATCCCGCGGTCGAGGAAACGCAGCGCTGGGTGGTCGGCGTGCCGAAGGCCAATGTCGAGCCGTTCGTACCGCGCGTGTCGCTGACCCTGCCCGCCCTCGCCTCCTGCCGCGAGATGCTGTTCGAGGTGGCGGGCGAGAACAAGCGCGCGATCTTGACGCGCCTGTTCGCAGGCGAGAACCTGCCGGCAAACCGCGCGCGATCGCTGGGCGAGACCGTCTGGCTGATCGATCAGGCCGCGCTGCCGGAGGACTTTCGTGGGTGACGGACAAAACCCCTGCGCATTGGTCGTGATGGGCGTGTCGGGTTCGGGCAAGAGCACCATCGCCGACCGCCTGGCGATCAGGATCGGCTGGCGCTTCGAGGACGGCGACAGTTTTCATCCGCCAAGCAATGTCGCCAAGATGCATTCCGGCCAGCCGCTCACCGACGAGGATCGCTGGCCCTGGCTGCGCGCGATCGCCGACGAGATCGACCGCACCTGCGGCGTCCGCGAACGCGCCGTCATCGCCTGCTCCGCGCTGAAGCGCGCCTATCGCGACATCCTGGTGCATGGCCGCGACGATATCCGCATCGTCTTCCTCGACGGCTCGCAGGAGCTGATCGCCACGCGGCTCGGCGCGCGCAAGGGCCATTTCATGCCGCCGCGGCTGCTCGCCAGCCAGTTCAAGACGCTGGAGCCGCCCACCCCCGAAGAACGCCCGATCACGGTTGCGATCGACCGTCCGGTCGAAACCATCGTCGAAGACATCGTCAATCAACTGAAGCTGGACCGCACATGACCCGCATCGCCCTTGTCGTATCCGATGTCGACGGCACGCTGCTCACCAAGGACAAGACCTTGACCGACGGCGCCAGGGCGGCAGTGCGCAGGCTGCACGAGGCCGGCATCGGCTTCACCATCGTCTCCAGCCGGCCGACGATCGGGATGGGCTTTCTGGTTGCGCCGCTTGCGATCACACAGCCGATCGGCGCCTTCAACGGCTCTTCGATCGTCGATCCGCAGCTCAAGCCCCTCGA
Source organism: Bradyrhizobium australafricanum (assembly GCF_020329495.1). Lineage (NCBI taxonomy): Bacteria > Pseudomonadati > Pseudomonadota > Alphaproteobacteria > Hyphomicrobiales > Nitrobacteraceae > Bradyrhizobium > Bradyrhizobium australafricanum. The sequence continues at coordinate 123,174 of NZ_JAGKJL010000008.1, read as the reverse complement.
GCAGCATTTGATCCCGGCCGCGGTCGCAAAACGCTGCATCGACATGCTGCGCGAGCGCGACGTCGATATCTGGCTGTTTACCAACGATCGCTGGCTGACGCGCAACCCTGACGGCGAGTACACCGCCCACGAGCAGCACACGATCAAGCATGATCCGACCATCGTCGGCGATTTCACGCCCTATCTCGATCAGGCCTGCAAGATCGTCGGCGCGAGCTCGGATGCGGCCCTGCTGCAACGCTGCGAGGCGGAGATGCAGCAGATGGTCGGCCGCGATGCCACCGCGGTCCGCTCGCAGACCTACTATCTCGACGTCACCCCGCCCGGCCACGACAAGGGCACCTTCGTCGAGGGCATCGCAAAGCGCCTTGGCGTGCCGCTGGAGAACGTCGCCACGATCGGCGACATGCAGAACGATCTGCCGATGTTCGCGCGAAGCGGCGTCTCCTTCGCGATGGGCAATGCCAGCGATGACGTGAAGGCGCGCGCCACGCATGTCACCGAATCCAACGAGCACGACGGTTTCGCACGCGCGATGGACACGGTGTTGCAGCTTCGCTGAAGCATTCGGACGATCGCCCCACGCGTGATCGAGCGCGGGCCGCAGCGTGATCGCCGTTACAGTCCGCTACATCGCAATCGAGTCAAATTGATCATGTGATCGCGTCACGCTGATCACGCAGCCATTTGTCACGGCGAGATCTGTCACCCGACCAATCCGCGGTTCCTGAGGCGGGCCGATCACACTCGCACGATTTCGGAATATTGGAAATATATTCCTGATTTGCCCGACGTGTCAAGTTGCCCGGTCGAGTGCCGGCAGCTGCCGGCTCCTTTGCATGGGGTTGTTTTCGATATTTTGGCAGCGCGGACCTGCGGCAGTCCCGCAAGCGGAAGACGGAGGGCGGCATCGCCGCGGTGGTTTAAGTCGAACGCTGCACCGCGGGCTTCTCGGCGTCGGCCCTGGCGGCGCTGAGATTGTGCGCGGTGTTGATCAACGCGATATGGGTCAGCGCCTGCGGGAAGTTGCCGGTCTGCCGGCCGGCGCCGGAGTCAAACTCCTCCGCCAGCAATCCGAGATCGTTGGCGACCGCCACCACGCGGTCGAACATGGTCTGCGCCTTGTCGACATCTCCTGCCAGCACATGAGCGTCGGCAAGCCACAGGCTGCAGGCCAGGAACGCGCCCTCGATCGGCTGGACTTCATCGAACACCTCGCGCGGATCGTGCCGCAGCACGAACCCGTCTCGCATCATGTGCCGCTCGACCGCGTCGATTGTTCCGCGGATGCGCGGATCGCCCGACGGCAGGAAGCCGACCGACGGCAGCAGCAGCAGGCTGGCGTCGAGCAACTGTGAGCCATAGCTCTCGACGAAACTGTTGAGGCCGGGATCGAAGCCGCGTTGGCAGACGTCGCGATGAATGGCCTCGCGCAGCACCCGCCATTTGACCAGCGGCCCCTTGAAGCCGAACCGCTCCGCGCTCTTGATGGCGCGGTCGAAGGCGACCCAGCACATCACCTTGGAGAACACGTAGTGTCTGGGAGTGCCGCGGCGTTCCCAGATGCCGTGATCCGGCTGATCCCAGACATCGGCGAGATGGGTGACGACGGTGCACTCGAGCGACCAGTTCTCTTCGTCGAGCTTCAGCTTGGCCATGCGGGACTGATGGAAGGCGTCGATCAGCTCGCCATAGACGTCGAGCTGAAGTTGCGCGTGCGCGGCATTGCCGGCGCGTACCGGCTGCGCCCCTTCATAGCCGGACAGCCACCCTGCCTCCCATTCCAAGAGGCGCCGCTGGCCCAGGATGCCGTACATGATCTGCATATTGGCCGGCGCGCCGGCGGCGGCCCGCAGCAGCCAGTTGTGCCAGGCTGCCGCTTCCTCGGTGTAGCCGGAGTTCATCAGGGCCAGCAGCGTAAAGGTGGCGTCGCGCAGCCAGCAGAACCGGTAGTCCCAATTGCGCGCGCCGCCGAGCTTTTCCGGCAACGACGTGGTGGGTGCCGCGACGATGCCGCCGGTCGGCCTGAAGGTCAGCGCCTTCAGCGTGATCAGCGAGCGCATCACGAGGGCGCGTTGATAGCTGCCGTCATAGGTCGAACGGCTGCACCATTCCCGCCAGTATTCCTCGGTGTCCTTCAGCGCAGCCTCAGGGTCGATCGCCTCCGGCACCGGATGATAGGACGGTCCATAGGTCAGGACGAACGGCACGGTGTCGCCTTCGCCGACCTCGAAATCGGCGATCGTGGTCAGATCCTTGCCGCGGGTTTCAACCGGTGTGCGCAGCACGGTCATATCCTGCCCGCTGATCGCCAGAAGCCCGTCGCCATCCGGATTCTTCCGCACCCAGGGGACATCGACGCCGAAGCCGAAGCGGATCACCAGCTCCATGCGCATCTTGACGCGGCCGCTGACGCCGCGAACGAGGCGGACCACATCGGAGGCGTTGCCGCGCGGCGGCATGAAGTCGATCAGCGCGACCGCGCCGCCTTCGGCCTCGAACCGGGTCTCCAGGATCAGCGTATCGTCCCAGTAGCGCCGCGAGGTCTGCTTGATCTCCCCTGTGGGCGCCAGCAGCCAGCGACCGTTCCTCGACGTGCCAAGCAGCGCCGCGAAGCAGGGGTCAGAATCGAACGCGGGCCAACACAGCCAGTCGATCGAGCCGTCGCGTCCAACCAGCGCGGCGGTCTCGCAATCTCCGATCAGTCCATAGTCTTCGATACGAGAGGCCACGCGCTACGCTCCGCGTTACCCGGTGTGCGAGCGCTCGCGGGTCGCGCGCTTGAGCGCGTCGACGTTGATCGCCGACGCGAGATGCTCGATCGAGACCGGGAGCCGCCGCTTCCAGTTCGGATGCTCGTAGACGGTGCCGGGGATGTTCGGCTGCTCGACAATGCCGAGCAGGTCCTCCATCGATACCGCCATCATCCGCGACCGCGTCCGCGCCAGGAAGCTCGCCACCGAATAGAAATCGTTCGCGTGGATATCGTGCCGGCGCAGCACGTCGTCGAGCTGGCCGAGCGCGTGCCAGCGCCCCTCGTCGGTCTCGCCGGGATCGATCCCGAGCGCACGCTTGGTCTTGAGGTCGCTGAACGAGCGCCAGCCCGCATAGGTCGAGAGGTCGTGGGTGTTGAAGGTCACCAGCGCATCCGGCAAATAGTAGTCGGCGTTGCGGAAGACGCCCCGGTCGTCGGTCTCGAACATCATCACAAGATAGGACCAGATGCCCCAGCCGTTCATCTGCTCGCGGAACCCGGGAGGTACGGTGCCGAGGTCCTCGCCTATCACGACGCAGCGGCTCGCCACGCTCTCCTGCGCGGTCGCCGCTAGCAGCGCCTCGAACGGCATCAGCACATAGGCGCCATTGGCCGGGCCGAAGCCGCGCGGCACCAGATAGAGCCGCTTCAGCCCGAACGCGTGGTCGAGCCTGATTGCGCCGGCGTGGTGCATCGAGGCGCGCAGCATCTGCCTGAACGGCTCGAACGAGCGCTGTTCAAGGCCCGCGGCGTTGAAGCCGGCAAGCCCCCAGTCCTGGCCCGCCGTGTTGAGCGGGTCAGGCGGCGCGCCGACGCCGAGATGGCGCGAGATCGCGATCTGCTCATTCCAGGCGTCGAACCCGTCCGACTGCACGCCGACGGCGACGTCGAGATAAAGCCCGACCCGCATGCCGAGCCTGTGCGCAAGCGCCTGGCAGGCGCCGAGTTGACGGTCTGCGGTCCATTGCACGAATTCGACGAACTCGACCTCGGCGGCAGAGTCGCGCGAGCGGCGCAATTTGGCACAAGCTGCATCGCTCGGCTGCCGCCATTCGTCCGGCCATTCCCACCACGGCGTGTTGAATTTGTGCCGCATCACCTCGAAGCAGGCGAAGCGCGACAGCAGCGTGCCCTGCTCGTTGCGATAGGCCTCGAAATCCTGCCAGCGGCCGAGGCCCGGGTTGGACTTGAAGGCCGCGAACGCCGCGCGCAACGCGGGCCATTTCTGCGCCGCGACGCCGACATAGTCGACCATGTCGTCGCTGCGGAGCGCTGCCAGCGCGGTCTTGGTCTCGGCATCGACGCGGAATTCGGGAATCTGCTCGACGTCGATGTAGAGCGCATTGAGGAACAACCGGCTATTCGGCGAGTACGGGCTGCAATCGCCGGGCCGATCGTCGAACAGCGCATGCAGCGGATTGAGCCCGACGCCGTCGGCGCCGAGCCGGTTTGCGAATTCGAGCAGGTGCTGCAGGTCGGTGAAGTCGCCGATGCCCCAATTGCGCGCTGACCGCACGCCGTAGAGTTGCACCGCGATCACCCAGCAGCGGTCGAACTCGCCGCCGAAGGCGCCGTGCGGCGCCACCAGCAGTGGCAGCTCCTCGCTGGCGCCCGATGCGTCCGACAGTTGCAGCCGATGCACGCCTTCGGGCAGACCGGACGGCCACGTCACACTGCGCTCACGCGCCTCGCCCTGCGCGAGCACCCCGGTGCCATTCGCAAGCTTCCATTGCACCGGAAGCCGGGCAGCCTCCGAGAACTGCGTTTGCGCAGCCTGGCCGCCTCTGACCACCACGGGATCGGCGATGATCCGACGGGGCGCCTGCGGCGGCAGCGCGTCGAGGATCGCCGTGAGCGCCTCGGGGGTTGTCACACGGCGGTGACCGCTGCCATCGATATACTCGGTCTGGATTCCCAGGGTCTGGGCTTTGGCGTAAAGGTCCATTCGGCACGCTGCCTGCTCGCAACGGTTGGTGGATCGTTGCTAAATTGTACAGATACGGGAAAGGGATAGTTGATGTTCAACGCTCTACCCTATCCGGCGTTCCCACCGGGAACCATTGTCCGGCGAGCGGCTTTCTATATGGGTCTGGCGCGCCTCCTTCCCGGCGCCGGGACGTCATTTGCATTTTTAATGGCGGCATCACCGTGAACAAAACCCTCCGGCCTGTCGAGAGTGCCCATGGCACTTTTCATATCACCGATGTCTATCCGTCGGTTGATGGCGGCCGCTTTCCGGTCAAGCGCATTGTGGGCGAACCTGTCGAGGTGTGGGCCGACATCTACCGTGCCGGACATGACGTGATATCGGCGGCATTGGTGTGGCGGCGCGAGGGCGACAGCGAATGGCAGGTCGCGCCGATGACGGCGCACAGCGATGACCGCTGGGGCGGCGCTTTCGTGCCCGACCGGCCCGGCCGCTACGGCTTCGCGATCGAGGCCTGGACCGATGAATTCGCCAGCTGGCGGCATCGCTTCGAGCAGAAGCCGCGCGACGGCAGCGATCAGACGCTGGACGCGCTCGAAGGCGCGGGCATGCTGACCCAGGCGCAGGCCGGCAGCCCGTCGGCGGCGGCCGTCATCATCAGGCAGTGCGAAATCTTTCTGCAGACCGGCGAACCAGGTGCGCTGCTCGCGCCCGAATTGCGGGAGGCGATGGCCGGCAGCCAGTTTCGCCGCGATCTGATGCGATCGCAGCTCTACCCGCTGACCGCGGATCGCCCGCGGGCGCGCAGCGGCGCATGGTACCAGATGTTTCCGCGCAGCCAGGGCAAGACACCGGGCATGCATGCAACCTTCAACGACTGCATCGCGCGGCTTCCCGACATCGCCGCGATGGGCTTTGACGTCGTCCTGCTCGCGCCGATCCATCCGATCGGCCGGCAGCACCGCAAGGGCCGCAACAATGCCGCGATCGCGCAGGCGGGCGATCCCGGCAGCCCTTATGCGATCGGCGCAGCCGAGGGCGGCCACGACGCCGTGCATCCGGAACTCGGCACGCTCGACGACTTCAGCGCCTTCGTGGCGGCATGCCAGGCGCATGGCCTCGAGGTCGCGCTCGATTTCGCCGTGCAGTGCTCCCCCGATCATCCCTGGCTGACCGAGCATCCAGAGTGGTTCAAGCGGCGCCCGGACGGATCGATGCGCACGGCCGAGCATCCACCGCAGCGCTGGGAGGATGTCGTCAATCCGGATTTCGGGTCCGAAGACGCCGGCGCCCTGTGGCGCGCGCTGCGCGACGTCGTGCTGTTCTGGGTCGAACAGGGCGTCAGGATCTTCCGGGTCGACAATCCGCACACCAAGCCGCTGGCGTTCTGGGAGTGGCTGATCCGCGAGGTGCGGGACCGCGACGCGGACGTGCTGTTCCTCGCGGAAGCCTTCGCGCGCCCGAAACTGATGAAGGGCCTCGCCAAGCTCGGCTTCACGCAGTCCTACAGCTATTTCACCTGGCGGACGCAGCGCTTTGAGCTCGAACAATATCTCGGCGAGTTGACCTCCTATCCCGAGCGTGACTTCTTTCGGCCGAATTTCTTCGTCAACACACCGGACGTCCTGCCCTTCCACCTGCAAAGCGGCGAATCCTGGATGTTCAAGTCGCGTCTCGCGCTGGCCGCGACGCTTTCAAGCAGCTATGGCATCTACAGCGGCTTCGAATTGCTCGAGCACACGCCGGTCCCTGGCCGCGAGGAATATCTCAACTCCGAGAAGTACGAGATCAGGGTTCGCAACTGGGAGCAGCCGGGGAACATCAAGCCCTATATCGCAGCTCTCAACCGGATCAGACGCGGCAATCCGGCCCTGCAACAATTCGCCAATTTGCGCTTTATCAGTGTCGATGACGGCGGTGTGATCGGTTTCATCAAGGAGGCGGTCGATCAGAGCAATGTGATCGCGGCCGCGATTGCATTGTCAGCCGAGCTGCGTGAGGTCTGGCTGCCGCTCGGCGACGTCATGGTCGGCCGTGGCGATGCCCGCCGGCCCGTCTCGGCAGTGGAAGACCTTGTCACCGGCGAGCGCCACGCGCTCGAATGGGGAGGCATCCGTCTACGTATAGATCCTGCGCGCGATCCCGCGTTGCTGCTGCGCTGTGTCGCTTGAAGGAGCCGTCATGAACGTATTCTCCTCCGTCAATACCCAGGAGAAGGTCGCAACCGAGACTGCGGACCAGCTGTGGTACAAGGACGCGATCATTTACCAGCTGCATGTCAAGGCATTTGCCGACAGCAACAATGACGGCATCGGCGACTTCGCGGGGCTGACGGAGAAACTCGGCTATCTGCAGGAGCTCGGCGTCACCGCGCTGTGGCTGTTGCCGTTCTATCCCTCGCCCGGCCGCGACGACGGTTACGACATCGGCGACTATGGCGACATCAATCCCGATTTCGGGACGATGAAGGACTTCAAGCGCTTCATCCAGGAGGCCAAGAAGCGCGGCCTGCGCGTCATCACCGAGCTGGTCGTCAATCACACCTCGGACCAGCATGCGTGGTTCAAGCGCGCGCGCCGCAGCCCGCCGAATTCGAGCGCGCGCAGCTGGTACGTCTGGAGCGACACCGACCAGAAATACCTCGATACAAGGATCATCTTCACGGATACGGAGAAGTCGAACTGGACCTGGGATCCGGAGGCCGGTCAGTTCTACTGGCACCGCTTCTTCTCGCACCAGCCGGACCTGAATTTCGATAATCCGCGCGTGGTGCGCGCCATCGTGCAGGTGATGAAGCGCTGGCTCGACACCGGCGTCGACGGCTTCCGGCTCGACGCCATTCCCTATCTGTGCGAGCGCGACGGCACCAACAACGAGAACCTGCCGGAGACGCATGCCATCATCAAGCGGCTGCGCCAGGAGCTCGACGCCTATGCCAAGGGCAAGATCCTGCTGGCCGAAGCCAATCAATGGCCGGAGGACGTGCAGGAATATTTCGGTCATGGCGACGAATGCCACATGGCCTATCACTTCCCGCTGATGCCGCGCATCTACATGGCGATCGCCCAGGAAGACCGCTTTCCGATCACCGACATCCTGCGGCAGACGCCCGACATTCCCGCCGCTGCGCAGTGGGCGCTGTTCCTGCGCAATCACGACGAGCTGACGCTGGAAATGGTCACCGACGTCGAGCGCGACTATCTGTGGTCGACCTACGCCAACGATCCGCGCGCCCGCATCAATGTCGGCATCCGCCGCCGCCTTGCGCCGCTGATGGACAACGACCGACGCAAGATCGAGCTGATGAACTCGCTGCTGCTGTCGTTCCCGGGCACGCCGATCATCTATTACGGCGACGAGATCGGCATGGGCGACAACATCTATCTCGGCGACCGCAACGGCGTGCGGACGCCAATGCAGTGGTCGCCGGACCGCAACGGCGGCTTCTCGCGCGCCGACCCGGCGCGGCTCTACGCGCCGATGATCATGGACCCGGTCTACGGCTATGAATCCGTCAATGTCGAGGCGCAGTCGCGCAGCCTATCGTCGCTGCTGTCGGCGACCAAGCGGCTGATCGCGGTACGCAAGTCGACGCTTGCCTTCGGGCGCGGCACCATGACCTTCATCCGCCCGGAGAACCGCTCGGTGCTGGCCTATGTGCGCCAGTACCAGGGTGAGGCGATCCTGTGCGTCGCCAATCTGTCGCGGTCGGCGCAGGCCACCGAGCTCGACCTCTCCGCCTTCAAGGACCGCATTCCGCTCGAGATGCTCGGGCGCACGCGCTTTCCCGCGATCGGCGAGCTGCCCTACATGATCACGCTCGCGCCGTACGGCTTCTACTGGTTCCAGATGCAGGAGCGCGACAAGTCCGAGCCGGTAACGCCGCGCGCGGTCCCGGAATTCGAGACGCTGGTGGTGCCGCTGAATTCGACCTGGATGTCACTGGCGCGCACCCGCGGCGTGTTCGAGCACGACGTGCTGCCCGGCCATCTCGCCCGTACGCGCTGGTATCCGGAGCGCTCGGCGAGCGCGATCCAGCCGATGCTGGTCTCCGCGATCCCGTTCTGCGACATCGGCGACAACCGGCCGTGGCTCGCCTTCTTCGAGACCACGCAGCGCGGCACCACCAGCCGCTATGTGCTGCCGATGCAGATCGAGTGGGTGCGCTTCGACCGCGAGCGCTACAATCCGCGCGCATTCGCCGCCGTACGCCAGGGCGCGCGCGAGGGCACCTTGCTCGATGTCGCCACCGACCAGATCTTCACCGGCCTGTTCCTGCGCAACTTGCGGGAAAACCTCACGGTCGACGAAGGTGAGCAGGGCCTCAAGCTCGAATTCCGGCCGACCAGCCGCTTCTCCGACCGGCCGGTGCGGCAGCCCGAGCGCATCCGGGTCTTCGAGAACGACCAGCCGCATTCGACCGCGCTGGTCGACAACGAATATGTCACCAAGATCTACCGCAAGCTCGAGGTCGGCATCAATCCGGAGATCGAGATGGGCCGCTTCCTCACCGAAGTGGTCAACTTTCCGAACACCCCTGCCTTGCTCGGCACCGCCGAGCTGATCGAGGGCGACAAGCGCAGCGCCATCGCCGTCCTGCATGCGATGGTCGTCAACCAGGGCGACCTCTGGACCATCGCAGGCGCACACCTCGACCGCCTGGTCGAACGGCAGCGCCTGCTCACAGTGAGCGAGCACCCCGTGGAGAACGGCGACCAGGCCACCTATCTGCGCCACATGTCGCATAGCGGAAAGCGGCTCGCCGAGCTGCATCTGGCGCTCGCCAGCAACCGCGACCTGCCGGACTTCGCGCCCGAGCAGACCAAGCCCGACGACCTGCAGCGCTGGGCCGACGAGATCATGGCGCGGGCCGAGCGCGTGTTCGATACGCTGAAGCAGCGGCGCGGCTCCCTGAAGGAGGCCGACCGGCTGCTGGCCGATCAGTTGCAGGCCCAGCACGACACGCTGCCGGAGCGGCTCAAGGCACTCCTGCCGCGCGAAACCGACGGCTTCAACATCCGCCATCACGGCGACCTGCATCTCGGTCAGTTGCTGGTGGTCAAGGACGACGTCTTCATCATCGATTTCGACGGCGGACCGGGCCGCACCATCGCCGAGCGGCGGCGCAAGGCACCGCCGGCGCGCGACGTCGCCGGCCTGATCCGTTCGATCGACTATGCGGCGACCGCCGCGCTGGAACGCACGCTCAAGGTCTCCCCCGACGAGAGCGGCCGGTTGAGCCTCGCCTTGGCCGACTGGCGCGACCAGGCCGCGGATACCCTGCTGGCGGCCTATCGCGAGACGGTGGCAGGCCAGCGGATGTGGCCCGCCGACGCCAAGACGGCCGATCGCCTGCTCAATTTTTTCCTGCTTGAGAAAGCCTTCTATGAGATCGAGTATGAGCTGGCCAACCGGCCGGATTGGCTGCGGGTGCCGCTCACCGGCCTGCTGAGGATCCTGGCGCAACAGCCGCATGAGGTTGCATGAGCAAACTGCCCGCCGAGGCCTATGCCATCATCGAGGGCCGCCACTCCGACCCCTTCCACTATCTCGGGCTTCACCCCGAGGGGGATCGCAACGTCGTGCGCGCCTTCCTGCCCGATGCCAGCAATGTCGAGGCGATCGGCGAGCATGGCGAGACCGCACAGCTGGCGCGGATCCATGACGCCGGCCTGTTCGCAGGCCCCCTGCCGAACGGCTCGACGCGCTACCAGCTCCGCGCCCGCTTCGGTGACAACGTCGTCGAGCTGGAGGATGCGTATCGCTTTCCGCCGATCCTGAGCGATTTCGATCTCTATCTGCTCGGCGAAGGCACGCATCAGCGCGTCTACGATACGCTCGGCGCGCATCCGATGACGCTCGACGGCGTCGACGGCATCGGCTTCGTGGTGCTGGCGCCGAATGCGCGCCGGGTCAGCGTGGTCGGCGACTTCAACTTCTGGGATGGCCGCCGCCACCCGATGCGCGTGCGCGGCCCGGGCTACTGGGAGCTGTTCATCCCGCGCGCGCGGGTCGGCGATCACTACAAGTTCGAGATCATCGGGCGCAACGGCCAGCATCTGCCGCTGAAGTCCGATCCCCTGGCGTTCGCCGCCGAGGTGCGCCCGAAGACCGCCTCGATCGTGATCGACGAGCGCAGGATCCCGCATCCGCGCCCGGCGCCGGATCGCGTCAACGCGCTGAGCTCGCCGATGTCGATCTACGAGGTCCATCTCGGGTCGTGGCGGCGCAAGGGCCGCAATGAGTGGCTGACCTATCGCGAGATGGCGGAGCAGCTGCCGGCCTATGCCAGCGACATGGGCTTTACCCATGTCGAATTCCTGCCGATATCAGAGCATCCGTTCGACGGCTCCTGGGGCTACCAGCCGACGGGCATGTTCGCGCCGACCAGCCGCTTCGGCTCGCCGGACGATTTCGCCGCGCTGATCGACGCCTGCCACGGCGCAGGGCTCGCCGTGCTGCTCGACTGGGTGCCCGGGCATTTCCCCGACGATCCGCACGGGCTCGGCAATTTCGACGGCACCGCGCTCTACGAGCACGCCAATCCGCTGCAGGGCCGTCACCTCGATTGGGGTACGCTGATCTACAATTACGGGCGCACCGAGATCACCAACTTCCTGGTGTCGAACGCGCTGTTCTGGCTTGATCGCTACGGCATCGACGGGCTGCGCGTCGATGCCGTCGCCTCCATGCTCTATCTCGACTACAGCCGTCCCGCCGGCGGCTGGATCCCGAACAAATATGGCGGCCGGGAAAACATCGAGGCGATCGACTTCCTGCGCCGCTTCAACACCGAATTGTTCGCGCATTTTCCGCAGGCGACGACGGCGGCGGAAGAATCCACCGCATGGCCGCAGGTGTCGCGCCCGGTCGAGTATGGCGGGCTCGGCTTCGGCTACAAGTGGAACATGGGCTGGATGCACGACACGCTGAAATATATCGGCAAGGACCCGATCCACCGCAAATACCATCACGGCGACATCCTGTTCGGCCTGCACTACGCCTTCTCGGAGAATTTCATCCTGCCGCTATCCCACGACGAGGTCGTGCACGGCAAGCGCTCGATCCTCGGCCGCATGCCCGGCGACGACTGGCAGCGCTTTGCCAATCTGCGCGCCTATTACAGCTTCATGTTCGGTCACCCCGGCAAGAAGCTGATGTTCATGGGCTGCGAGTTCGGCCAGGAACGCGAGTGGAATCACGACTATTCGATCGATTGGCATCTGCTGCAACAACCGAGGCACAGCGGCATCCAGAACCTCGTCCGCGACCTCAACCGGCTCTATCGCGCGCTGCCGGCGCTGCACGAGCTCGACTGCGACCAGGCCGGCTTCGAATGGGTCGTCACCGACGATGCCAACAACAATTTGTTCGCCTGGATCCGCAAGGGCAATGCTGAGCGCGCACGCTGCCTCGTGGTCGCGAATTTCTCACCCAACGTCTACCGCAACTATCGCGTCCCGGTGCCGTTCGCGGGCAAGTGGCACGAGGTGTTCAACTCGGATTCCGCGCATTACGGCGGCACCAATGTCGGCAATGTCGGCGAGGTGCGCGCATCGGAGGACGCCACGCCCGAACTGAGCCTGACCATTCCGCCGCTGGCTGCGATCTTCCTCGTACCGGAAAGCTGATTGATGCGACTGACCGGGGGTACGTCCGCACGGCTCGGTGCAAGCTGGGACGGCAGAGGCACCAATTTTGCGCTGTTCTCGGCGAATGCGGAGAAGGTGGAGCTGTGCCTGTTCGACGGCCAGGGCCGCCGCGAGCTCGAGCGGATCGAGATGCCGGAGCGCACCGAGGACGTCTGGCACTGCTATCTCAACGACGTCTCGCCGGGCCAGCTCTACGGCTATCGCGTCTACGGGCCTTACGCGCCGGAGCGCGGCCATCGCTTCAACGCCAACAAGCTGCTGCTCGACCCCTACGCCAAGCGGCTCGCCGGCCGGCTGGTATGGAGCGATGCGCATTTCGCCTACCGCACCGGCAGCGCGCGCGAAGACCTCTCGTTCGACCGGCGCGACAATGCCCGCGGCATGCCGAAGGCAGTCGTGGTCGACGAGACCTTCAACTGGGGACGCCGCGAGATCCGGCCGCAAATCCCCTGGGAAGACACCATCATCTATGAGGCCCACGTCAAGGGCCTGACGCAGAAGCGCGAGGACGTGCCACCGAACCTGCGCGGCACCTATGGCGGATTGTCGTCGCCGGCGATGATCGACCACCTCAAGCGGCTCGGCGTCACCACCATCGAGCTGTTGCCGATCCACGGCCTGATCGACGACCGTATCCTGGTCGAGAAGAAGCTGGCGAACTACTGGGGCTACAACACCATCGCCTTCTTCGCGCCGGAGGCACGCTACGCCCAGGACAACGCGCTCGATTCCTTCCGCACCACGGTAGCGCGGCTGCACGATGCCGGCATCGAGGTGCTGCTCGACGTCGTCTACAACCACACCGCCGAGGGCAACCATATGGGCCCGACGCTGTGCTTCCGCGGCATCGACAATGCCTCCTATTACTGGCTGAACCGCGAGAACCCACGCTTCTACGACGACTTCACCGGCTGCGGCAGCTCGGTCAACCTCACCCATCCGCGCGTGCTGCAGATGGTGATGGATTCGCTGCGCTACTGGGTCGAGGTCTGCCATGTCGACGGCTTCCGCTTCGATCTGGCTACCACGCTGGCGCGCGGGCCGAACGGGTTCGATCGCAACCACCCCTTCCTCACCGCGATCCGCCAGGACCCGGTACTGGCGACCGCCAAGATGGTCGCCGAGCCCTGGGACCTCGGTCTCGGCGGCTACCAGGTCGGTGCGTTTCCATCGCAATGGTCGGAATGGAATGACCGCTATCGCAGCGCGATGCGGCGCTACTGGAGCGGCGAAGGCAGCCTGATCGGCGACATCTCGGGCCGCATGACCGCATCCTCCGATCTGTTCCACCACGACAACCGTGCGACCCGCGCCAGCGTCAACCACATCACGGTGCATGACGGCTTCACGCTCGCCGATCTCTTCAGCTACAACGAGAAGCACAACGAGGCCAATGGCGAGGACAATCGCGACGGCTCAAACGACAATCATAGCAACAATTGCGGCCATGAGGGCCCGACCGACGATCCTGCCATCATCGCGCTGCGCCGCCAGCTGCGGAAGAATGCGCTGGCCTGTCTGCTGCTCGCACAGGGCACGCCTTTGATCCTCGCCGGCGACGAGGTCGCAAACACGCAAGGTGGCAACAACAACGCCTATTGCCAGGACAACGAGACCGGCTGGATCGGCTGGGAGAACCTCGGCACGGACGACGACGCCATCGATTTCATCGGCCACCTCACTGCGCTGCGCCAGCGCTTCGGCCAGATCCGCTGCCAGCGCTGGCTCGACGGCCGCCGCACCGACGGCAGCTACGGCGTGCTCTGGCTGACGCCCGCGGCGGAGGAGATGAAGGAATCCGACTGGAAATTCCCCGAGAGCCGATTCCTCGCCTATGTGCTGGGACCGATGGAACCAGGACAGGCGCCGATCTTTATCGTGCTCAATGCCGCACCGCAGGAAATCGTGTTCAGGATGCCGGGGATGACGGAATACAAGAGCTGGGGGCAGGTCTTGAACACGACCAAGGCCGAGCAAACGGCTGAGCAATTCGCATCCGGCGCCGATACCAAGGCACCGCCGCGCTCGGTGCTGGCATTTGCAGGCTCCACATGAATAGACAACATTTCGGCGCCGAGCTGACATCTGACGGCACGCGCTTCCGGCTCTGGGCGCCGGCGGCCAAGCGCGTCGACCTGCTGATCGACAAACCGCATCCGCTCACGCGCGATGCAGCCGGCTGGTACGTCGCCGAGATCCCGGGCGCGCGCGCCGGCACGCGTTACAAATTCCGCATCGATGACGAAGTCGATGTGCCGGATCCCGCCTCCGCATTCCAGCCGGACGACGTGTTCGGCCCGAGCGAGGTGATCGACCACGCCGCCTTCAAGTGGCGCGCGACGGACTGGCGCGGCCGTCCCTGGCATGAAGCCGTCGTCCTCGAGGCCCATGTCGGCACCTTCACCCGAGAGGGCACCTATCGCGCCATGATCGACAAGCTCGATCATCTCGTAGCGACCGGCATCACCGCGCTCGAGCTGATGCCGCTGGCGGATTTCGCCGGGAAGCGCAACTGGGGCTATGACGGCGTGCTGTGGTACGCGCCCGACAGCGCCTATGGCCGGCCCGAGGACCTGAAGACCCTGATCGACGAAGCGCATCTACGCGGGCTGATGGTGATGCTCGACGTGGTCTATAACCATTTCGGCCCCGAGGGGAATTATCTCGGCCGCTATGCGCCCTCCTTCTTCAGTGACGCGCACACGCCGTGGGGCAGCGCGATCGATTATCGCGTGCCCGAAGTGCGCGCGTTTGCGATCGGCAGCGTGGTGAGCTGGCTGCGCGACTATCGCTTCGACGGCCTGCGGTTCGATGCGGTCAACACCATCGTCGAAGCCGGCGAAGTCTCCGTGCTCCATGACTTCAGCAAGGCCGCCGGCAAGCTCGCCACCGAGACCGGTCGCTACATCAACCTCGTGCTCGAGAACGGCGACAACATTGCAAGCCTGCTCGATGCCACCGAGGATCCGCCGCACGGCAAATTCCGCGGCCAGTGGAACGACGACTATCATCACGCCTGGCACGTGCTGCTGACCGGCGAAACCCAGGGCTATTATGGCGACTACCGGGCGCCGAAGCAGGACCTCGCACGCGCGCTGTCGTCCGGCTACATCTACCAGGGCGAAGTCTCGGAGTTCTGGGGCGGCAAGGCCCGCGGCGAGCCGAGCGGCATGCTGTCGCCGACCTGCTTCATCAACTTCCTGCAGAACCACGACCAGATCGGCAACCGGCCGCTCGGCGATCGTCTCGTCAGCATTGCCCGGCCGGGGGCGGTCGCGGCGGCGCTGGCGGTGACGCTGATCGCGCCGACCACGCCGATGCTGTTCATGGGCGAGGAATGGGGCGCGACGACGCCCTTCCCGTTCTTCTGCGATTTCAAGGGCGACCTCGCCAATGCCGTCCGCGCCGGACGGCGCAAGGAGTTCGCCTGGGCCTATGCCAAATATGGCGACGACATTCCCGACCCGCTCGCCGACGAAACGGTGCGGTCGGCCGTGCTCGACTGGGCGGCGCTCGGCCATGATCCGGCGCGCGCGCGGCTTGCGCTGGTGCGCGACCTGCTCGCCGTTCGCCGGCAGGAGATCATGCCCCGGCTCAAAGGGTGCCGTTTCGGCGATGCCATCGTGGCTGGCGACCTGTTGACGGCGCATTGGCAGATGGGCGACGGCAGCACGCTGCGGCTGACCGCCAATTTGTCCGAGCGCGACATCCCCGATGGACCGGAGCCGAAGGGAACTGCGATCTGGGGCGGCGCGTTGTCGAGCGACCTCCCCGGCTGGGCGGTGCGCTGGCACATCGGATAGCACAATGCCTCCGGCGATCCCGATCGCAACCTACCGTCTGCAACTCACTGCCGATTTCGACTTCGATGCCGCCGCCGGCGTGGCGCCGTATCTGAAGGCGCTCGGCATCAGCCATGTCTATGCGTCGCCCTTCATGAAGGCGCGCAAGGGCTCGACCCACGGCTATGACGTCGTCGATCACACCAAATTCAATCCGGAGCTCGGCGGCGAAGAGGGCTTTGCGCGGCTGAGCGACGCATTGAAGCGCCATGATCTCGGCCTGATCCTGGATTTCGTGCCGAACCATGTCGGCGTTCACTTCGCCGACAATCCGTGGTGGCTCGATGTGCTGGAATGGGGACCGGTGTCGCCGCACGCGGTCTCCTTCGACATCGACTGGGACCAATTGCCCTATCGCGCGCGCGGCGGCGTGCTGTTGCCGATCCTCGGCTCGTCCTATGGCCAGGCGCTGGAGCGCGGCGACATCGAACTGCGCTATGACGCGAACGAGGGCAGCTTCTCGGCCTGGTATCTCGAGCACCGCCTGCCGATCGCGCCGGAGCGCTATGGCGAGGTGCTGCGCACCGTCGTCCGCGAGGCCGCCGCCGACCAGAGCACCGCCGGACGCGCGATGCTCGAGCTCGCCGCGCAATACCGGGCGCTGCGTCACCCCAACCGCATCGAAGCGCCGGCGGTGAAGGCGGCGATCAAGGCGATCGAGGGCGGCGCCGAAACCATCGCACGCGGCCTCGATGCCTATCGCGCCGGTGAGGACCGCCCGACCCAGACGCTGGCGCTGCATCATTTGCTGGAACGCCAGCACTACAAGCTCGGCCACTGGCGGCTGGCGTCCAGCGACATCAACTACCGCCGCTTCTTCGACGTCAACACGCTGGCCGGCCTCAGGGTCGAGGACGCCGCTACCTTCGAGGCGAGCCACAGCCTCGTGAAGCGGCTGATCGCCGAGGACCGGCTGCAGGGCCTGCGGCTCGACCATATCGACGGCCTGCGCGATCCCGCGCAATACTTCCAGCGGCTGCGCCGCCTGATCCGCTCCGCGCAGGGCGCGAAGGCCAGGCCGTTCTACATGGTGATCGAGAAGATCCTCGGCGAGGACGAGAAGCTGCCGAAATTCAGCGGCGTTCACGGCACCACCGGCTATGAATGGATGAACACGATCAGCCAGGCACTGGTCGACGGTCGCGGCCTCGATCCACTGAACGAGATCTGGCGCCAGATCAGCAACCAGTCGCCGAACCTGACGCCGGTGTTGCGCGAGGCCAAGCAGCGCGTGCTGGAGACGCTGCTCACCAGCGAATTCACCGTGCTGGCGCGGCTGCTCGCGCGCATTGCCAGCGGTCACTACTCGACCCGCGACTTCTCCGGCGACAGTCTGCGGCAGGCGCTCGAGCTCTACGTGCTGCATTTTCCGGTCTATCGCACCTATCTCACCGCCTCGGGACCAGCCGCGCATGACCGCACGCTGATCAGCGAGACCATCGAGCGCGCCCGCGCCGACTGGTTCGCCGCCGACGAAGGCATCTTCGATTTCCTGCGCGACGCCTTGACCATGGACCTTTTGCAGCCCGGCCGGCCGCCGCATGGCGCGCCGCGGGTCCGGCGCTTCGCGCTGAAGGTGCAGCAATTCACCGGGCCGATGATGGCGAAGTCGCTGGAGGATACCGCCTTCTATCGCTATCACCGGCTGCTGGCGCTCAACGAGGTTGGCGGCGATCCGGCGGCGGGCGCGATCGCACCCGAGGCCTTCCACGCCATGATGCAGGCCCGCGCCCGCGAATGGCCGCACGGCATGACGGCGACCGCGACCCACGACACCAAGCGCGGCGAGGACGCCCGCACCCGCATCATGGCGCTTGCGGAAATCCCTGGCGAGTGGACCAGCGCGGTGGCGCGCTGGAAAGTGCTGAATGCGCCGCATCTGGTGCTCGACGGCGAGATGCGCGCGCCATCGGCGACGTTCGAATACATGCTGTATCAGGCTCTGCTTGGCGCCTGGGATCCCGATGATGCCTCGCTCGCCGCCCGCATCCTGGCGTACGCGCTGAAGGCGGCGCGCGAGGGCAAGCAGGAAACCAGCTGGCTCAATCCGCACGAGCGTTACGAGGCGGGCGTGAAAGCCTTCATCGAGCGGATCCTCGATCGCAAGACCTCGCCGGAATTGCTCGATGCGCTGGGGACGCTGGCGCAACGGACCGCGTTGATCGGCGCGCTGAATTCGCTCAGCCAGATCACGCTGAAGGCAACCATGCCGGGCGTGCCGGATTTCTACCAGGGCACCGAAAGCTGGGATCTTTCGCTGGTCGATCCGGACAACCGCCGCCCGGTCGACTTTACCGAACGGGCGGGAATGCTCGCCGCGCTGGAGATGCCGGATTGGGATGCGCTGGCGCAAAACTGGCGCGACGGCCGTCTCAAATTCGCATGGACGCGGTATCTGCTACGGCTCCGCAACGAGCTGGCCGATGTGTTCACCAGCGGCGACTACGTGCCGCTCGCCGTCAGCGGCCCGCACCGCGATCACGTCATTGCCTTCGCGCGGCGCCATGGGCGCGAGGCGGCCATCGTTGCGGTGGCAAGGTCATTCGCCCCGTTCACGCAGGGCGGCCGCAGCTGGCCGCGCCCCGAAGCTTTTGAAGGTGAAATCGACGTGACGGGATATGCGCTCAGGGATGGCGCAACCCGGATTCAGCTCCCGGAACTGTTCGGCAATCTGCCGGTTGCCGTGCTCAAGACAAAGGTCGCGGGGACGAAACGCACCGCAAGGCCGGCGCGCTCGCACGCCTGACGTCCTGCGTCAGCGTTTGGTCAGCAGCAATTGCCCGCGCTTGCGGATCGCCACCTGCGCGACCTCGGCGAACCGTTGCAGCAGCCACGGCAGCGTCACCTCGACCCGCACATGGGAATCCTCGACATCGACATGCCCGGCCGCGACCTGCCCCAGCGCTCGGACACGAAAGCTCATCCGGTTGTCGTCCCAGCGCTCCTCGTCGACGCTTATGACCGGCAGGTTCGCCGTCGCGCGCGACAGGCCCGTTTTCAAGCGGCGCATCGCCTCGTCGCGGCCGAGGCTATGGGGTATCGAAACGATCAGCGGCGCCGACATTGCGATGCACTCCTCCGTGGGTTTGGTTGATGTAGTTCTGTTCCAAGGCAAACGGAAGAACCACACAGCTTTATCACAGCGCCAACTCCGGAACCTTCACAGTTACGGGTTGTTTTCCTTCCCGAAGGGCAGAAACGAGACGAGCCCGCGGGGCTGAGGAGACGCTAGATGTCAATTGGAACGATCATTCTCATCATTCTGGTCATTGCGCTGCTTGGCGGCTTCAGCGGCATCGGCGGCGGACCGTTTTACGGCACCGGCTATTACGGCGGCGGCGGGCTTGGCCTGGTCGTCGTGATTCTGCTGATCCTGCTCCTGATGGGACGACTGTAGCCCTTGGTAGCGTTGCGTCCTGCCGATATCGACGACCAGCATCACCCGCGAAAGCGGGTGGTGCTTCGTTGGACGGCGCTTACTTGGCCGCGAGCTTCTTCATCGCCGACTTGATCGACGAGGCCGCGTCCTCGTAGCCATCCCAAGCCTTCGTCTTCGCGAGCAAGGCCGGCACGGTGCGCAGCGTGAATTTCTTCGGATCGAGATCACCGCGCAGTTGCGGCCAGGTCAGCGGCATCGACACCGTCGCCCCCGGCCGCGCCCGCGGCGACAACACCGCGACCGCCGTCGACATCCTGTCGTTGCGCAAATAGTCGAGGAAGATCTTTCCCGTACGCTTGGCCTTGGACATGTTGATCAGATAGCGCTCGGGATCGTCCAGCGCCATCCACTGGCAGACCGCCTGCGCGAACGCCTTGGCCTCCTTCCACGTCACCTTGTCCCTGCTGCCTGCGAGCAGCGGTGTGACGACGTGCAGACCCTTGCCGCCCGTGGTCTTGCAGAAGCTTTCGAGACCGACCGCGGTCAGCCGCTGCCGCATGTCCTTGGCGGCATCGATCACGTCGGTGAATGCGACATCGGGCGCAGGATCGAGATCGAACACCAGCCGGCCCGGCGTGTCATAGGCATCAGGCGCGCAATTCCAGGGATGCAGCTCGAGGCCGCCGAGCTGCGCGACCGCCGCCAGGCCCTCGATCCGGTCGATCTGCAAATAGGGTTTACGGTCGCCCGAGACCTTCGCAAGCTTGAGCAGCTTCGATGTGCCGGCCATCGCATGACGCTGGAAGAAGGTCTCGCCCTTGATGCCGTCGGGCGCACGCACGATCGAGCACGGCCGGCCCTTGAGATAGGAGATCATCCATTCGCCGACCGCCTCGAAATAATTGGCGAGGTCGAGCTTGGTGACCGGCTCGCCATCGCCCGCATCGGGCCACAGCGCCTTGTCCGGGTGCGAGATGACGACACCCATCACCTCGCTGGACGCCTTCCCGGTGCCCTTCTTCGCGACGCCCTTGGCCATCGGCTTCACCACTTTGGTTACAACCGGCCGCTCGGCCTCGACCTCGTGCGCCGGCTTGTCCTGGCGCAGGCCCTTGAAGGCGGCCTGGCGGATATTGCCGGCGTCGGTCCAGCCGGCGAACTCGATCTCGGCGACCAGCTCCGGCTTGAGCCAGTGCACGTCGCGGGTCTTCTTCGGCGCGTCCTTGCCGCCGAACGGACTCTTGTCCGCCTCCGCCGCCTTCAGCGCCGGCATAATGCGGCGGACCGTGTCCTGGCCGAAGCCGGTGCCGACGATGCCGACAAAAGCCAGATGATCGCCGCGATAGACGCCCGCCATCAGCGAGCGAAATTTGCCATTGGTGGTCTTCCAGCCGCCGAGCACCACCTCATGGCCGGCGCGGATTTTTGCCTTGGTCCAGTCGTCGGAGCGGCTGGAACGGTAGGCACCGTCGAGCCGCTTGGAGACGATGCCTTCGAGGCCGAGCTTGCGCGCGGATTCCAGCACCGCCTCGCCGCGCTGCTCGAAATGTTCGACATAGCGGATCAGAGGGTTCTTGCCCTTGCGCGCCGCGAGCAATTGCTTCAGCCGCGTCTTGCGCTCGGCGAGCGGCAGCGGGCGCAGGTCCTCAGTGCCGGCGAACAGCAGGTCGAACGCGTAGAAGATCAGCCGATCCGTCTTGCCGTCGGAGAGCGCGGCCTGCAGCGTCGAAAAATGCGGCGTGCCGTTCTTGTCGAGCGCGACGATCTCGCCATCGATCAGCGCGTCGGGCAGCTTCTCCGCCTCCTTCACGATCGCGCCGAACTTGGCGGTCCAGTCGAGCCCCTTGCGCGTCTTCAGCACGGCCTCGCCGTCTTCGACACGCAACTGTACGCGGTAGCCGTCGAACTTGATCTCGTGGCACCAGCCCGTTCCGTTGGGTGGAGACTCCACCGCGGCGCAGAGCTGCGGCGCGACGAAATCGGGCATCTCCGATACCTGCTTCGGTTTCGCCTGCCGCGCCACTTTCAGCCGCTCCTTGGGCGCCGGCGCCTTGGTCCTGGCGCGCGCGTCCGCAGCCATGCCATGGTTGGACTGCCAGACCGCGTCCGCTTTGGCCTTGCCGTTGCCCTTGGCCAGCATGAACGGCTTCGGCGCCCGGCCCTTGCCGGCCGCGATCTGCGCCATCGAGCGTCCGGAGGCGACCGAACGGTCCTCGTCGAGGATCTCCTCGCCGTTGCCGTCAACGGCATATTCGTCGCGGTGCTTGATCAGGAGCCAGTTGGTGCGCTTGCCGCCAAAGCGGTCGCCCTTCATCCGCACCAGCACCCAGCTGCCGTGCAGCTTGTCGCCCTCAAGCGTGAACTTCAGGTCGCCCTTCTTGAAGCCGCGCTCGGGATCGTCCGATTCCCAGGTGCCGCGATCCCACAGCTGCACGGTGCCGCCGCCGTACTGGCCTTCGGGAATGGTGCCTTCGAAATCGCCATAGTCGAGCGGATGATCCTCGACCTCCACCGCCAGCCGCTTGTCATGCGGATCGAGAGAGGGCCCGCGCGTCACCGCCCAGGACTTGAAGACGCCGTCGAATTCGAGCCGCAGATCGTAATGCAACCGCGTCGCGTCGTGCTTCTGGATGACGAAGCGCCGCTGCTTGCTGGGTGCGACCTTGACGTCGCCCGACGGCTCGTTGGTCTTCTCGAAGTCGCGCTTCTTGCGATAGGTGGACAGGTTTCTCAGCGACACAACAAACCTCGGCAAACCCTCGGCTCAAACGACGGCCGCCGCCTCCGTGCGGCCATCAGGAACCAAAACCCACGGTATCCGTTCAAGTTCCAAACTCAAGCTGTTTGGAGGCGATCATGTCCGCTCCCCGCGCCCACTGGAAAGGCACGCTCAAGCTCTCGCTGGTGTCATGCCCGGTGGCGCTCTACCCGGCTTCGACCGCGGTCGAGAAGACCCGCTTCCACATGATCAACCGGGAGACCGGCAACCGGCTGAAGCAGCAGATGGTCGATACCGAGACCGGCGACGTTGTCGAGGGCGATCAGAAGGGCCGCGGCTACGAGGTCAGCAAGGGAAAATATGTCGAGATCGAGAGGGACGAGCTCGAAGCGGTGCAGATCGAGAGCAACCATACCATCGACATCGACAGCTTCGTGCCCGAGGGCGAGATCGACAAGCGCTATCTCGACCACCCCTACTACATCAGGCCCGACGGCAAGGCCGGCGTCGACGCGTTCGCGGTGATCCGCGACGCCATGAAGGATCAGGACCGCGTCGCGCTGGCGCGGATCGTGCTGACCAACCGCGAGCATGTGATAGCGATCGAGCCGCTCGACAAGGGTATGCTCGGCACCACCTTGCGCTACCCCTACGAGCTGCGCGACGCCGACGATTATTTCGACGACATCAAGAGCCCGAAGGTCACGAAGGACATGATCGAGCTCGCCGGTCATATCCTCGACAGCAAGGCCGCGCATTTCGATCCGTCGAAATTCAAGGACGAGTACGAGACCGCGCTGAAGGCCCTGGTCCGCCGCAAGGCGGCCGGCAAGCCGATCAAGGCCGCCGAGCGCGAGGAGAAGCCAAGCAACGTCGTGAGCCTGATGGACGCGCTGCAGCAGAGCCTGAAAGGCGGCAAGAGCGGCGCAAGGCGCTCGCGCTCCACCGCGCGCCGCCCGACCCCGCATCGCCGCGCCGCCAAGAAGGCGCACCGGTCAAGCGCGCGGCGACGCAAGGCGGGATGAGATCTCTCGTCCTTGCGAGCGCAGCGAAGCAATCCATCTCTCCACATACGCGGAGGGATGGATTGCTTCGTCGCTACGCTCCTCGCAATGACGGATGGATGCAACTCATCCGTTACTTCTTCTTCGAGCTCTTCCGCTTCTTGGCAGTCTTGCGCTTCTTCGCCGTCTTCTTCTTTGACGACTTCTTCGGCACCTTCCTGCCCTTGGCACGCGCCTCGGATAGCCCGATCGCGATCGCCTGCTTGCGGCTCTTCACCTTCTTCTTGGAGCGGCCGCTGCGCAGCGTGCCGGCCTTGCGTTTCTTCATCGCGCGCTCTACATCGCCCGATGCCTTCCGCGAATATTTCCTTGCCATGGCTTGTCTCCCGCTAACGGAAAACAAGCCTCGATGGCAGCGAAAGTTCCGTTTGGTGTCGTCGGGCGACGGCACCAACGTAGCCCGCATGAGCGCAGCGACATGCGGGAGATGCCCCGGATATCGCTTCGCTCATCCGGGCTACATGTTAGTCCGCCGCGCGCAGCCGATAGCCGATGCCGGTCTCGGTCAGCACGAATTGCGGACGCTCCGGGTCGGCCTCGATCTTCTGGCGGAGCTGGCGCACATAGACGCGCAGATATTGCGCGTCGGTCAGTTCGTCCCACAATTCCTTCAAGAGGAAGCGGTGGGTCAGCACCTTGCCGGCATGCTGAACCAGCACGCGCAACAGGTCATATTCCTTCGGCGACAGCTTGATCCCTTTGTCGCCGACCTTGACGATCCGGCGCACCAGATCGACCGAAAGATCGCCGGAGCGAAACACCGGCCGCTCGCCCTGCACCTGCAACTGGTGCCGCAGCGCCGCGCGCAGCCGCGCCAGCAATTCGTCCATGCCGAACGGCTTGGTCAGATAGTCGTCGGCGCCGAGGTCGAGCGCCTGCACCTTGCCGGCCTCGTCGCCGCGGCTCGACAGCACCACGATCGGCACGCTCTCGTTGCGGCCGCGGATCATGCGCAAGAGGTCATGGCCCTGGATGTCGGGCAATCCGAGGTCGAGAATGATCAGCGCCGGTCCCTCACCCAGCATCTCCAGCGCCAGCTTGCCGTTGGATGCCTCGAGGATGTCATAGCCCTGAGTGCTCAGCCCCATCCGCAGCAGCTTGCGGATCGGCGGCTCGTCGTCGATGACCAGGACCTTGATCGGCGTGGCGTTCATGCAGCAGTGTCCAGCGCGTTGGTGTCGGCAGGGATCGGCAGGCGGATGGTGATGACGGCGCCGGTGCGGTCGGCGCGGTTGGCCGCCGCGATCGTGCCGCGCATCGCCTCGACGAAGCCGCGCGAGATCGCAAGTCCGAGGCCGGTGCCGGGACGGACGTGGTCGCCCTTCTCGGCGCGATAGAATTTGTCGAACACGCTTTCGAGCTCGGCCGCGGGAATCCCGTTGCCTTCGTCGAGGATCTGCAGCGCGATCGTATCGCGATCGCGCGCGCCGCGGATCGAGATCGTGGTGTCCGACGGGGCGTATTTGGCGGCGTTGTCGAGCAGGTTGAACAGCACCTGCTCGAACAGCACGGCGTCGAGCTCCAGCATCGGCAGATCGGCCGCGAGCTCCAGCGACACCCGGTGATGCACCAGGATCTTGCTCGCCCGCCGCAGCGCGCTGCCGACGATCTCGCCGACATCATGACGCGCCGTGTTCGGCACGATCGCGCCGGATTCCAGCTTGGTCATGTCGAGCAGATTGGCGATGAACCGATTCAGCCGCTCGGACTCGTCGATCACGGTGGCGAGCAGATCGTGCTTCTGGGCATCGCTCAGGTTGGCGCCGAGGTCGCGCAGCGCCGAGGCCGAGCCGAGCACCGAGGCCAGCGGCGTCTTGAGATCGTGCGAGATCGAGGTCAGGAGCGCGCCGCGCAGCCGGTCGGATTCCACCGTGCGCTTGACGCGATCCATGTCCTCGACCAGCAGCACGCGCTCGATCGCCAGCGCGCCCTGGTCGACCAGCGCGTCGAGCAGCCGGCGCTGGTCCGGCGTCAGCAAGGGGCCGGTGCGATCGTCGTCGATGCCGATCACCCCGATCGGGCCGCGGCCGGTGCGCATCGGCAGGAACAGCCGCTTTCCGCCCGGCAGCGTGTCGGAGCCGCGGCCGGCCGGACGGTCGTTGCCCCAGGCCCAGTTGGCGGCGGCGAGATCGGCCTGATCGAGCTGATCCTCTGGCGGATAGCCGCTCTTGACGGTCAGCATCCCGTCCTCCGGCAGCAGCAGCACCACGCGCACCTTGAGCATCAGCGCGATCTGGTAGGCGGTCGCCCACAGCACGTCGTCCAGCGTCGCGGTGCCGGCGAGCTTGCGGCTGAAGGCGTAGAGCGATTCGGTGGTGCGGACGCGGCTGATCGCGGTGTCGGCCTGGGTGCGCACCCGCGCCGCGACGTTGGAGACCAGCAGCGCGATCAGCATGAAGAAGAAGAACGCCGCTACATTGGTCGGGTCGGTGATGGTGAAGGTATAGACCGGCGGCAGGAAGAAGAAATTGTAGCACAGCGAGGCCGCGACGCTCGCCAGCAGCGACGGCCCGAGGCCGTAGCGTGCGGCGGCGCCGACCACGGCGGTGAGGAAGACCAGGTCGACATTCTCGATGCCGAAGAACGGCTGGATCAGCTTGGCCGCGCCGAGCCCGAGCGCCGCCAGCAGCAGCGCCATCAGATAGGGCCGCGGATTGAACGGCTCCTGCCGCTGCGCGGTCTGCACCGCCGCCTTGCCGACCGGCAGCTCGTCGCCGGCGATCACGTTGACGCTGATATTGCCGGCGCGGCGCACCAGATCATGCACCACGGATCCATGCGTCAACTCGAACCAGCGCGAGCGCGTCGACTTGCCGATGATGATCTGGGTGACGTTGTTGGCCTGGGCGAAATTGATGACGTCGTCGGCGATACGGCGGCCGACGCCGGGAAGCGTCAGCGCCTCGCCGCCGAGCGATTCCGCAAGCCGCATGGTGTCGGCCAGCCGATCGCGCTGCTCGTCGGAAAGTTGCAGGCTGCGCCGCGTCTCGATGCTGACCGCGGTCCATTGCGCGTGCAGCCGGTCGGCGAGGCGCTTGGTGTAGCGCACGAGGCCGGCCGCGCGCGGATCCTCGCTCAGGCAGACCAGGATGCGCTCGCCGGCGGCCCAGGGTCCGGCAATTGCATTGGCCTGCATGTGGTTGAGCAGCTGCTCGTCGACCCGCTCGGCGGTGCGGCGCAGCGCCAGCTCGCGCAGCGCGGTCAGATTGCCGGGCGAGAAATAGTGTTCCAGCGCCCGCTCAGCCTGCTTGGGCACGTAGACCTTGCCCTCCTTCAGCCGCTGGATCAGATCGTCGGGCGTCAGGTCGATCAGCTCGATGGCATCGGCGCGATCGACCACCGAGTCGGGCACCGTCTCGCGCACCCGCACATGGGTGATCTGCGCGACGACGTCGTTGAGGCTCTCGATGTGCTGGATGTTGATCGCGGTGTAGACGTCGATGCCGTTCGACAGCAATTCCTCGACGTCGAGATAGCGCTTGGGATGCCGGCTGCCCGGCGCATTGGTATGGGCGAGCTCGTCGACCAGCGCGAGCTGCGGCCGCCGCGCGATCAATGCATCGAGGTCCATCTCCTCGAGCGTCTGGTCGCGATAGGAAAGCCGCTTCCGCGGCAATACCTCGAGACCCCTGAGCAGCGTCTCGGTCTCGACCCGGCCGTGGGTTTCGACGACACCGACCACGACGTCGACGCCCGCCTTGAGGCGGGCGTGGGCGCTCGAGAGCATCTCGTAGGTCTTGCCGACGCCGGGGGCGGCGCCGATGAAGATCTTCAGCCGTCCCGATCGATCGGTCTCCCGGCGCGCCGCCTCCAGCAGCGCATCCGGCGAGGGTCGTTTATCAGGGTCGCGCTGATTGGCCATACCGCAATATAGTCATCCTGCGAGGGGCAGCCTACTCCCCTATTTCGGCTTTGCCGCGTCGAGCGCCAGGTTGAGCGCAAGAACGTTAACACGGGGCTCGCCGATCACGCCGGCGAAGCGGCCCTGCGTGTTCTGCGTCACCAGCTCGCGCACCGCGTCCTCGGACATGCTGCGCGCCTTGGCGACCCGCGGCACCTGGAACAGCGCGGCGTCCGGCGAGATGTCCGGATCGAGCCCACTGCCCGACGTGGTCACAAGATCGACAGGCACGCTGGCGGACGGGTTCTCCGCCTTCAGCTTCTCGACATCATCCTTGACCCGGTCGTTCAGTGCCTTGCTGGTCGGGCCGAGGTTGGAGCCGCCGGAATTGGCCGCGTTGTAGGGCGCAGGCACCGTCTTGGAGGAATCCTTCGGATCGGGCGCGACCGTCGCCGACGGCCGGCCATGGAAGTATTTATCTTCCTTGAACTCCTGCCCGATCAGGGCGGAGCCGATCACCTTGCCGTTCTGCTCGATCAGGCTGCCTTGCGCCTGCCGCGGGAAGATGACGCCGGCGATGCCGGTGATGGCGAGCGGATAGGCAAGGCCCGTGATCGCGG
The DNA here is from genome assembly GCF_020329495.1 of Bradyrhizobium australafricanum. NCBI lineage: Bacteria > Pseudomonadati > Pseudomonadota > Alphaproteobacteria > Hyphomicrobiales > Nitrobacteraceae > Bradyrhizobium > Bradyrhizobium australafricanum. The sequence continues at coordinate 95,375 of NZ_JAGKJL010000008.1, read as the reverse complement.
TCAGCAGGACCAGCACGAGGATGGCGGGACGGATTTCTTTCAACATGACAGGTCTCCTAAATCTCCTTCGTCATTACGAGCGAAGCGAAGCAATCCATGGATCGGCGTAACGGATGGATCGATTGCTTCGTCGCTTCGCTCCTCGCAATGACGGCTACACGGTTAAGCCAGGCCCAAAGCGGCGACGACGAGATCGATCGCCTTGATGCCGATGAACGGGATGATGATGCCGCCCAAGCCGTAGATCATCAGATTGCGGCCGAGCAGCGCGCCGGCACCGACCGCGCGATACTTGACGCCCTTCAGCGCCAGCGGGATCAGCGCGATGATGATCAGCGCGTTGAAGATGATCGCCGACAGGATCGCGCTCTGCGGGCTTGCCAGGTGCATGACGTTCAGCACCTGGAGCTGCGGATAGAAGGCGAGGAACATCGCCGGGATGATCGCAAAGTACTTCGCGACGTCGTTGGCGATCGAGAACGTGGTCAGCGCGCCGCGGGTCATCAGCAGCTGCTTGCCGATCTCCACCACCTCGATCAGCTTGGTCGGATTGGAATCGAGGTCGACCATGTTGCCGGCCTCGCGGGCGGCCTGCGTGCCGGTGTTCATGGCGACGCCAACATCGGCCTGCGCCAGCGCCGGCGCATCGTTGGTGCCGTCGCCGCACATCGCGACCAGCTTGCCCTTGGACTGCTCGTCGCGGATCAGCTTGAGCTTGTCCTCGGGGGTTGCCTGCGCCAGGAAGTCGTCGACGCCGGCCTCTGCCGCGATCGCGGCCGCGGTCATCGGGTTGTCTCCGGTGATCATCACGGTGCGGATGCCCATGCGGCGCAGTTCGGCGAAGCGCTCGCGGATTCCGCCCTTGACGATGTCCTTGAGATGCACGACGCCGAGCAGCTTGCCGTCCTTGGCGACGGCCAGCGGCGTACCGCCGGCCTTGGCGATCTCGTCGGCAATCGACTGGATCTCGCGCGCTTCGGCGCTCATCGTCGCCGCGACCGCGCGAACGGTGTTGCCCGAGGCGACGGTGCGGGGCGAGCCGCCGTCGACATAGGCAAGGATGGCGTCCACCGCGCCCTTGCGGACCGACGAGGAGCCGGCATCGATGCCGCTCATGCGGGTCTGCGCGGTAAACGGCACGAAGGTCGCGGCAAGCTCATGCATGTCGCGGCCACGGATGCCGTATTTCTCCTTGGCCAGCACCACGATCGAACGGCCTTCCGGCGTCTCGTCCGCCAGCGAGGCGAGCTGCGCCGCATCGGCGAGGTCCTGCTCGGCGACGCCGCGGATCGGACGGAACGCGGTCGCCTGGCGGTTGCCGAGCGTGATGGTGCCGGTCTTGTCCAGCAGCAGCGTATCGACGTCGCCGGCAGCCTCCACCGCGCGGCCGGACATCGCCAGCACGTTGAAGCGCACCAGGCGGTCCATGCCGGCGATGCCGATCGCCGACAGAAGCGCGCCGATCGTGGTCGGGATCAGCGTCACGAACAGCGCCACCAGCACCACGACCGAAATCGAGCCGCCGGCATAGGCCGCATAGCTCGGGATCGTCACCGTCGCGAACACGAAGATGATGGTGAGGCCGGCCAGCAGGATGTTGAGCGCGATCTCGTTCGGCGTCTTCTGCCGCTCGGCGCCCTCCACCAGCTTGATCATGCGGTCGATGAAGGTCGAGCCTTGCGCTGCGGTGATGCGGACGCGGATCCAGTCCGACAGCACCTGGGTGCCGCCGGTGACCGCGGAACGATCGCCGCCGGACTCGCGGATCACAGGCGCGGATTCACCCGTGATCGCGGCTTCATTGACCGAGGCCACGCCTTCGATCACCTCGCCGTCGGACGGGATGTTGTCGCCGGCCTCGACCAGCACGACGTCGCCGACCTTCAGCGAGGTGCCGGGCACCATGCGATAGGTCCGGTCGGTGCCGGTGAGCAGCTTGGCCTGGCTCTCGGTGCGGGTCTTTTTCAGCGATTCCGCCTGCGCCTTGCCGCGGCCTTCGGCGACGGCCTCGGCGAAGTTGGCGAACAGCACCGTGAACCAGAGCCAGAGGATGATCTGGAAGGTGAAGCCGAGATTGGCGCTGCCGGTGACGAGGTCGCGGACGAAGATCACCGTGGTCAACGCGGCCACGACCTCGACCACGAACATCACGGGGTTCTTCGCCATCAGTCTAGGATCGAGCTTGACAAAGGCCGAGCGGATCGCCGGCACCAGGATCTTCGGGTCGAACATGGTCGACGCCGTCACCTGCTTTTGCAGTCTTGTGGTTTCCATGGTTGTCACTCCGGACAAAACGATCAGAACAGGGTGTTGGCGTTCATGGCGAGGTGCTCGACGATCGGCCCGAGCGCCAGCGCCGGGAAGAAGGTGAGACTGCCGATGATCAGGATCACGCCGACGACGAGGCCGACGAACAGCCCGCCGGTGGTCGGGAACGTGCCCGCCGAGGCCGGGATCGACTTCTTCTCGACCAGCGACCCTGCAATGGCCATCGCCGGCACGATCATGAAGAAGCGGCCGACGAACATCGCGGAGGCGAGCGTCAGATTGTAGAACAGGGTGTTGCCAGTGAGGCCCGCGAAGGCCGAGCCGTTGTTGCCGGTCGCCGAGGTGAACGCGTACAGCACCTCGGTGAAGCCGTGCGGGCCGGAGTTCGCCATCGAGGCCACCGCCGACGGCAGCACCACGCTGACCGCGGTCCAGCCGAGATACATCAGCGGCAGCACCAGGATCGCGAGCATCGCCATCTTGACCTCGCGCGCCTCGATCTTCTTGCCGACATATTCCGGGGTGCGGCCGACCATCAGGCCGGCGACGAAGATCGCCAGCACGACGAACAGCAGCATGCCGTAGAAGCCGGCGCCGACGCCGCCGATGATGACCTCGCCGAGCTGCATGTTGATCAGCGGGATCATGCCGCCAAGCGCTGTGAAGCTGTCGTGCATGGCGTTGACCGCACCGCAGGAGGCGGCAGTCGTGACGACGGCGAACAGCGAGGACGCGACGACGCCGAAGCGGACCTCCTTGCCCTCCATGTTGCCGCCGGAAAGGCCGAGCGCGTGCAGCGCCGAGGTGCCGTTGGCTTCCGCCCAGTAGGTGACGGTGACGCCGGCGACGAACAGGATGCCCATCACGGCGAAGATCGCCCAGCCCTGGCGCTCGTTGCCGACCATGCGGCCGAACACGTTGGTCATCGCGGCACCGAGCGCGAAGATCGAGACCATCTGCACGAGGTTCGACAGCGCGGTCGGGTTCTCGAACGGATGCGCGGCGTTGGCGTTGAAGAAGCCGCCGCCATTGGTGCCGAGCATCTTGATCGCGACCTGCGAGGCCACCGGACCGAGCGCGATGGTCTGCTTGCCGCCCTCCAGCGTGGTGGCGTCGACATAGGCGCCGAGCGTCTGCGGCATGCCCTGCCAGACCAGGAACAGCGCATAGACGACGCAGATCGGCAGCAGCACGTAAAGCGTGCAGCGTGTGACATCGACCCAGAAATTGCCGACCGTGCGCATCGACGAGCGGGTGAAACCGCGGATCAGCGCCATCGCCAGCGCGATGCCGGTCGCCGCCGACAGGAAATTCTGATGGGTCAGGCCGACCATCTGGACCAGATAGGACAGCGTGCTCTCGCCGCCGTAGTTCTGCCAGTTCGTGTTGGTGATGAAGGAGATCGCGGTGTTGAAGGAAAGGTCCTCGGCGACCGCCGATTGCCCGGCCGGATTGAACGGCAGCACTGCCTGCAGCCGCATCAGGCCGTAGATGATGGCGAAGCCGCCGACATGGAACAGCAGCATGGCGACCGTGTAGGTCAGCCAGTGCTGCTCGCGCCGCTCGTCGACGCCGCCGAGCCAGTAGATGCCGCGCTCGACCGGGCGCAGCACGGGCGACAGGAAGGTGCGCTCGCCGTTGAACACGCGGGTCATGTACCAGCCGAGCGGTTTGACCAGCGCGGCAACGATCGCGCAAAACAGAATAATTTGAATCCAGCCGATGACGGTCATTGCGTCAAACCTTTCGAATGGGAGCGAAGCGCAGCATCGACGCGAACAAGCCGAGCAACAGCCCGGTCAGAATCGCGTCGGCTAACAGAATTGTGCAAAGCGCTGACATCGCGGGCCGCCTAGAAGCGTTCGGGCCGCAGCAATGCGTAAGTGAGGTAGAACAGCAGGCCGAGCGAGACGAGGCCGGCGAGCGAGTAATCGAAGATCATCGTCGCCTCCGTTACAGCCGTTCGCAGGCGTAGGCGTAGCCGATGCCGGCCGCGAAGAAGCCGATCGCAAGCGCCGCCATGAGAATGTCCATCATGTGAGACTCCTATGCGTCACAGGGCGCGGGCCATTGCATAGGCGTCCCGCGCCGGATGGCCGTGAGGTGCCATCCGGGGCATAGGTTTTCGAGAGGTGGCGAATAAGGACGTTATAGGAATCCTATAAGTGCCACGAGCTGCGCAGCCGTCGTCCCGGCGAAGGCCGGGACCCATAACCACAGGGCCGAGTTTTGCGATGGCTGGGGCCCCAACCTCATCTCACAAGCAGCTTCGGTGGTAATGGGTCCTGGCCTTCGCTAGGACGATAGCTTGGTCTTTATGGAATCCCTATATCTCCGTCCCCCGCCTCATCTCGTTTTCAAATGGCAGTCCGGCCATTTTGAGCCTGCGGCCAATGCCTTGAGCTTGGCTTCCTGGGCCGCGCAAGACGAGATGACGCTATGTCAGTGCTTTCCCAAAACACCTCCATCGATCTCGGCGAACGGCTGCGCGACGCCTATGCGGTGACAGCCGAATTCATGGCCGACATCATCAGCCAGACCTGCCGGCGCTTTCCCTCGGTCGGACAGAGCGGCAAGACCCGCCGGGTCGAGCGGCTGATCCAGTCGGGCGCCTGGACCGACGCCGCGATCGCGCTGCTCGATCTGGAACTGCCGCAATGGCAGATCCGCCGCCTGGTCTATGACGAGGGCGAGTGGTATTGCGCCTTGTCACGCGAACGCGAGCTGCCGGACTGGCTCGACCAGTCGATCGAGACCCACCACACCGATCTTGCGCTCGCGATCCTCAGCGCCTTCGTCGAGGCGCAGCGCATCTCCACACCCGATAACCGAACCAGCGTGCCGACGGTCCGTCGCGACACCCGCGCGCTGTACGAGCCGCTGTTCGTCGACAATATCGGCTGACGGCGGCGCGGCCGTGGACACCAAACAACTGCTGCGGCAGCTGCAGTCGGTCCAGGTCATGGTCCGGTTCGGCTTCCGGCTTGCCATCATGATCGGCTTTGCCGTGTTCGCCGGCGCCGGCTTCGGCAAGGGCCTCGTCACGCTGTTGTGGATGTCGGCGGTGATCTGCGCCTTTGCCGGGATCGCCAAGCGCGAAATGCCGTTTGCCGCAAACCTCAACCACTGGGACGAGATGACCGCCTATGTCGCGCTGTGCGCGCTCGGCACCGGCATCGTCCAGCGCCTCTAGACCATCCCCACAAATCCTATGCCGCTCCTATGAAGTCGGTCGTCCTTCGCGCTCGATTTCATATCCCGCAAATCAGACATTGATCGCGTGACCGTGACTGAAGCGTTTTCGAGCGAGCCGGATACCGGTTCGCGCGAGGAAAACGCGTCAGAAACAAAAAGAAGGACCACCACCGTGAAACTCGTCGAACCTCCCTCGTGTAGCGCCGCGTCCACCGTCGTCTTCATCGGCCGCAACCATCGCGGCCAGTGGGTCGCCCAGCAACAGAACGGCCTCTATGGCGGCCTGTTCGTCAACCGCGCCCAGGCCGTCAAATACGCGCTGTTCGAAAACGGCCAGCATCCTGAAATGATCGTCGAGCTGTCGCGTGAGATCGAGCTCGATATGCGCGGCGAGACCGCGAGCTTCACCGCAATCCGCGTGGCGTGAGCCACCCATGACCCTGCAAACGGCTGCGAAAGCCGACACGGCCGGATGGCTGTCGGGCTTCATCCCCGATCTTCCGACCCCCTTCGACCATCGGGGCGAGATCGACGCGGAGGCGTTCGGCCGGCTGTGCGAGCGCCAGATCGCGGCCGGCGTCACCGCGCTGGTGGTCGGCGAGACCGCAGGTGAAAGCGCGACGCTGCAGCCCGCGGAACGTGCGCAGCTGGTCCGGATCGCGGCCGGCGTCGCGCGCAAGCGGGTTCGCATCATCGCCGGCGCCGGATCGAACGCGACCGATCGCGCCGTCACATTCACCCGGGCCGCGGAAGCGGCCGGCGCCGACGCCGTCATGTCGGCCGTACCCTATTACAACAAGCCGATGCCACAGGGCACAGCAGCGCATTTCCGCGCCGTCGCCGCGGCCACCACGCTGCCTGTCATCCTGCACGACATTCCGTCGCGCACGGTGAAGGGCCTTGCCGACGAGACGCTGCTCGAGCTCGCCGCATCGCCGCGCTTCGTGGGATTGCGCGACGGCAGCGGTGACGTTGCCCGGCTGGCGCGCCTGCGCTCACGCCTGCCGGCGGCCTTCCGGATGCTGACCGGCGACGACGCTTCCTCGCTGGCCTGGCTCGCCGCCGGTGGCGATGGCTGCATCTCGGTCGTGACGAACGTCGCGCCCGATCTGTACGTGGCCGTTCACAGGCATTTCCGCGAAGGACGGTTGTATCAGGCGCGGGAGTTGCACCAGCGGCTGGTGCCGCTTGCGACCTTGCTGGAGCGCGAGCATCCCGCCGCATTGAAGTTCGCGCTGGCGCTTCTGGGATTCATGCCGCCGACGACGCGACTGCCGATCGTGCAATTGAACGGGTCGGCAAAGGCCGAGGTCTCGCAGGCGATGGCTGAGCTTGCCGACGAGTACCTCGCAGCCGCGCATTGAGATTTGCCGACCCGACATAACCCATCGCAATGCACAATGCGATCAGCACACGGTGCCCGTGACACGGCGCCAACTTGAGGTTCCGAAACGGCGCCCCATATCCACGGCAAGGGAGTGCTTGCCGTGCACACCACCTTCAAGGCGGCCCTCGTTGTTGCGACCGTCCTGGTCGCTCTGGTTATCTCCATCCGTCCCGGTCCGGCCGCGGACAACAGCCATCTTGCCCTGACCATTTCAATCGACGGGGCAATCGGGCCGGCAGCGGCCAGCTACGTCAAGGACGGCCTGGCCAAGGCCGCCGAGCGCCACGCCGAGGTTGTTATCCTGCGTTTGAATACGCCGGGCGGCCTCAGCACCAGCATGCGTGAAATCATCGCCGACGTGCTGGCCTCGCCCGTTCCCGTGGTCGGCTACGTTGCGCCATCCGGCGCCCATGCCGCGAGCGCCGGGACCTATATCCTCTATGCGACCCATCTCGCGGCCATGGCGCCCGGCACCAATATCGGCGCCGCGACGCCGGTGCAGATTGGCGGCCCGATACCGGGGCTGCCGGGCAGCACCCCGGACAAAGGCGGCAAGGACCAGAAGGACGGCGGCCATCCGTCGGAAACCAAGGATGCCATGACGGCGAAGGTGACGAATGATGCCGTTGCCTTCATCCGCAGCCTCGCCGAATTGCGCGGCCGCAATGCCGACTGGGCCGAGAAGGCGGTGCGCGATGCCGCCACCCTCTCCGCCAACGCCGCGCTGCAGGCCAACGTCATTGATCTCACCGCGCGCGACCCGGCCGACCTGCTCAGGCAGGTCGATGGCCGGACCATCGAGCTTCCCGGCGGCAAGACGCAACGCCTGGCGACAAGGGACACCGCGATCGAGGCCATCGATCCCACCTGGATCGCGCGCGCGCTTGCGGTCATCACCGACCCCAACATCGCATTCATTCTCCTGATGGTCGGCATCTACGGCCTGATCTTCGAGTTCATGTCGCCCGGTGCCGTGGCGCCCGGGGTTGTCGGGACGATCTGCCTGCTGCTCGGTCTGTACGCACTCAACATGCTGCCGATCAACTACGCGGGCTTCGCCCTGATGCTGGTCGGGATCGCGCTGCTCGCAATCGAAGCCTTCAACCCGACCGTCGTGATCGGCCTCGGAGGAATAGTCGCCTTCGTGCTTGGAGCAGCCATGCTGTTTCGGATCGAGGCGCCCGGTTACCGGCTGTCATGGCCGGTCATCGGCATCGTCGCCGCGATGTTCACCGGACTCATTCTCGTCGTGCTCGGCGCGCTCCGCCGCGCGCGCAAGGGCCCGGTGCGGATCGGTGCGCAAGCCATGCGCGGGCTATCGGCCGAGGTGCTCGACTGGTCGGAGACCACGGGTCACGTCTTCACCAACGGCGAACGCTGGCAAGCGCGCAGCACCGAGACATTCACGGCGGGAGACACGGTCGAGGTCGCCAACATCATCGATTTGACGCTGGTGGTGCGGCGCACGCCGGCCTCCCCCGGCGAAGGAGGTACAGCATGATGCTTGATTATTTCACCTATGCGGCGATCGCGCTGCTGATCATCGTATTCCTGACCCAGGCCGTGCGCGTGCTGCGCGAATACGAGCGCGGCGTCATCTTCACGCTCGGCCGTTTCACCGGGGTGAAGGGCCCGGGGCTCATCATCCTGATTCCGGTGGTGCAGCAGCTGGTGAAGGTCGATCTCAGGGTGGTGGTGCAGGTGGTGCCGCCGCAGGACGTGATTTCGCGCGACAACGTCTCGGTCAAGGTCAACGCCGTGCTCTACTTCCGCATCGTCGATCCCGAGCGCGCCATCATCAAGGTCAGCGACTACTTGGCTGCGACCAGCCAGCTTGCGCAGACCACGCTGCGCTCGGTGCTCGGCAAGCACGAGCTCGACGAGATGCTGGCGGAACGCGACAAGCTGAACGCCGATATCCAGGAGACCCTCGACAGGCAGACCGACGTCTGGGGCATCAAGGTCACCGGGGTCGAGATCAAGGATATCGATCTCAACGAAACGATGGTGCGGGCGATCGCCAAACAGGCCGAGGCGGAACGGCTGCGGCGCGCCAAGGTGATCAACGCAATGGGCGAGCAGCAGGCCGCCGAGAAGCTGGTCGAGGCCGGCCGGATCCTCGCCCAGGAGCCGCAAGCGATGCAGCTGCGCTACTTCGCGGCGCTGCACGACATTGCCGGCGAGCGCTCCTCGACCGTGGTGTTCCCGCTGCCGATGAACCTGCTCGATCATCTGGCGCCGCGACGTGAAGCGACGTGAACTGGTTTGGGAGGAGAAACGACGGTCGCTCAAGGTCGGCGCGCTCGGGATCGTGGGTCTCGTAGGCGTCGCGACCTCTCCACGTCATTGCGAGCCAACGGGTCGCGCGAACGCGCGCCCGATGACAGGCTCCGCGAAGCAATCCATCGCGCCACATGCGGAGATATGGATTGCTTCGTCGCTATGCTCCTCGCAATGACGCGGATGGGTTCCGGGCCTTAACGCCCGCGGTGCTTGGCCCGCCACGCAGGTCCTGGACCGCGCATGTAATGCGCCTCGGGCCGGTAGCCGCTGATCGGCTCCTCGCCGATCCAGGCGAGGAATGCGAGCAGCCCTTCTGCGGCGCGGCGCGGCAGGGCAGCGATGAACGAAACTGCGCGCATCTCAGTAGTCCCATTTCTCGCCGAGCACGACCGGCGCCCGCGGATATCTCTCGGCGTCGCCGCCGAGCATGCCGACGTTGAGGTTGGTCCGCGCCCAATCCTCGTGGCCGCGATGCAGCAGCAGCTCATTGCGGAGCCGATGAATCTTGGCGGCGGCGATCGCGCGGTGAACAGTCCTGAAGGCGAGGCCGATCCGCCTGACGGTCCGCCGCAGCATCAAGGGCATGGCGCCGGCCGAACCGTGCGGCCGGGCATCGTGGTAATGGAGCAAGGTCATGTGCCACCCGTTTGGCGGCGCGCGCGAGCGCACCGCATCACGGCAAAAGATGCGGGGAAGGCCGTAGGAATTCGAGAGCAGCCGCAGCCCTGTCACATAGCCGCGGCATAAGCGTCCGGCCGCGGTCCGTGCATCGCGGTCATGCCGCAAATCGCGAGATTTCGGACAATTTTACCCTCGATCAGCCGCGCGAGGGGCCGGTTTACGGTCGGCGGCAAGACCGGTAACCTCGCCTCCCAATGCGACGTGGAGAGTGCCCATGCGGCCCAAGGATCAGATCAACTGGATGCTGTCGGATGCGATCGAGGCGCTCGCCCGCGCCGAACGGCTGCACCAGAGCTTCCTCAATTTGCACCCGCGCGCGGGAAGCACCGAGCCGAGCTGGGAACCGCCGACCGACGTGATCGAGACCGAGGATGAAATCCTGATCCTGGTCGCGTTGCCGGGGGTCGATCCCGACGAGGTCGAGGCCGCGCTCGACGGCGGCACGCTGGTGATCTCCGGCCGCCGCACCCTGCCCCCTGAACTCCGCAACGCCCGCATCCTGCGCCTCGAACTGCCGCAGGGCCGGTTCGAGCGCCGGATCGCGCTGCCGACCGGCCGCTACACCATCAGCCGCTTTGCCGCGCATGGTTGCGTCGGCCTGCGGCTCGGAAAGTCGAGCTAAAGGATTTCGACATGGCTGCCTCAGACGTTTCAAGCCCAGCATCGACTTCGACGCCGATCCCGAGCGACGCGCTGATCATCGTCCCGGTGCGCAACACCGTGCTGTTTCCGGATGTCATCATCCCGATCACGATCGCCCGCGCGACCTCGATTGCCGCGGCCCAGCAGGCGGTGCGCGAGCAGCGGCCGATCGGCATCCTGCTGCAGCGCGATCCCGAGACCAACGATCCCGGCCCCGACGGGCTGTACCGCGTCGGCACCACAGCCAACATCGTGCGCTACATCACCGGCGCCGACGACACCCACCATCTGGTCTGCCAGGGCGTGCAGCGCATGCGCGTGCTCGACTATCTGCCGGGCACGCCGTTCCTCGCGGCCCGCGTGCTGCAAATCCCGGAGCCGACCACCACCTCGGCCGAGATCGAGGCGCGCTTCCTCAATCTGCAGCGCCAGGCGCTGGAGGCCGCGCAATTGCTGCCGCAAGTGCCGCAGGAGCTGATCGCCGCGCTGCAGGGCACCACCTCGCCGGCAACCCTCGCCGACCTTGCGACGTCCTACATGGACATCAAGCCGTCGGAGAAGCAGGACATCCTGGAAACCATCGATCTCGTGGCGCGGATGGACAAGGTGTCGCGTCACCTCGCCGAACGTATCGAGGTGCTGCGGCTGAGCCAGGAGATCGGGCAGAAGACCAAGGCCGTGTTCGACGAGCGGCAGCGCGAGGCGATCCTGCGCGAGCAGATGGCGACGATCCAGCGCCAGCTCGGCGAAGGCGACGGCAAGGCTGCGGAAGTCGCCGAGCTGACCAAGGCGATCGTGGAGGCCAAGATGCCGCCGGAGGCCGAAAGCCAGGCGCAGAAGGAATTGCGCCGCTACGAGCGGATGCCGGAGGCCGCGGCCGAATCCGGCATGGTGCGCAGCTATCTCGACTGGCTGATCGACCTGCCCTGGAGCATTCCGGAGGAGAAGCCGATCGACATCGCGGAGGCGCGCAAGATCCTCGACCAGGACCATTATGGCCTCGAGAAGATCAAGAGCCGCATCATCGAATATCTCGCGGTGCGCAAGCTCGCGCCCGGCGGCAAGGCCCCGATCCTGTGCTTCCTCGGGCCGCCCGGTGTCGGCAAGACCTCGCTCGGCCAATCGATCGCGCGCGCGATGGCGCGGCCATTCGTCCGCGTCTCGCTCGGCGGCGTGCATGACGAGGCCGAGATCCGCGGCCATCGCCGCACCTATATCGGGGCGCTGCCCGGCAACATCATTCAGGCGATCAAGAAGGCCGGCGCGCGCAATTGCGTGATGATGCTGGACGAGATCGACAAGATGGGCCGCGGCATCCAGGGCGATCCGTCGGCCGCGATGCTGGAAGTGCTCGACCCCGAGCAGAACAGCACCTTCCGCGACAATTATCTCGGCGTGCCGTTCGACCTCTCGCGCGTCGTGTTCATCGCCACCGCCAACATGCTCGACGGCGTCCCCGGGCCGCTGCTCGACCGCATGGAGCTGATCAGCCTCGCCGGCTACACCGAGGACGAGAAGCTCGAGATCGCCAAGCGCTATCTGGTCCGCCGCCAGCTCGAGGCCAACGGCATCAAGGCCGAGCAGGTCGAGATCGATCCGGATGCGCTGCGGCTGATCATCCGCAGCTACACCCGCGAGGCCGGCGTGCGCAACCTGGAGCGCGAGATCGGCAAGGTGCTGCGCAACGTCGCGGTGCAGATCGCCGAGGGCAGCACCAGCCACGTCACCATCGCGCCGAAGGACATCGTCTCGCTGCTCGGCCAGCCGAGGTTCGAGAACGAGATCGCGATGCGCACCAGCATCCCGGGCGTTGCCACCGGGCTGGCCTGGACCCCGGTCGGCGGCGACATCCTGTTCATCGAGGCGTCGCGCACGCCGGGCCGCGGCGCGTTGATCCTCACCGGCCAGCTCGGCGAGGTGATGCGCGAGAGCGTGCAGGCCGCGCTGACCCTGGTGAAGAGCCGGGCCTCCCAGCTCGGCATCGATCCCGGCGTGTTCGAGAAGAGCGACATCCACGTCCACGTTCCCGCCGGCGCGACGCCGAAGGACGGCCCGAGCGCGGGCGTTGCGATGTTCACCGCCCTCACCTCGCTGTTGACCGACCGCACGGTGCGCAGCGACACCGCGATGACCGGCGAGATCTCGCTGCGCGGCCTGGTGCTGCCGGTCGGCGGCATCAAGGAGAAGGTGGTCGCGGCCGCGGCCGCCGGCCTGACCCGGGTGATGCTGCCGGCACGCAACAAGCGCGACTTCGACGACATCCCCGCCGGCGCCCGCGCCAAGCTGGAGTTCATCTGGCTCGAACGGGTCGACGAGGCGATCGCAGCAGCGCTGGAGGCCGCCAAGACGACGCCCGCCGCCGCGGAGTGATCGCGTCTCAAACGCAACAAGAGGGCGTGACAGCGATCGCCGTCACGCCCTCTTGCGTTGCAGATAGCGGAGCGGTGCCGCTCAGCTCTTGCCCATGCATTCTTCGATGTAGAACCAGCGGTCGTCGCCGGTCAGGCCCTTCGACTTCACCTCGGCGCGGCAGACCTTCAGCTTTGGCTTGTTGGCCTTCCACTTCGCCTTCATGTCCTTCAGCTTCTGCATGGTCAGCTTGACCTTCGACGGCTTGGCCTCGGTGGTCTGGGCTGACGCGGTGTGCAGCGAGCCGGCGAGAAGCAAGGCGGCCACAAGACAGCTTGCGGTACGAAACATGACTGAAATGTCCCTTGATTATCTGTTGATTTGAACGGCGTAGAGCTTCTTGTTTGACGCGTCTTCTTCACGCGAACCGGCATCCACTTCGCTCGAAAACGCCTCAGGCCGCGCGCGGGATACCAGATGGCCCGCGCGCGGCCTGAACTGCGATCAGAGGATTTTGACCGCGCTGAGCAGCGTCATGTAGACGCCCCACGCCAGCGGAATGCCGACGAACAGCCAGAACAGCGCCGCCTTGGCGTCGAGCCCGCCGAACCCGATCCCGTAGGAACCGTGCGGTCCGGCCGCCGCGGCACTGGCGCTCGCATCCTGCAGCTTGGCGACCTCGGCGTCGCTCATATGCCATTTCGAATCGACCGGCTTGATCAGGTAATTGCAGATCAGGCCCGCGATCAGCATGGCGCACAGGATGTACATCGTGGTGTTGTAGAGTTGGTCGCGCGGCACGCCGGCGGCAAGCTGGAACTCGCGGATGTAGTTCACCACGACAGGACCGATGATGCCGGCGGTCGACCATGCCGTCAGCAGACGTCCGTGGATGGCGCCGACGAACTGGGTGCCGAACATGTCGGCAAGATAGGCCGGCACGGTGGCGAAGCCGCCGCCATACATCGACAGGATGATGCCGAAGCCGAGCACGAACAACAGCTTCGATCCCATCGCGGCGAAGGTCGGCGCCAGCGCGTAGAGCGCGATGCCGAGGATGAAGAACGTGTAGTAGGTGTTCTTGCGGCCGATCTTGTCCGACAGCGACGCCCAGAAGAAGCGGCCGCCGATGTTGAACAGCGACAGCAATCCGGCAAAGCCGGCCGCGATCGCCGCGATCTGCGCCTTCTGTCCGGCATCGAGCTGGTTGAAGCCGACATTGGGCAGGCCGATCAGCTTGCCCGCGAAGATCTCCTGCAGCATCGGCGAGGCCATGCCGATCACGCCGATGCCCGCCGACACGTTCAGGCAGAGCACCCACCATATCAGCCAGAATTGCGGCGTCTTGTGCGCGTTGTCGAGATGGACATGCTTGCTCGAGATCATCGCGTTGGCCTTCGTCGGCGGCGTCCAGCCCTCGGGCTGCCAGCCGGCCGGCGGAATGCGATAGCGGAACGCGCCGATCATCATGAACACGAAGTAGATCGCGCCCATGGCGAGGAAGGTCTCCCAGACGCCGACCGAGGTCGGGGTCTTGAAGTAGTTCATCAGCCTGTCGGCGAGCGGGGCGCCAATCATCGCGCCGCCGCCGAAGCCCATGATCGCCATGCCGGTCGCCATGCCGCGCCGGTCGGGGAACCATTTCACCAGCGTCGACACCGGCGAGATGTAGCCGAGGCCGAGGCCGACGCCGCCGATCACGCCGGAGCCGAGCCACATCAGCCAGAGCTGGTGCGTGTAGACGCCGAGCGCGCCGATCACGAGACCGCCGGCCCAGCACAGCGCCGCGACGAAGCCGGCCTTGCGCGGACCGACCTTCTCGAGCCAGCCGCCCCAGATCGCGGCGGAGACGCCGAGCAGCACGAAGAACAGCGTGTACATCCACCCGAGGCTCGCGACCTTCCAGTCGCAGGTGGTGGTGAACAGCTCCTGCACCAGCGAGATGTCGGGGCACGCCTTCGGCGCGGTCAGGCCGATCGCGCGCGACAGCGGCAGCCAGAACACCGAGAAGCCGTAAGCCATGCCGATGCACAGATGGATGCAGAGCGCGGCCGGCGGCACCAGCCAGCGGTTGAAGCCGGCGGTCGCGATTGTATGTTCCTTGTCGAGGAAACCTGCGCCTGTCGCGGATACGCGTCCGGCGCTGCTCACTGTGGTCATTGACACCTCCCCTGCAGCCGCCATTACGACAGGCGCATCTGCATCTTCGATCCCGTCTCAGCCCATTGCGGCCAGCGTCAGCCGGCAGCTCCGCACATTTCCTCAATGCGTCGGGACCAACCACGCACATTCCGGAAATGCTAACCCCCAATACGACCGGATATGCCCGGCCGTGCAGCCCGTGATCTGGGCACGGGCCCAGTCGTTGTCCGTCGATGCGCCCACGCTCGAGCACAACGCCATCACCACAACCCGGCGGACATTATCAATTCGCGCAGAATGGAAAATAGGTGTCGATAGGCAAAAGGTAGATATCAAGCTGCATCTAGCGCGTACGCGGCAACGCAGCATTCGAATTGCCTATCGCTCCATTGATCTTCTCGATCAAGAAAACGATCCGGGCGTCGCTTCGTTCTGTGATCTCGACCTTGTCGCCGGTCTCCTGGATGAGGGCCGGGATATCGATCACCGAAAGCGGATCGGTGCAGTGCACCTCGAGGAAATCTCCCGCCGTCACGCTCCGGAGGGCCTTGCGCGTCTTCAGCGCCGGCAGCGGGCATTTCAGGCCGGTGAGATCGAGCTTCGTCGTTGTCATGGTTCGACCATGGCGAAGCCGTCCTGCATCGTCAACGCCGCCTCCCCGTCCACGTCAGCCTTCGGCCGGAGCCGACGCGAGCACGTCGTCGACGGGAATCGCGGCGCGCAGCATCAATTCGGCAACGTCCTCGATGTCGTCGAGATGCGCGACCGGCAGCGTGGTTGCAACGGCGACATCGCTGGCAATCCCGACCACGCGCGGGTCGTCGGGAAACAGCAGCGGCTTGCCGTTGGCGGCGCGGTACACCTCGATCTTGTTGACGGGCTCGCGCTTGAAGCCTTCGACCACGACCAGATCGACCTGCGCCATCTTGGCGAGCAGCTCCGGCAGCCGCGGCTCATCGGCGCCGCGCAGCTCGTGCATCAGCGCCCAGCGCCGCGTCGAGGACACCAGCACCTCGGTCGCACCGGACTGCCGGTGCACCCAGGAGTCCTTGCCGGGCACGTCGACATCGAATTCATGGTGGGCGTGCTTGATCACGGAGACACGCAGGCCGCGGCCCAGCAGGCAGGGGATCACCCGCGACAGCAGGGTGGTCTTGCCGGCACCGCTCCAGCCCGCGAGGCCAATCACTTTCATACGCGTCTCCGAAGACATGCCAATCGTTTGGGTATCCACGCCCGCGGTTCCGCCCGACATGGATGGCCGGGACCAGCCGTGACGGCGGAAAGCCGCGACTTGCGCCCAACGCTGCTTATATCAGCCTTGGAGCGATGTCATGCCAGGCTCGCCGGCGGATGAGGATGGGCTGGCGCGCTAGAGGACTGCCCTCGGAAACTCCTGCAGCAGCTGCGCCCACAGCACCGCGAACGCGATCAGGCCACAGGCCCCGAGCGCCGCGGTGAATCGCGGCAATCGGCCGATGGCGACGAGCAGCCAGGCCGGCAGGAAGAACAGGCCGAACACCATGCCGAGCGGAAACACGGCCAGCCACTGGAAGCCGGTGCCGTCGCCAGGCGGCACATGGGCGATGGCGTAGAAGGTGTAGAGCCAGAACAGGGTACCGGCCGCCGCGACGAGCGCAGCAATCTTGCGAAAATTGACGGTGTCGCGTGCCATGCTGGATTGGTCGCCGCAATCGGCGAACCCGTTCACGGGCCGCCTCGCAAGTTGGGCTCGGCTCGCAATCCCGCAGGATCAGTCGGTCCGTTGACTGATTGGCCGCCCCGGCTTGGCCAGCCTTGCCGATCGGCTCTCTCTCGGGGGCTGGTCACGCATCCGCAGCCTCTTCCGCGGCCGCTGCGTATCGACTGCCAGCACTTCTTCCAGCGTTGTATTCCTAAAACGAAGCCTTCTTAACATCGCTCCGCTCCTCGAGCGGGTGGGAGCCCCATCGGTCGCTCAACCACCGACATCCACAACAGGGCCCATGTCGGTGACAAGAGATAACCAGCGACGGGACGGTTTGCTCCAATGCATGTTGCAGCCCCCGCTCACGTCACGCGCGATCCCGCTATCCAGCGGATTTACCTCGAAATTTCCAATACGCAGGGCGATCGGAACACGATAATGTGCAGCATGGAGGACTATGTATGCCTCGCTCGCCTTCGATTGTGCCGCATTCAATCGACCACGACACCTATCTGGTGCTGAACGATTTTGGCCGACTGGGCCGTGCCTGGAGCGAAACCGACGAAGAAGGCACTGACCGGAAAACGCTGATCCGCCGCCTGCTGGACGACCAGTACAGCCGCCCGGTCCGCATCGTGGCCTTCAATACCAACGAAGGATGGTCGCGCGACGTCACGACCGACATTGCCGACGAGCTTCGGCGCCGTTTCGTCGAATACGAAGAGGTCCCGCGCTCCGTGCTGGAGTTCGTGGAGACGGCCATGCGGCATTGAGCTGGATCCGCAACGCAAAAGGCCCTCTCACAGCGCGATCGTTCGGCCCCCTGCAAGCATCCGCCAAACGGCAATTTTACGAGCAATCTCAACGGGATCCGGCTGCCGCGCGGCGCTGCTCCGCCATAAGGCAATATTAAGAGCATTCGCCTTACCTGTTCTCCGTTCAACGGGAGAGCGGTCCAGTGCGCAATCGTGGTGACGTTCGAGACGCCGTGAGCCTGAAAAACCGGGTTCTGGTCACGGCGATCTTTCTGGCATCGGGCGCGGCATCGCTGATCCTGCAGGTTCTCTGGTTCAAGCAACTGCAATTCGTGCTGGGAAGCGCGACCGTCTCCGTCAGCGTCACGGTGGCAAGCTTCTTTTTCGGCCTCTCGCTGGGCAGCGCCCTGGGAGGCCGGATCGCCGACACCGTCAGCCGCCCGCTGAAAATCTACGGGTTGCTCGAACTCGCCCTCGCCCTCGTTTCTCTCGCGGTCACCGCGTTCCTGTCGCATTGGCCGACATGGGTGGGCTGGCTGTCACCGATGCTGGATCTGGAGTCGCCATTCCGGCTGCCTCTCATGGTCGCCGTGTCGCTCGCCATCCTGTCGCTGCCAACGATGTTGATGGGCGCGACCCTGCCCTTCCTGGTGAAATTCCTGACCCGCACACAAACCGACCTCGCCAATCGGATCGGTCTGCTCTACGGGTTCAACACGCTGGGCGCCGCCATCGGCACCCTGGTTGTCGGCTTTGTGCTGATGGGCCTTTGGGGCATCGCGGGATCGAGCCTGGTTGCGGCAGCGCTGTATGTCTGCGTCGGCGTCGTGGCCCTGTTCGTTGCGCGCGGCGCAAGCCCACTCTTGCCGGTCGCCGCACAGGCACCGGTGCAAACCGCCGCGACCGCAAGTGGCAGGACGTCGGTCCTGATCTGGATTTTCGCGTGCTCCGGTTTTGTGTCGATCGCCTATGAGGTCGTCTGGTTCCGATTCCTGACCAATGTCAGCACCTCGAGCGTCTACGCTTTCTCGGGCATGCTCGGCGTTTACCTGCTGGGGCTCGTGATCGGCGCCCTGATCTGCGCCAGGCTGCTTGCCCCCCGCAAGGATCAATTGCTGCGATACTTCGCCGTGACGCAGCTGTTGATCGCGGTTGCGGCCACGCTGACCGTCGGAATACTCGGCAAGGCGCGGACCATGGGAGTAGCGCTGTCTCCCATCGTATCGGGCCTGCTTCCTGTCCCGGTGCAGGAGCTGTTGGGGGGTGACGTTTCATTCTTCCTGGTCTGCGCTGTTGCGCTGTTGCTGCCGACGACGCTGATCGGCATCAGCTTTCCGCTCGCCAGCGAACTGACCGTGATGCAGATGAGCGCGCTGGGCCGCAGGATCGGCACGCTCTACGCCCTGAACACGATTGGCGGCGTCGTGGGCTCGCTGGCGGCGGGATTTCTGCTGATCCCCTGTCTGGGCAGCCAGGGCGCGCTCACCGCGCTGATTGTCGTGAACGTCCTGCTGTTCGTTGCGACCACCGTGTCGCAGCCGGATCTTGTGGGAGAAAGGAGCCTGTGGCGGCAGGGGACGATCGCCGCGAGCGTCATCGCCGTAGCACTGCTGCTCTTCACTCCGCACTATCTGGAGCGGGTCCTGACCGCGATCGAAGGCGCCAATGTGCTCGAGTTGCGGGAAACCCGGCAAGCGACGTTTGCGGTGGTCGAGTATCGCGAGAAGGCGGCGGGCACCTATCAGCAGTTGGTGGTGAATTCGAAGAGCTATGCCAACAACCGTCCCGAGGGCAGACGCTACATGGCCGCGATGGGGCACTATCCCGTTCTGCTGCACCAGGGCCCGGTTGAAACGGCTGTCGTCATTTGCATCGGGACCGGAACCACGGTGGGAGCGGTGAGCACCCATGAAGAATTGCAATCCATCGACGCGGTCGATCTGGCATCGACGGTGTTCGAATTCGCGCCCCACTTCGTGCCGATCAACAAGCAATTCTATCAAAATCCCAAGGTCCATCAGATCGTCGCGGACGGGCGCCACTTCCTGCTGGGGACCAAAGAGACATTTGACGTCATCACGCTCGAGCCGCCACCGCCCCATGATGCCGGCGTCATCAACCTCTACACGGAGGAATTCTATGCGCTGGCAAAGCAGAAGATGCGTCCCGGCGGCGTTCTCGCGCAATGGGTGCCGCTGGATTTCAACCGCGGCATTCTTCCGAAGATGATACTCAAGGCCATGATGGGCCAGTTCAAGCATGTCTCGCTGTGGCTGCCGTCCAGAATGGAAGGCGTGGCGATCGCCTCCGATGAACCGTTGAACATCGATCCGCGCGAGCTCGCCATGCGCATGTCGAAGCCCGCGGTGGCTGAAGACCTGACGGCGAACGGCCTCGGCTCGTCCGAGGAATTCCTGGCGACGTTCATCGCCGCCGATGAAAAACTCGCGGCCTTTGTCGGGGATGTGCCGAGCCTTACGGATGATCGGCCGCGTCTCGAATATTACAACTGGTATCCGCTGGGTTCGGTCAGCGTGGACGAACTGAAGCGCCTCCGCGAGCCGGTGGAAGCCTATCTTGCCGACCGTTCCATCGACGAGGCCCGTCTCAATACCGCGCGCACGGTGGCCAATGCGATCCTGGACGAGCACAAGGCCACGGCCGACGGCGACAGGTCCGCCGCCCGGGCAGCGCTTCGCCTGGCCGTCAAACTGGACCCGGACAATTCCTACGTCGACTTCCTGGACCGCAAGCTGAGCGAGTGAACAGGGTACCTTCGGCACACCGCATCAGGAAGTCCCCGAATGTCGCGAAGAGATGTGTAAATGCCCTAGTGCTTTCGCAGGGACGACAGCTGTGATTGGTGCGGCAGAGCGGCACACCGGCTACGCCGGCCTGAACCCCGCCTTCGTCAATGCATCCCGGCCTTCATCCGACGCCAGCGCGTCAAGAAAGGCCTGCACCGCGGGCCGCTGCTTGCGCGCCGTCACCAATGCGAAGTCATAATGCTCTTCAGCAAGCGGTATGAAGCCGAGTCCGGACGCATCGGCGACCGGCGCGATGGTCATGCCCCAGTCGGCGCGGTGCTGCGCCACCGCGGCCGCAACCGCATTGTGCGAGCGCGGCTGATTCCAGTAACCGTCGGGCCGGCTGCCCGCCAGCAAGCGATCGATCAGGATGCGGGTGCCGGCGCCCTGGTTGCGGTTGACCATGATGCAGGCGGGATCGGCGAGCGCGGCGCGCACCGCCTGTTCTGCACTCAAGCCGGCAAAGCGCGTGTCGTCCTTGCGGAACACGATGCCCTGCATACGCCGCCAGCCCGGCACCAGCTCGAGCCCGTCGGCCAGATACGGCGTGTTGTAGGTCTCGGTCTTGTCGTCGAACAGATGGATCGGGGCGAGATCGCATTCGCCGCGCTTGGCGGCAGCGAGCCCGCCGAGGCTGCCGACCGCGATCGAGCGCACCACGAGGCCGGCATGCGCCAGCGGCGCGGTGACGAGATCGAGCCCGGTGCAATGGCTGCCGACGATGACGAGATCGGGCACCCGCACATGCGGCGTGAGCAGCGTCACCTCGGCCTCGCTGCCGGCCGGCAACTGGTCGGCCAACGCCTCGATCTTCAGGAAGCCGTCGGCCTGCGCGAACGAGGTGATCGCGCCGGAACCCTTGCCGCTCGGATAGGCGATCAGGCCGTCGGCGCCCTCGACCAGCGACACCATCACGAACTCGGTGCGCCCGAGCTCGGAGGCGATGCGCACCGGCACCTTCGCCGCCACCTTGGCATCCGATCGCGGCGGCAGCCCGGCCATCCGCCGCAGCACCGGTACGATCATGTCGTGGAAGGTGAACATCGCCGAGGTCGGAAAGCCCGGCAGGATGACCACCGGCTTGCCGTCGCACACCGAAAGGCACAGCGGCTTGCCGGGCTTCAGCGCCACGCCATGCGCGATGATGCCGGGCTTGCCGAGGCGAGCGATGATCCGGTGCGAGACGTCGCCCGCGCCCTTGGAGGTGCCGCCCGACAGCACCAGCATGTCGCTGTCCGCCAGCGCCTTGCGCATCGCGGCCTCGAGCATCACCTCGTTGTCGGCGATCGCGCCAAGGAACGCCGCGTCGGCGCCGTTCTCGGCAATCGCCGCGGTGACGATCGCACCATTGGTGTCGTAGATCGCGGCCGGCCGCAGCTTCTCACCCGGCTGCACCAGTTCGTCGCCGGTCGAGAGGATCGCGACGCGCGGACGGCGCGTCACCGCAACCTCGGCGATGCCGCAGGCCGCGAGCATGCCGATCTCGCGCGACCCGATCATCGTCCCCGCGCGCAGCAGGGCCTCGCCGCGCGCGATGTCGGAGCCGGCATAGGACACGAACTGGCCGGGCGACGCCGCACGCCGCACCTCGATGGTGCCGTGGCCGGCAGGCTGTGTGTGCTCGACCATCACGATGGCATCAGCGCCGCGCGGTACCGGACCGCCGGTCGCAATCGCGGTTGCAGTACCCGGGAGCACCGGCAGGGTGGGCGCGGTCCCGCACGAAATCGTCTCGTCGTTCAGCGCGAGCTGCACCGGCGCGGCCTCGCCGGCGCGCGCCAGATCGGCCGAGCGCACCGCAAAGCCGTCGACATTGGAGCGATCGAATGGCGGCGCGTCGATCGGCGCCACCACGTCCTCCGCCAGCGCACGGCCGAGCGCATCGGCGAGCAGCAGTTTCTCGGACGGCAATTGGCGCGGGAACAGCGCCGCCTCGAAGCGCGCGAGCGCCTCCTCGCGCGACAGGATGGTCAGGAACTGGTCCTGCTCGACGGACGGGTTGGGTTTCGGCGTGAACGTGTTGTTCATCTCGGGAACTCACTCCCGCAACATATAGGCATCGACAACCGCGCCCGCAGCGAAGCCCTCGGCAGCGCCGGGCACGATCAGCAGGGCTTCGGCGCGCACGATGGCATCGAGCGACAGGTCGCCGATGGCAAGTGCCGCCCAGGAACCTTGCTCGCGTATCAGCAGCACGACCTCGGCAACGCCGACGCCGGAGGCGATCTTGCGTTCCAGCGGCAGCGCCAGTGTTTTGCGCGCGCGCCGGCCCGACAGGCGGTCGAGCAGGGGAAGCGCAATCGCCCACCAGGCCGCGAAAGCCTGATCCGGCGCGCCCGGCAGGGCGACGACCGGCGATGCATCGATCCGACCGACCGCTGCGGTGCGCCCAGGCTGCAGCGCGATCCCGTGCGCGATCAGTGCGCCACGCCTTGCCAGCGCATTCACCGCAGCATCGGTGTGACCAACGCCGGTGCCGCCGATCATGACCATCAGATCGCAGCCGTCTGGTTCGAGTGCGTTTGCAATCGCCGCCACATCGGGCGCCGCCTCGATGCCGACGACCTCAGCGCCCGCGAGACGCGCGGTATCAGCGATCAGTTGTGCGGTCAGCTCGCCATTGGCGATGTTGACGATGCGAAGCCGCGGCCGGCGCACGCGCAACATCTGCAGTCCGGCCGCGCGCGCGAGCAGCAGTCCGCGCGGCAGCAGCGGCTCCCCTGCTGCGATCACGGTGCGCCCAACGGCGATGTCGCTGCCGGCACGCCTGACGCCCTGCCCCGGGATCGCTTCGGCGAGCACCTGCGCAAGCGGACCGGAAGTATCGACGGCATCGGCATCGACCACGCAGTCGGTGCCTTCAGGCATCGCGCCGCCTGCCGCCACCCAGACCGGAGGTTCGGCCAGCGGCAACGGCGCATAGGAAGACGCGCCGACCAAGTCATTGGCGCGCATCGCCCACCCGTCGCTGACCGCGACATCGTGCGGCGGATAGGCGCGCAAGGCCGGCATCTCGGCCGCAATGCAGCGCAAGGCGTCGGCCGGCGGCAACGCGATCGGCTGGACCGGCCCGACGTCGCGCAGCACGGCAGCCAGTGCCGCATCGAGCGGGGTGAGCGAAGGCGGAAGGCGCTGAGCGGTGACCATGGCCCGCTATGGACTGAATCGGCCCCGAAAGAAACTGCCTCTCGCCCGACCGGGGCTGCGTCATTAGACCGATGGCGCGTTGACGCGGTCCGCAATATAGTTGCAAAAGAAACCAATATGACCGGGTCCCCGAAGGCCCGGCACAACTAATAATGGCCAATGCGCCAATTCGGGAGGGAGACAGAATGAAGGCCACCAGACTAGCCATGTTCGGGACGCTCGCAGCCGCGCTGCTGGCCTCCCCGACCGTATCGGCGCAGGTATCCGACGACATCGTCAAGATCGGCGTGCTGACCGACATGAACGGCCCCGCCTCGACGCCGACCGGCCAAGGCTCGGTCACCGCCGCGCAGATGGCCGTCGACGATTTCGGCGGCAAGGTGCTCGGCAAGCCAATCTCGGTGATCGTCGGCGATCACCAGCTCAAGCCGGATATCGGCGCGACCATCGCGCGACGCTGGTATGACGTCGATCAGGTCGACCTCATCGTCGACGTGCCGGTCTCGGCGGTCGGGCTCGCGGTGCAGAACATGGCCAACGAGAAGAAGAAGCTTTTCATCACGCATTCGACCGGCGCGACCGATTTCCACGGCAAGTTCTGCTCGCCCTACGCGATACAGTGGGTATTCGACACCAGGGCGCTCGCGGTCGGCACCGCGCAGGAGGTGGTGAAGCGCGGCGGCGACAGCTGGTTCTTCATCACCGACGATTATGCGTTCGGCCACTCGCTGGAGAAGGACGCCTCCGCGATCGTGACCAAGAACGGCGGCAAGGTGCTCGGCGCAGTGCGGCCGCCGTTTGCGACGCCCGATCTGTCGTCTTTCATCCTGCAGGCGCAGGCCTCGAAGGCCAAGATCATCGGCATTGCCGGCGGACCGCCCAACAACACCAACGAGATCAAGACCGCCGCCGAGTTCGGCGTCTTCGCCGGCGGGCAGCAGATGGCCGCGCTGCTGGCGCTGATCACCGACATCCACTCGATCGGGCTGTCGGCCGCGCAGGGCCTGCTGCTGACCACCTCGTTCTACTGGGACATGGACGACAAGACCCGCGAGTGGTCGAAGCGCTATTTCGCCAAGATGAACCGGATGCCGACGATGTGGCAGGCCGGCGTCTACTCCTCCGTGACCGCCTATCTGAACGCGATCAAGGATGCCGGCACCGACGATCCGCTCGAGGTTGCGGCCAAGATGCACGAGAAGCCGGTCGAGGATTTCTTCGCCCGCAACGGCAAGCTGCGCGAGGACAACCTGATGGTGCACGACCTCTGGCTCGTGCAGGTCAAGACCCCGGCCGAGTCGAAATATCCGTGGGACTATTACAAGATCCTGGCCAAGATCTCCGGCGAGGACGCGTTCGGCCCGCCGGACCCGGCCTGCGCGATGGCGAAGAAATGACGACCGAAGGTCGTCATTCCGGGGCGATGCGTCAGCATCGAACCCGGAATCTCGAGATTCCGGGTTCGCGCTTCGCGCGCCCCGGAATGACCTCTGCGCGATAGCGCGTCCATGCAGAGGTCATTTCGCCACCCCGATCTCGCGGAAATATCTGAGCACGCCGGGGTGGATCAGGTTGATATCAGGCGCGGCGGCGAGCGTGTTCGCCGCCGTGGTCTCGCACGCCTGGGCGAGCTTGTTGCAGAAGGTCGCTTCGATGCCGTGCAGCGTCTTCGCCAGCCGATAGGCGACGTCGTCGGGCAAGGTCTCGCGCACCAGGATGTAGCTCCAGGAGCCGACCGAAGAGATTGCTGCGGTCTGCTTCGGATAGCTGCCGGCGGGGATCGTCAGCGGCTTGAGGAAAGTGTGCTTGGCGCGGATGCGGGCGATCTCGTCCGTGGTCGGCGCGATGAAGCGCGCGCCGGTGGCGCTCTCGGCCATCTTGGTGAAGCCGGGCCAGCCGATGCCGGCGCCCCACAATGCGGCGGCGCGGCCGTCCTCGACCATCGCAGGCCCGTCGCCGGCGCGATCGAGATAGATCGACTTGAAGTCCTCGTCCTGCTTCAGCCCGATGCCGTCGAGGATGTAGCGCGACAGGATCGGCAGGCCGGAGCCCTTGGCGCCGAACGCGACGGGCTGGCCGATCAGGTCCTGGATCGTCTTGTAGGGACTGTCGGCCCGCACCACGAACATGCCCGGGCTCGAATACATCGCGGTGAGGATCTTCAGCTTCGTGGCCTTCGGCCGGCCGATGCCCATGAAGGCTTCATAGGACGGCTCGCCCGCCACGGTCGCGATATCGACGTTGCCGGCCTCGAGCAGCGGGATGTTCTCATTCGAGCCCTTGGTGTTGCGCGGCTCGATCGACAGCGTCGGGTCGGCCGCATTCATCACCTCGGCGAAGGCATTGCCATAGAGCGGAAAGCCGCCACCCGGTGTCGCCGTGGCGAAACTGATCGTGGTGTTGGAAATGGTCTTGCTCCCCTCTTGCCCCGCCGCCCCGCCCGCGAGCAGCAGCGCACCGGCGCACATCATAACAGCGAATTTCATCCCGAGCCTCAAGCATTCCACGTGAGCGCGACTATCGTCGCACGGGCGACGTCGTAGGCAAAGCCAGCGTTTTGTGAAACGATGCCGGCAACAGTCACAAGAAAATGACGGGAGAGACGATGATCCGGTTCGCGCGTGTCGCCTTGCTTGGTTTGATTTGCTGCCTCGCCTCGATTGCCCCCTCATCCGCATCCGACTATCCGAACCGCCCGGTGCGCTGGGTGATCGGGTTTGCCGCCGGCGGTCCGGTCGACATCGTCGCCCGCATCATGAGCCAGTGGCTGTCGGATCATTTCGGCCAGCAATTCATCGTCGAGAACCGCACCGGATCGGGCGGCAACATCGCCGCCGCGGCCGCGATCAACTCGCCCGCTGACGGCTATACGCTGCTGTTCGTCGCACCCAACAACGCGATCTCGACCTCGCTCTACAAGAAGCTGCCGTTCGACTTCCTGCGCGATACGACCCCGGTCGCGAGCATCATGCAGCTCACCAACATGCTGGTGGTGTCGAACGCGATGCCGGTGAAGACCGTCCAGGAGTTCATCGACTACTGCAAGGCCAATCCCGGCAAGATCTCCTATGCCTCGTCGGGCAACGGCACCTCGGTGCACATGTCGGCCGAGCTGTTCAAGGCGATGACCAAGTGCGACATGCTGCATGTGCCGTACCGGGGATCCGCGATCGCCTTCCCCGACATCATCTCCAACAAGGTGCAGTTGATCTTCGACAATCTGCCGTCGGCGCTGGAGCAGGCCCGCGGCGGCAACGTCCGCGCGCTCGGCGTCACCTCGCCGAAACGCTGGGCGAGCGTGCCCGACGTGCCGGCGATCGCCGAGACCGTGCCGGGATTCGAGGCGGTCGGCTTCTACGGCATCTCGGCGCCGAAGGGCACCCCGCCGGAAATCGTCGACGCGCTCAATGCGGCGGTGGGCGAAGCGCTGAAGGATCCCAAGCTCGTGGCGCGCCTTGCCGAGGTCGGCGGCATCCCGAAGCCGATGGCCCCGGCCGAATTCGGCAAGCTGGTGGCCGACGAGACCGAGAAATGGCGCAAAGTCGTCGAGTTTGCCGGCGTCTCGGTGGATTGAGGCGCCGGTCGCAAGGGAGACGGAGGGCCAGGCAGGATGGCTGCCGGCCGCTGTTCCAGCGATACCGGCCGCAAGACGTGGCCGGCCCGGCGGCGATGGCAGGGACGCGGGGGCGGCATTGCCGAAACCGCAGTCAGCCTGTAAACGGAGCCCGCACCGTTGCCGGCCGCGCCCCGCGGCCCGCAAGGCGGCGGGGCCTGTAGCTCAATGGTTAGAGCCGGCCGCTCATAACGGTCTGGTTGCAGGTTCGAGTCCTGCCGGGCCCACCAATGAGATCAATAGCTTACTTCGTTCTCGTTGCCCGCAGCGCGACGACCGCACCAGAAACCGCACCAGATACGTGCACCTTTCGTTCGTGCGCGGGTTCGAGTGCAACAGCCATCTGACGGTGTCAGACAGATCGTTTGGGTAGGCGGTGAGCGGACCAGTCCGGTCTCCCGCGTTGAGCCCCTCGGACAACTCTTCTCCGAACGTGAGAGCGACGAAGAGAACGCTCAGCGAGTGGACTGTCTTTGCGGCTGGACCGTAGTTCCAACCACGTTTTCCATCACTACCTCCTCCGCGCCCATGGTGAGCCTCTGACGGGCGGTGGCCTCAGAACCTGCGTGCGCGACACAGGGCGGGAGCATAGGACAGCGCGAATCCAAGAAACGCACCCGTCCATGCGATACCCGCGATCATCAACAGCGAGATCGAATAGGTTGGATCGACAGCCGCGCATATCCGCGCCAGCGCTGCGACGATGATCGAGGCGTAAACGGCCTGAGTGGTAGTGGATGCCGAAAGCTCCTGCCCCGTATGACCGAGCGACGCCCGTGTCATCACTGCGATCGTCATCGAACCGATCGCACCGCCGGTCCATGCATGGATTCCTGCGCTGGGGGCGACGAGGTCTAGCGAAGATAGCGCCGCCAGGAAAAAGCCGGCAGGCACGAACGCGTAGGCAACATGGAGGATCAGGACCAGTCGGTCCGATATCGTTCGATGGCCAGCCCAGCGAGCAAGGCGGATGACGTGGAGCACTCCAGCAACTCCCAGGGCGCCTGCGACCGCGCGACCGGAAGGAACCACAGCCCATGCACCCATCGCGCTCGCACCGATAGCGACCGCCGCCGCGTCGAATCGGCCGAAGGGAACAGGCAGCCGGCCCGGCTTCTGGCGCGAGAGCCAGTTGCGCGTAAAGCTCGGAACGATCCTCCCTCCGATCACGCAAATCAGCGTAACGACAAGACCAACACCGGCCCGCGCTGAATAGTCCGCAATGCCATTGAAATGTGCTTCGATATGGAAAGCGATGTTGGTGGCCGCAAGCAGCGATACGATGCCGACCAGTTTCAGATTGCCCCACTTTCGTCCAGCGATGATCTCGCGGGCGGCTGCGGCGGCGAGCAACAGCCAGAACGTAGCGTCGATCGCAAGCGCGAATTGCCAGCCGATGATGCCTGAGAATGTCGCGGCCAGTCTTCCGGCAAGCCAGATGGCGAACAGAGCGCCGAGCGGACCGCCCTGGATCGGGAGGCGCCCTGTCCAGTTCGGAACGGCGGTCAGGAGGAAACCTGCTATCACCGCACCCACGTAACCGAACAGCATCTCATGCACGTGCCAGTCCCGTGGCGCCAACGCGGTTGGAAGGCTGACATCCCCATAGAAAACCGCCATCCACAATGGAACGATTGCGCCGGCGTAGATGGCGCCGAACAGAAAGAACGGCCGAAAGCCGTAGGAGAACAGCGCTGGGCCCCGATAACCCGTTAAGCTCTGCATCGTCGCCATGGACGTCTTCCTTGTTCAGCGGATGTCAGCGATATCTGGCACGATACTGCGCGATGAGAGTTAATCGCGTCGCCGCGGGTCTTGAGTTGATCTCCGTCAACCCGGCCGGTAACGCTCCGTGGCGTTTGCTCCGGATTTCCTTTGCCGTGGGCACCTCAAGAATATGCAGCTCTCCCGCTTGGTGGATTGTGCTGCGTCAACGGCCCCCTCGCCGTCCGCACCGCAGACTTTGAGCCACGTCAATCGCGTGACCTGCTACACGTGCGACAAAGCGGAACATCGACCGGAGGCTTGCGTGCGCCACACATTCACATCATGGTTTCGCCGGCTCACCCTTTTGGGATGGCACGACATCGCGTCGGCGCCATTCGGTTGCGTGATCGAGCTTGCAATAATTGATGGCGAACGTCAGCCGCTCGGCGTCCCCTGCATCCGCCACACCGAGGGGTGGCTGGACGCCGCCACGATGCAGCCTGTTACCGTGTCGGCGACACACTGGCGCCATTGGCAGCCTGACGTGCTTCCGACGTGCTGCTGCTGACGATGGCGCGGTTTGGCGTCATCAACCGACTGGTCTCGGTCCTGCTCCTGTGGTCGCGGACACCGCGATTGCGGCAGACAGACTGGACACTGGTGCTTGCGCTCGCCTGCACGGCGCTCACGATCGCATCGGCGGCTTCATTGCTGTACTTTCATTACTTGGACCGGCCTTGACCACTGACGGGCTCATCGTCGGTGATGGCACGCCAGGCTGCGCCATCGAGGTCGTCATACTGTCCACTCTTGAGTGACCAGAGAAAGCCGAGCAGCCCGGCAAAGCCAAGCGCGAGCGCTAACGGGACCAGAATGACCAGAACTTCCATCAGGCCGCTTCCCTCGTTCGTGCTCGCAGTGCATTGAACATCACGATCACTGAAGAGCCTGACATGGCCGCGGCGGCGATCAGCGGCGTGACTAGGCCGGCGATCGCGATCGGTACCGCCAGCACGTTGTAGACGACAGCAAGCCAGAGATTTTGCCGCATCAGCCGCAGCGCCTTGCGCGACACCTTTACCGCTGCCAGCACCGGCGCAAGACGCTCGCCAAGAAAGACCGCATCGGCGATCGCTTGACTCATGTGCGTGGCCGTAACGGGCGACATCGAAGCGTGTGCCGCAGCAAGAGCCGGCGCATCGTTCAGGCCATCGCCGACCATCAGAACTTTGCAGCCCCGGCGCGCCAGCTCGTCGATCCGGTCGATCTTGTCGACCGGAGACACCTCGGCGCGCCATTCATGCACGCCGAGCACTTCGGCCGTCAGCCGGACCGCAGGTTCGCGATCCCCGGACACGATCTCGACGGCGATGCCCATGCGCGCCAGCCCTGCCACCACCTCGGCCGCGTCCGGCCGTAGCCTCTGCCGGACTGCGAAGGCATATTTGCTCTCGCCGTGGCTGAATGCGACGACGGAAGCCTCCGGATCGCCGCACAGAATCTCGTTGGCCAAGTTGTCCGCGCCACAGAATGACGGGCGGCCCAGCCGGATCGGACGCCCCTCAAGAAAGCCGTGCACGCCCTGGCCTGGTTCTTCCTGGATGTCGGGCAACGGTGAGGCGACGCCCGCCCTGCGCGCAACGGCGGCAGCGACCGGATGACGGCTCGAGAGTGCCAGCCGGCCTGCAATCTTCAAGACATCGTCTGGAATGTCCGCGAGATTGGCGACATCAAGCTCGGGCAGCGTCAACGTCCCTGTCTTGTCGAAGATCACCCGATCGATCTCAGCGATACGCTCGATCGCATCGCCGGCGTTGAGCAGCACACCTGAACTGAACAGCGCACCGGATGCAACGGTCTGCACGGCCGGAACGGCAAGCCCCAGCGCACAGGGACAGGTGATGATCAGGACCGCAATCGCGGTCACGATCGAATCGTGAAAACTCGCGCCATAGGCCAACCAGCCGAGCATCGCGAGAAATGCGGTCGCGTGGACCATGGGGGCATAGAGCCTCGATGCCCGCTCCGCCAGGCGAAGGTAGCGCGAGCGCGCCTGCAGCGCGTGATCGAGCAGCCGGGATATTTCGTCGAGCAACGTGCCGCCCGAAGCCGCGGACGCGCGGATGCGCAATGTGCCTGAACGGACCAGAGTGCCGGCGAACACCGCACTGCCGGGCGTGGCTATCGCCGGTAAGGTTTCGCCCGTGATCAGGCTCTGATCGACCTCCGAGCGACCCTCGATCACATTGCCATCGACCGCGCAGCGCTCTCCGGGCCGCAGCAGAACGATGTCGCCGGGGCGGATCGCGGCTGCCGGGACTGTTTTGATCTCGGTCGGACCGACGAACTTCGTCGCCGTCTCCGCCTTGAGGGCAGCCAGGTTGCCGGCAAAGGCGCGAGTGCGCCGCTGCATGTTCTGGTCGAGATAACGACCGGCAAGCAGAAACGCGATCAGCATGATCGCGGCATCGAAATAGGCATGTTCGGCGTGGTTTACGGTCTCGATCACCGAGGTCGCCAGCGCGAGCACGATGCCGATGCTGATCGGCACGTCCATGTTGACGCCGCGCGCCCGCAGCGCTGACAACGCCGACGAGAAGAAGGGCTGCGCCGAGTAAGCGGCCGCCGGCAGCACGATCAGCGCCGACAGCCAGTGGAAGAAGTCGCGCTGCTCCGGCAGCATGTCGGAGACGTTGCCGGACCATACCGGGACCGACAGCATCATGACGTTCATCGCCGCAAAGGCGGCGACACCCAATCGGCGCAACAGGGCTTGCGCACGCCGGGCTTCCTGGGTTTCGGCATCATTCCGCTCGAAGGGATAGGCCTTGTAGCCGAGCTCCGCGAGACGGCTTACGAACAGCGCCGGGTCAAGAGCACCCGCCTTCCATTCCAGTGCAAGGCGACTGTTCGTCAGGTTCACGCGGGCCGAGGTGACGTCCGGTATGGTTGACAAATTGCGCTCGATCTTGGCCATGCAGCCCGCGCAATTGATGCCTTCGACTGCGAGATCGAGATGGATGAGCCCGACGCCCGTGCTCTTCAGATAGTGAGAGAAGTCGATATCCGCCTGCATAGGATCCACCTTCAGTTCAGCTGGATTCGATTCTTCGACAGGAACATGCGGCCGCCGTCAGCGTCGCCCTCTATGACGAGGTCCCACTGCCCCGCGGCGACGCCCTCGGCGCGGCCGCTATAGCTCCCACCCTCGGCCTCGGTGATCTCGATCGCCCGGTCTGCGCGATGATCGATCGGCCGCTCGAGCCGAGCGAGGAAACTCAGTCCCGTCAGCGGCGCTCCGGCGTGGTCACGCGCCTCCAGCGCGATTGCAGCGCTGCCGTCAGGCCGCCGGTCGATATGCGCCCGGACCCGCCAGTCGCGTTCGTTCTGCTGTCTGGCCGCGTCGATCTCGCGCTGATAGGCGAGGCTGGCGCTGTATGCGCTGTCGACCTCGGTGCCCGGAAGAGTCGTAATGGCAAGGCGCATCATGACCATGTTCACGCTGATGACGACGGCAAAGAAAGCGACCGTCGTGACCAGGACGAAACGTCCGGTGATAGGTCGCGCGGCTTGACTTGAGACTGCCATGATGAAATTCCGTGCTTAGGGAAGGACGAAGTGGTCGGTCGCGGAGGCGACCTCTCCGAGACCGATATCAGTGACGCGGAATGTGACCGGCACCGACTTTTCCGCTTTTTCATCGAACGGCGTCGTCACCAGCACGCGCAGTTCGGTGGTGGTGTCACGCGCAAGAACGATCATCGGCCGATCTGGCGTCACGGAGTCCGCACCGATGACGTGTAGCTTCGCTTCGGCGGGTCCATCGACATCGATCGCGATCACACGATCAAAACCGCGCTTGTTTAGGAAGCGCAGTGTGTATCCATTGCGGATCGCGCCGTCGCTGAGACGCACCGCGATCGGATTGCGGTCGTGCAGCACGTTGACGTCGAGCAGGGTTCGCGACATCAACGCGTAAAGCATCACGGCGCAGACTACGGTGATCAGGCTGGCGTAGACGACGGTACGGGCGCGAACGGGCTTGAAAATCTCCTGCTTGCCGGCGACGCGCCGCTGAACGTTGATATCGTTATCGTACCCGATCAGGCCGGTCTTGCGGCTGACCTTGGTCATGACGGCGTCACAGGCATCGATGCACAGGCCGCACTGGATGCAGCCAAGCTGCGCGCCATCGCGAATGTCGATCCCGGTCGGGCACACGGCAACGCACTGGTTGCAATCGATACAATCGCCGGCCTTCTCGCCGAGCGAGCGAATGTCGAACGCCTTCTTGACCGAGCAACGCGGCTCACCGCGATCGTATTTGTATGTGACGTTGAGTGCCCATTCGTCGGTCAGTGCGGCCTGAATCCGCGGCCACGGGCACATATAGACGCAGACCTGCTCGCGCATATAGCCGGCCAGCAAATAGGTCGACGCGGTCAGCATCGCGATCCAGACATAGGCGACCGCCGGCGCCTGAAAAGTCGCAAGATCGCGCACCAGGGTCGGCGCATCGGCGAAGTAGAGCACCCAGGCGCCACCGGTCCACCAAGCGATCATCAGCCAGATTGCATGCTTCAATGCACGGCGACCGGCGCGCTTTGCGGTCATTGGGCCAGCGTCGGCCTTGATCTGGGCGCGGCGGTCACCTTCGACCAGCCGCTCGACCGCATAGAAAAGATCCGTCCAGACCGTCTGCGGGCAGAGATAGCCGCACCAGATCCGGCCACCCAGTGCGTTCATCAGAAACAAGGCGAGAGCCGCGAGCACCAAAAGGCCAGTGAAATAGTAGATTTCCTGCGGCCACAGCTCAATGAAGAAGAAATAGAAGCGTCGGTTTGGAAAATCGATCAGGACCGCCTGGTCGGGCGCGCCGAGGCCCCGATGCCAGCGCACGAAGGGTAGCAGGTAGTAGACGCCGAGACAGATGGCCATCAGCCGCCATTTGATCGAACGGAATCGGCCGGAGACGCTCTGCGGGAAAACCTTCTTGCGAGGCGCGTAAAGCGGCCCATTGTCGTCGGCTATGAGTTCATCAGGCGGCACGGGCTTGTTCATGGGTTGCTCGAATGAGGCTCTCATTGAAACCTACATCCCCGCACCATGTCCGGGTTTGACTTCGGTCAATCATCCCCGCCGCCCTCGCGGCGGGCTACTTGCCGCCGCCTAATGAGTGCACATAGACCGCCAGCGCCTTGACGGTGACAGGATCCAGCCGACCGACCCAGGCCGGCATGACCCCGGCGCGGCCGTTGGCGATGGTCTCAACCAGAGTCTCCTCGTCGGATCCATAGAGCCAGATATGATCGGCCAGGTTCGGCGCACCCAGCTCCGGGTTGCCCTTGCCGTTGTCACCGTGGCAGCTGGTGCAATTCTCAGTGAACAGCTTCATTCCGGCCGCGGCGTCGAATTTCGGCGCGGTGGAAAGGCCGGAAAGCGAGCGCACATAGTTCGCGACCGTGACGATCTCCTCCTTCTTGAGAATGCCGTCGCGGCCGAATGCCAGCATCTGCCCTTCATGGGTCTTTGCGTGTCCTGACCGTGCACCGAACTGGATCGTCTGCATGATCTGGTCAAGCGAGCCGCCCCACAGCCAGTCGTCGTCGTTCAGGTTCGGATAACCCTTCGCGCCGGCGCCGCCGCTGCCGTGGCACGGCGCGCAATTGTCGGCGAACACGGTCTTGCCGCGGGCACGCGCCAGCGCCAGCAGCGCCGGATCCTTCTCGATGACGGCCAGCGACGCGTTGCCGAGCACCGCCATCTTCTCGCCGCGCAGCTTTTCCAGATCGGCCAGGTCGGTCGTGACGCTCGCGCGGGTAGAATACTGGAACAGACCGGTGGTGTAGCCCGACACCAGCGGCCAAGCCGGATAGACGACCCAGTAACCGATCGCCCAGATGATCGTTGCATAGAATGTCAGGACCCACCACCGCGGCAGCGGCGTGTTCAGTTCCTTGATGCCGTCCCACTCATGACCGGTCGTGCTGCGACCGGAAACACGGTCGATCTCATTGTGCTCGCTCATGATCAGTCAGTCCTCCCGCAGCGGCATCCGGGCTGCAGCATCGAAGAGAGATTTGTTGCGGGGCCAAAGCGCGTAGACGACGATGGCGATGAAGATTCCGACGAAGATCGGGGTCCAGAGTGTACCGACCAGGCTCGACGCGAAATTCTCGACGTGAATGATCGCTTTCATGCTTGCGGCCTCAGCGCAGATTGGCTTTTTCGTTGTAGAGCTTGAAGTCGACGAGCGTGCCGAGCATCTGAAGATAGGCGATCAGGGCGTCGAGCTCGGTCGGATTGCCGGCCTTGCCGTCGAAGTTGCGGACCAGGGCCTTCGGATAGCGCTTCTGAAACGGATCGGAGCCGGGGCTGTCGGGATCGACCTGCGCTTTGAGATCGGCGACCGCGTTGGCGATCTGCTCGTCGGTATAGGGTACGCCGACCGCGCGATTCGTCCGCAGATGAGCCGCGACGTCGGACGGATCGAGTTCCGTCTTCGCGAGCGACGGGTACCCGGGCATCACCGACTGCGGAACGATCGAGCGCGGATTGATCAGGTGAGTGACGTGCCAATCATCGGAGTACTTGCCGCCGACCCGCGCAAGATCCGGTCCGGTGCGCTTGGAGCCCCACTGGAATGGATGGTCGTACATGCTCTCGGCCGCGAGCGAATAGTGGCCATAGCGCTCGACCTCGTCACGCAACGGGCGGATCATCTGCGAGTGGCAGAGATAGCAGCCCTCGCGGACATAGATGTTGCGGCCGGCGAGCTCGAGCGGCGTATAGGGCCGCACGCCGTCGACCGCCTCGATCGTGCTCTTCAGATAGAACAGCGGCGTGATCTCGACCAGCCCGCCGATCGCAATGACGACGAGAATGCCGGCGATCAGGATGATAGAGTTCTTCTCAAAGATCTTGTGTCGATTCCAGATGGACATTGCGTGACCTATTCGGCAGGCTGGAGAGCGCCGGCGCCCTCGATTTCGCTGGCCTGGCCGGCATTGACCGTCATCCAGAGATTGAAGGCCATGATCAGGGCGCCGACCAGGAACAGCGCGCCGCCCGCTGCGCGAATGATGTAGAAGGGGTGCATGGCCTCGACAGATTCGATGAAGGAGTATTCGAGGAAGCCGAGCGAGGTGTAGGCACGCCACATCAGGCCTTGCAGGATTCCCGACACCCACATCGCGGAAATGTAGAGCACGATGCCGATGGTTGAGATCCAGAAGTGCCAGTTGACCAACTTCAGGCTGTAGAGCTGGCGATTCCACAGCCAGGGGATCAGGCAGTAGAGCGCGCCGAAGGAGACGAATCCGACCCAGCCCAATGCGCCGGAATGCACATGGCCGATGGTCCAATCGGTATAGTGGCTCAACGAGTTGACCACCTTGATCGACATCATCGGGCCTTCGAAGGTCGACATGCCGTAGAAGGCGACCGACACCACCATCATGCGCAGCACGGGATCGGTGCGCAGCTTGTCCCACGCTCCCGACAGCGTCATCAGGCCGTTGATCATGCCGCCCCAGGACGGCATCCAGAGCATGATCGAGAACGTCATGCCGAGCGTCTGCGCCCAGTCCGGCAGCGCCGTGTAGTGCAGATGATGCGGGCCGGCCCAAATGTAGAGGAAGATCAGCGCCCAGAAATGGATGATCGAAAGCCGGTATGAATAGACCGGACGCTCCGCCCGCTTCGGAATGAAGTAGTACATGATCGCCAGGAAGCCGGCGGTCAGGAAGAACCCAACCGCATTGTGGCCGTACCACCACTGGAACATCGCATCCTGCACACCGCCCCAGGCGATGTAGGACTTGGAGCCGAGGAAGGAAACCGGCAGCGCGGGATTGTTGCCGAGATGCAGCACCGCGATCGTGATGATGAACGCCAGGTAGAACCAGTTGGCGACGAAGATATGCGGCTCCTTGCGCCTCACCAGCGTCATCAGAAACACGAGCAGATACGTCACCCAGACGATCGTCAGCCAGAAGTCGGCATACCATTCCGGCTCGGCGTATTCCTTCGACTGGGTCACGCCGAGCAGGTAGCCGGTGCCGGCAATCAGGATGAAGAAGTTGTAGCCGACCACGACGAACCAGGGCGACAGGTCGCCTGCAAGGCGAGTGCGGCAGGTCTTTTGCACGACATAAAACGACGTTGCGATCAGGACGTTGCCGCCGAACGCGAAGATGACGGCCGACGTATGCAGCGGCCGCAGGCGGCCGAATGTCGTCCAAGGCAGATCGAAATTAAGCGCCGGCCAGGCCAGCTGCATGGCAATGATCAGACCCACAGTGAAACCCGCGATGCCCCAGAACATCGCCATGGCGGACGCGAACTTAATCGGACCAAGGTTGTAATTGGGGCGCCCGCCGATCTCCGCCGGTGGCAATTCTGCAGGACGGTCAAGGTAGCGATTGCCGATCATGACCACGGAGATCAGGCTGGCGGCACAAGCAAGCGACGCGTGAAAACTGAACGCCGCATCGTGCCCCATCGCCGCGCCCAGAAAGCTAACGAAGGCAAAAGCCGCAAGTGCCGACGTCAAGCCGGCTTCGCCCATCGTCATCGACTTTGAAACGGAAGATGGACTTGTCATGTGGAAGCTTTCTTTGGATGCGGTGGCGTCATGGAGACCACAATCTCGCCGCCAGCTACTTGATCGGCATCAATTCCTGCGCCATGCCGCGCGCCGCCGGCGCCGCGGCTCAGCGCCGTCAGGGTCAGTTCATTCGGACAGTATCGTGCAGGACTGGCCCGCCTTTCCCGCGCGAGATCCGCGGCGCAGCGGGCCTTCTCCTGGCACAGACCGCACACTCGCTGCAGATCACGCAACACATCGCAATGGGACGAAGCGAGCGTCTGCTCGGACAACCCTGCATGCTCGAGACGCTTGCTGAGCAACTCCGGCGAACCTTGCTCGCGGGCAAGCGCACGAAGGTCCGACGTCGACAGATTGAGCTCGTGAGCGATCTCGTCGACCTCCCTGGCGGTCAACAGATCCAATTCGTGTCGACGCGCAAGAAACGCTCGCAAGCGCGCGAGAAGATTCTCGAATTGCGGCGAGCTATTGCCAGCTGATCGGTCGGTCATTTCTCACCCCCTTTTGGCTCTCCACCTCTAGCCGAAGGACCCGATTGTCGATTTGATACCGATCAAGCACGCGATATCGCGGCAATCGATCGCGACGGCCGCCCAAGGGGCGCTAGCCGCCCCAGGCCGACGGCAAAGCCGGCGGCGTTCGAAGCTCCATGGAATCGGCAAAGATCGTCCAGTCGCGGACGCCCTTCTGTCTGCAGAAGTCGGCCTCGGCCAGCTGTGCAGCCGCGGAAAGCGAGATAGCGTCAACCTTGAACGCTGCTTGGCAGGCGCGATGTTCGTGGCCGGTATCGTCGCAAACCGTTTTGATGAAACGAACGTCAAATGATGTCAT
This sequence comes from Bradyrhizobium australafricanum, assembly GCF_020329495.1. NCBI lineage: Bacteria > Pseudomonadati > Pseudomonadota > Alphaproteobacteria > Hyphomicrobiales > Nitrobacteraceae > Bradyrhizobium > Bradyrhizobium australafricanum. The sequence goes on along the minus strand of NZ_JAGKJL010000008.1, from coordinate 57,273 downwards.
GGCACCCTCGCTTGGGCTGATTCCTTTGCTCATGCTGCCATTGGCGCGAGACGCCCGTATTGATCTGCCGCAACGGAATGCTCTGAGGCGCGGCTGTCCTATTGTAGAGGATATCGAAAGCGAGCAGAGCCTTGAACGTCCTCGACCGCCAGGAACACGAGCGACGAGCCTTTCGCGACGTCTGGCTCTCATCATCGGGCACTGAGACCAGACCGGACGAGGTGCTATTTGTGGTGAGATATCCAGTCCGCGGATGACGGCCGGACTGCCGGTATTGACGTCGTCTTGCCGTTGACGGTCCATCCTGCGGCAGTGACCGCGAAGCCCACGATTACAAAGATCGTCATCAATGTTGCGGCGAAGCCCACGACATCGGCGCTGACCACCGCAGTCGCGATCAGCGGGATCAGAATGATTGCGGGGCGAACGATCATCCTGCCGTTTCCTTTGCTGCTTTCGCTGCAGCTGCTCGTTCGTCTTCCGCGGATTGGATATAGAAGCCGGAATAGGTGTCGATGCAGCACAGATGATCGTGCACTTCCTTGACGCCGGCGACATTCTCCGCGGCGACAATCGCAGCCTGCCTCGCCCGCTCGTCCGTGATGACCCCACGGAGGTGCACCTCGCCGTTGCGCACCGAGACCTGCAGCCCGAGCGGACACCAATTTGCACCGTCGAGGACCCGCACGATGCGATCGTGGATGTGCTTGTCATCCGCCGTAGGATCCTGGATCTGGTGCGCGATAGACGCGACTGCCCGCAGCAGATCGGCACGTGTCACGAGGCCAACGAGGCGCCCCTCGCGCATCACCGGCAGCCGTTTGACCCCCATCTTCTCCATGAGATCGACCAGATCAGGTAAAGGCGCTTCTTCCGTCACGGTGACGGGATCACACGACATGATCTCTCCGACCTTCCGCCCGCGCTCGTGGACAAAGTCCGCGGCTGCATAGCCGGGGCCGAGAAGGAACTGAAGCCAGCGGCTACGCCGGCGTTGCGTGCCGATCTCGCTTCGCCGCAGTAAGTCGCTCTCCGACAGGATTCCGACCAGTCTTCCAGCCGAATCGACCACCGGCAGGCCGCTGACATGGTGATCCATCATCAACTTCGCGGCCTCGATAATGGAGGTCTCGGTTCCAACAGTAATGAGATGTCTCGCCATGATCTGATGTGCGCGCATTGCCGCTCTCCTTTCAACGCCCGCACCAAGCTCGCACATGATCGGCCCGTTCATCTTGATCCTTCTCAATGCCCGCGCTAGTCGGGAATCAAGGCGCCACGACCGAAGATATTGGCAGTTAGTCAGGAGAACAAAATCCTTGGTCGGCACCATCGCCGTCGCCCGTTCTAGGCCGCCGGCGCCGCCTCGACCGTGCACCGGATTTTTGACGTGCATCAATGCGGCACGGCGCGTCCAGCCAGACGATGTCGTTCCGTCAGGATTGTGCAAATGGCAGACAGAACGGCTTTACGCCCCATTATCTTCTCGTGTCCGACTACTGGTGATCGCGTCCAAGGCCTGCTTCCCGATGACGCGTCCGGACCTCTGACTGACGATCTGCATTCGATCTCCTGCGACGCTTGTGATGGCATCCACTTCATCAACTTGCGAACCGGCGCAGTCGTCGATCCCAAGCGCGGCTAACTCGATCACCGGAGCCGTGCGATCCGGAAAGCTATCGAGTTGACGCACATCAACACGCAAGTGCGGGACGTGTGGAAAGAAACGCCTTCCTCAACGAAGGAGGTTGAACATGACAGACCACAGCGAAGCCCGTCCCGTCTCCGACGCCATCCAGAGCTATGCGAAGCGCGCGATGGCCGTCCAGTCGGAATTCTCGGAGAAACTGGTCGAGGCAAACCGGCACTGGTTCGAGCAGATGCAAATCGAAGCGAACGAGGCCTGGGAACTCTTCCGCAGGTTCAATTCCACCGCCTCGGTCGCCGAGAAGATCACAGCGCTGCAGGACTGGGCCAAGGGCGTTACCGCGCGTAGCGCCAACGACGCGACGTACGCGATCGAGACCGCGCGTTCCCTGGGCACGATCGAGCTGAACCTGTTTGCACGAAAGACCAGCAGTGTCGACGAGGCTGCTCAGAAGGCCGCCTGACATGCCGGCACCCGACGCTCCAGAGCGCCCAAGGGCCGGCGTCGGCGAGACATGGAAGGGGGTCGCGACAGCCCCCTTCGATCGAGACCTTGAACTCGCCGTCATCGAAGGTAACGCTATTCACAAGCTCGTCTTCCCCTGCCGCCGCATCCTGGGCGGCTGGATGAAGGCGGGGACCGCCGAACGCATCCTGGTGCAGCCGACGCATTGGCGCGCTTGGGGCAAATGAGCAGATTCCTGGTCAAGGTCGCCGAAGACGAGCCTATCAGAGCGACGGTTGGCTTCAGGTACCTGAACGTTGTACTGTCGAAGTGGATTTGAGGGCTTTGCCGGGGGAATATGTCCGACCGCATCTGGTACCGCTATGGCACTGCCGCGGCAGCGGCCGCGCTCGTATTCGCGGTGCGCGCGGGGCTCGATAACTATCTCGAAGACCGGACCTTCACGATCATCTTTGTCCCCGCCGTGCTGTTTGCCGCGTTCGCCGGCGGCCGCGGTCCGGCGATCCTCACCACTCTGCTCTGCCTCGTCATCAGCGCCAAATTCCTCGGCAGGAGCCTGGTCACTGAACCTGCGAATCTGATCGATATCGCCTGTTTTGCTGTCCTCGGTCCGATCCTTGGCTTTATGGGTGACCGGCTACTGAAGGAGAGCGATCAGGCGCGAAATCGCCAGGCCCATCTGCAGTCGATCCTAGACACGGTCCCTGACGCGATGATTGTCATCGACGACCACGGCATTATTCGCTCCTTCAGCGCTGCAGCCGAGCGCCTGTTTGGCTGGAAAGCGGACCAGGTCGTCGGAACGAACGTTTCGAGTCTGATGCCACAGCCGTATCGCGGCGAGCACGACCGGTATCTCGAGCGATACCTTACGACCGGCGAACGGCGCATCATCGGCATCGGCCGCATCGTGGTCGGAGAACGAAGTGACGGCTCGACGTTTCCGATGGAGCTCGCCGTCGGCGAGGCTAAGGTACGCGGAGAACGCTTCTTCACCGGCTTTATCCGCGATCTCACCGAGCGTCGAGCGCAGGAACGGCGGCTTCAGGAGCTGCAGTCCGAGCTGGTTCATGTGTCACGATTGACCGCTATGGGTGAGATGGCGTCCTCAATCGCGCATGAGATCAACCAGCCGCTGTCAGCCATCACGAACTACATGCGCGGTGCGAAGGCGCTGCTGGCGTCGGAGATACCGGATGCTACCCGCATTCGGGATGCGCTCGAGCGGGCCGCGCAGCAAGCCCTACGGGCCGGCGACATCATCAAGCGTCTGCGCGAATTTGTCGCGAAGGGCGAGACCCAGCAGTCCCTGGAGAGCCCGGCCACCCTGCTCGAAGAGGCTGTCGCACTAGCGCTGCTCGGCGCCAAGGAGCAGGGCGTCCGGGTGGCGATCCGCAGCGACCGGGACATGCCCCCGATCATCGTCGACAAAATCCAGATTCAGCAGGTCGTGCTCAACCTGGTTCGCAACGCGATCGAGGCGATGGCCTCGGGCCCGCGCCGCGAATTGACCGTCGGCGTCGCCAACACCAACGGTGTTGCGACGTTCACTATCGCCGATACCGGCCCGGGCATTAGCCCCGATATCGCCGACCGTTTATTTCAGCCCTTTATCACGACCAAGGAGCATGGCATGGGCGTCGGCCTCTCGATCTGCCGGACCATCATCGAATCCCATGGCGGACGCATCGATGTGATGCCAAACGCTGGTGGCGGCACGGTCTTTCAGTTCATCCTCCCGTTCGCGGAGGACGGAGAAGAAGCATGACAACGCGGCGTACAATTCTCGTGATCGACGATGATCCAGCTATGCGGGATTCACTGGCCTTCCTTCTTGACGTCAACGGCTTTGCCGTAATCTCTTATGAGACGGCAACCGATTTTCTCGATCATCTCGCCGGCAGAACAGTCGACTGCATTGTATCTGATATCCGTATGCCGGGCATGAGCGGCCTCGAATTGGTCCGCAAACTCAAGGCCGACGCAGTCGCATGTCCCGTCATTCTGATGACTGGCCATGGAGACGTCGCACTCGCGGTCGAGGCGATGAAGGCAGGCGCGATTGACTTCATCGAAAAACCGTTCGAGGACGAGGCGCTCTTGCGTGCAATCGGCGAAGCCTTGCAAATGCAGTCGGCGGCCCCCGCCGACGGTACGGTCAAGCGCGAGGCCGAGGCTCGCCTGGTGGATCTCTCGCCGCGCGAACGTGACGTTCTGCGGGGGCTCGTGGCGGGCAAGATCAACAAAGTGATCGCCCACGACCTTGGCATCAGCCCACGAACAGTCGAGGTTTACCGGGCTAACTTGATGGCCAAGACCAATGTGCGCAGCATGTCGGAATTGATGCGGATCGCGATCGCTGCCGGGCTCTAGACGCATGCTCCTCCTGCGCAAATACCAAGAGCCGGTTGAGTAAGGTGTCTCGACTCGCTCTGCCGCTGCCCGCGCAAGGCATCTGCCAGATTGCTTGCCTGGATAACAGCCAGTCCGGTCAACCCGCAAGAGCTGGGCTCAACAATTGCGTAGGTGCGCTGCGCAAGAGAGATCCTGAAATTCATCGCGTTTCGCCGACCGATTTGCTGCAAACGGGCTTCCCGATCTGACCTGGGCATGGGCGAAGCAATATGGGCTCGCCTGAGAGCGGCCGGCACAGACTATTGGGGCCGCGAGATTTAACTCGCGTACCCTCTCCTATCGGAATCCTGCAGCAGGGTTCTTCTTCGCATGGCGACGAGCAGGACGATCTATCGTCAATCCGTTGCAATGTTGCGTTCTGACGACAGGTGACGCCCGCAATGCGGGACGACGTCAATCGCCGATCAACGCTCGCGCATGCTGTCGCACGGCCGCGAGGCGACCGAGTAGCTGATCGTGCTGCTCTGCAGCTTCGTCCGGGGCCGCTCCGGCCGGACACACAGCGACCAAGCCGCTGATCTGGAGCAGTTGCAGTTCGAGCATCAATAGCAGCACTTGACGGACGGACCGACGAAAGTCCGCTCCGGACGCGACCTCTTCGTAGTTCGCCCGGTGCGATTCCGGAAAGTGCACGACGCTTCCCATCACCATGACCTAGTTTAGGTTCGGGAGGAGGAAGCCCAATGGCAAGCAAAGCTTCCTTTCGAGCCCAGGAACAACAACCAAGATGCACCTATTCCGCCTTGATCCGGATCAAACGAGGTGAGCTGAGGCGGATCAAGATAAGTGTTATCGCACAATGCTTTGCTGGGTGAAGTCAACCGAACGAGAAAAGGGGCATCAATGGACGAGATCACGCATTTCATTGCCCTTCCGTACGATCGGACCGATGGCGAACTCGTTCCGGGCCAGCAGGCCAAGTGCGCCAGCCCAGCCGCGGCGATTGAGCACGCCAAGAACTTATGGAAGACGTTCGGCCACGCGGGTGCTGCGGCAGTCGTCCGTACCGGCCATCCGGGCATGAAAACTACCGTGCTGCGGACATATGGGATGGTGCCAAACGACCTGGAGCAGGAACGGTTCTTTTCCTGACTCCCAGTAAAAATCAAACTTCTTGTTGCGCTAGCTCAAATCGTCGTCCGCCATAGCGTGCTTGAAGAGAACTATTCGGATGATCGACCTCTCCTCCCTGGGGTTGTATCGATATTCAATGCCCGGCTCTTGCCGGGCATCTTTTTGTCGAACACTGCGCCATATGCGTGAACCAGCGCTTAGTGGAGCTCGCCGCTCTGCCGGCAAGCCACGATCCTGCGGCCGCAAATGCGCAGGGCGAACAACGCATCGCCGCGAATGGGCAGTCCGGTCGATGTACTGATCATTCCGAGCAACGAGGAAGTCAGTATTGCGCGGCACTGCCGCAGCCTGCTGATCCCGAACTGCTAGTTCGCATCGCCTTTGGCTTGGCGGCAGCCGCGAGCAAGTCTGATCCAGGACAATCGTTGAGAGACCGCTGTAACGATCTGATTCAGTCCGTCGCCGCAACCCACATCACAAGCTCGCGCGCGAGGGCGCCGAAGGCTCGATCGAATGCGGCTGCCGCCTCAGACGGTGTGAGCGAGTTAATTCCTTCAGATCCCTCAAGAAGCTTTGCGGCCTTTACTTGACCATTTCGATCCACGATCTTCGCGGAGAAGGAGATCGTCGCGCGTGGTTGAGGTCCCTGCGCAATTTCGAACCGGCGCAGGTCTATCAGGAGACGCGGCGCGCCTTCCACGCCGCTGTCGGCGCGCAGTGGCGCATGCTTGACGTCGTAATTCTCGAAGCTCTGCAGCAACCGCGTCTGCACCAGCAAAGGGAGACTATCGCTCCACTGCGCACCGTCGAAGCCCTGAGTTTCCTCATCCGGCGTGAACAAAAAGCGCTGGGTCTGTAGGCGGGCGATCGCAGTCGGCTCCGCCATGACCAGGTGCTCGGGCAGATTCGCATGGCGTTGCGCTCCAAAGCTGTCCACCGCGTGAAGGTCATACGCCACCTTGCGCGGCGCGGGCGCACCGCCGCCGGTCATGCGTTCCAGCCCGGTCACGATGCCATCGAGCTTCGGCGTGTTGCGCGCGAGCCCTTCGGCGAACGTGCTGAGATTGTCGATCGTGCTGTGCAGCGGGGTGGCATTCTCGGACAGGACGGCATCCACCCGACGTAGCGCATCGCGGGCAGCCTGTGTCATGCTCCGTCCAGCCCCCTTTTCGGCCACCAGCGCTTCGCGCGCCGGCGGCGCCTCGGGATCGTCACCGCCTTCCAGCGCGATCACCGGGACACCGGTCAGTCCCTGAAAATCGAGGCCGACGCGCGTATCGCTATGCACCGGCGTGCGCTCGGCGACCGCAATCGTGGCGTGAACCTCGCGCGGGCGGTCTGGAACCAGCTCAAGCGCGGTCACTTCGCCAACGCGGATGCCATTGAAGAGAACACCCGCCCCGACCAGCAGCCCAGGCACCGGATCGGTGAAAACGAGCTGATATGTCTGCCGTTTTCCGATCCCCCCGACATTGTTCAGCCAGTAGACGAACCCGAACACGGCGACGATCGCCGACAACACGAATGCACCAACGACGATGTAGGGCGCGCGAATTTCCATGTGCGTCTCTCTTTGCCTAGTTGCCGAGGCCCAGCTTCCGCGCCCGGGCGCCATGAAAGTAAGCCTGGACCCAGGGATGATCGGACTTGAGCACCGATGACAGCCGCCCGATTGCTGCGATCCTGCCGTCGGCAAGCGCGGCAACGCGGTCACAAATGGCCTGCAGACTGTTCAGGTCGTGCGTCACCATGAACACCGTGAAACGCAAGGTCCGATGCAGCGTCCGGATCAAGGTATCGAATTCACCGGCAGCGATCGGGTCGAGACCGGACGTTGGCTCATCAAGGAACAGAAGCGAGGGGTCGAGCGCCAGTGCCCGCGCGAGCGCAACCCGCTTGGTCATACCGCCCGAAAGCTCGGACGGAAACTTGTCTCCGTCTTCGCGCGTCAGGCCAACCATCTCGAGCTTGGCGTCCGCGACTTCCTCCAGCAGCCTTGGTGAGAGCCGCGCCTGCTCGCGCAACGGAAACTGAATGTTCTGGCGAGCCGTCAAGGCCGAGAACAGCGCTCCCTGCTGGAACAGGACCCCCCAGTGGCGTTCATTATCGCTGGTGCCCGCGAAATCGATCTGCCCGCTCCGCTTCGGCAGCAGACCGACCAATGTCCGCATCAGCACCGACTTTCCGCCCCCGGACGCGCCCACAAGGGCGAGAATTTCCCCGTCGTTCACGTCAAGGTTGAGCTGATCGAGGACGATCTTCTTGCCGAAGCCGACCACCAGGTTGCTTATGTGGATGGCTGGAGTTTCGGGCATGGCTACATCCCGATCGACGCGAAGAAAACCGCAAACAGGCCGTCGAGCACGATCACCAGGAAGATCGATCTAACGACCGACGCAGTCGTCTGCTGTCCAAGTGATTCCGCACTGCCCTTCACAGTCAGTCCCTCCACCGCCGCGACAAGCCCGATCACGAGCGCCATGAACGGCGCCTTGATGATCCCGACCTCGAAATGTGTGACGGAGACCGCCTCGTGGAGTCGCGCGATGAAGATCGCGGGGCTCATGTCGCCATAGAGCCAGGCGATGAGCCCGCCGCCATAGAGCGCCGCGAGCGAGCCGAGAAAGGCGAGAATCGGCAGCGCCACCACCAACGCCAGGATCCGTGGCAGGATCAGGACCGCGACAGGATCGAGTCCCATGGTGCTGAGCGCGTCGATCTCCTCGCGCATCTTCATCGCGCCGATCTCGGCCGTATAGGCACTGCCCGAGCGCCCGGCCACCATGATGGCCACGATCAGCACGCCAATCTCGCGCAACACGAGGATGCCAACCATGTCGACGACATAAGATTCCGCGCCGAAGCGGCGGAAATGGAAGATGCCCTGCTGAGCAATGATGGCGCCGATTAGGAACGTGATCAGCACCATGATCGGCACCGCTTGCCAGCCCACCCGGCCGAGCTGATAGACGGTCGACGTCAGTCGGAACGATCGCGGATGCCTGAGAATGCCAAACAACGCAGCGCTGAAAGCACCGAGCATATGCAGGAATGCCGCCGAATCAGACGCCAGCCGCCTGCTGCCGCGGCCGAGCTGATCGAGCCTCTGCAGCAACGGGATGACTGATCTGCGTTCGGCCGGATCGGAACGGTTCAGTCCTCGCACCTCTTCCAGCAGATCGCCATGTGGACCGTCGGCACCTGTGAGGACCGCTCTGGTCGCACCACCGCGGGCGAGCCTTTCAAGCAGCCAGGCCCCGACCGTGTCGAGCGCGGTGACGCGCCGTACATCGATCGAGCCGATGTCGGTACGCGCGGCGTGCGCACACAGCCGCTCCAGCGCCTCGACATTGGCAACGTTCCAAGCCCCGCATGCGGTGAGCACACGCGGATCGTCTGCATTCGCTGTCAGGGCCGGGACATTGAGCAAGATTCTGACTCCATGTTGCAGTTCACCCTAGAGCGTTGGAGACGACTGTGTTTGACCCAGCGCAATCGGCCTCACCGGGCCCCAAACATGCGCTTGACCCAAATCAACGGCTTGGCAAGCCGCGGCTATATGATCCAACAGCTTGCCCGGCAACCTCGGGCATTCTCTGGGAGAATTTCTGATGAACCGCCCCGCCTTCAAGCCTTTGCAAAATACTACATTGCCGCCCTCGTTCAGGCAGGTTCGGCTCGAACGCGCACGCGAGCACGATCACCCCGACGGCGCGTCGACGATTGGCTATATCATCGTCGCCCCGCTCGACACCGCGTCGCGGATCGACGTCGAAACCTGGAAAGCCCATCGCGACGCCTGCCGGGTCGTTCGTCGGCGGCCGGCCGAGAACGATCAGCTCGGCCACCTCGTGCACGGTCCGGGAGACAGCTGGCGCTTCCACTATGACGTATCCGGCGCGGCGGCCGACGAAGGCGGTTATCATTTCGACAATGAACGCTTCCGGCCCGGCGAGTATGTATCAGTCCACGAGGCGGACGGCATGCATCCCTATCGTGTGGTCGCCGTCACTCCGCTTTGATCGCGCTCGCGCCGGATCAAGATGTCGGTCCCCAAGGTATCCGCGACCGGGAGAGAAAGGTCGAGGACGACGTTGACGATCCGGTGGTCGGTCGGTTCAGTGGCGGCAGTGAACCCGAGTTCACGGCACATTACTCAGCATGGTGGTGTTCTCGGCCAGCACTTCACCGGACAGCCGCTTCAGCCCTTCCGACTTCGCATAATGGATCAGGAGCTGCATCAGCGCCCATCCAAGTCCTTTGCCCTTGAGATCGGACTGCAGCAAAACAGCGTATTCGGCATTCTCATAGAGCGAATCCGAATGAAGCTGGACTGCTCCTACCATGGCGCCCGTAATCGGATCCAGCGCGGCAAAGGCCATTGCACGCGCGTAGTCGAGTTGGGTCAGCCGCGCAATGAACGTGTGCGAAAAGTTCCTCATCGCCTGGAAGAAGCGAAGCCTGAGGTCCTCGGCGGTCACCCGCCTGAAGAAACTCTCGACCATGGGCTCATCCTCCGGCCGCAACGGCCGGACCACGACGCATGAGCCGTCTCTCAAGGCGAGCTCGCCTTCCCATTGCGATGGGTAGGGCCGCACCGCAAGCCGGGTCTGACCGGCAAACAGCCGCGGCGGCTTGCGGATCGCCACGCGCGCGTCGAGCGCCAGCACGCCGGTCTCGTCCGCGAGCAGCGGATTGATGTCGAGCTCGGCGACTTCCGGAATATCCGCCGCCATCTGCGCCAGCTTGACGAGGGTTAGCGGCACGGCGTCAGCCGGCACGGCCCCGACATCGCGATAGGCAGCAAGTAGCCGCGAGACCCGGGTACGCCCGACCAGCTCGCGCGCCAGGTTCATGTCGAGGGGTGGCAGCGCCAGCGCCTTGTCGTTGATCACTTCGACCGCGGTGCCGCCGCGACCAAACACGATCACCGGGCCGAAGGTCGGATCGGCGGCAATGCCGAGGATCAGTTCGCGTGCCGCTCGCCGCTCGATCATCGGCTGGATCGTCACGCCCTGCAGGATGGCATCCGGCCGTGCGCTCCGCGCGCGCGACAATACTGCCCTGGTTGCCTCGGCGACGCTTTCGCCGTTTCGCAAGCCTAGGATGACCCCGCCGACATCGGACTTGTGGCTGATATCGCGGGAGAACACCTTGACCGCCACCGCAAGCCCCCGAGCCAGAAACGGCGCAGCCTTGTCAGCGGCATCATCGGCATCACGGGCAACAACCGTCGGAACGATTGGAATATCGTAGGCCTTGAACAAGGCGACGATCTCGACCGGGTCGAGCCATCCCCGCCCCTCGGACAGCGCCTCCGCGATCACTCGCCGCGCCGCCGCCGTCTCCGGCGCAAACATTGAGGCGATGCTGGGCGGAGTTGCGGCCAGCGCGATGGATACCTCGCGATATCTCACCAGATGCATGAAAGCGCGCACCGCGTCATCTTCGGTCGGAAAATGCGGGACGCGGGCAGCCTCAAAAATCGTAGCAGTTCGCTCATCCGTGCCCGTCCACGCCGCGAGCACCAGCGGCGCGAACTCGCTCTTCCTGCCCCGGCGATCACGAACACATTGCGTCACCGCCTCGGCGATCCCCTCGGTCGGCGCAACCGCCGTCTCCACATTCATGACCAGGACCGCATCGCTGTTCGCGTCATCAAGCAACACGTCGAGGGCGGAGACATAGCGGGTGGCGTCGGCATCGCCCGAAATATCGACAGGATTGACACGCGACCATCCGCGCGGCAGCACCTGATCAAGCCGCTTGACCGTCTTCTCAGTCAGGCTCGCAGGGGTGCCGCCGAGTTCGGCCAGGCGGTCGACCGCGAGAATCCCAAGCCCGCCGCCGTTGGTCAGAAGCGCCAGCCGATTGCCGCGCGGGACGAAGCCGCGACCGAGCAGCTCGGCGCAATCAAACAACTCACGCAAGTCGTACACCCGCAGCATCCCGGCACGGCGGAATGCGGCATCATAGACGGCATCCGAACCGGCCAGCGCGCCGGTATGGGTCGCCGCGGCTTTGGCACCTTGCGCCAGCCGCCCCGACTTGACGACGATCACCGGCTTCAGCCGTGCTGCGGCGCGGGCAGCCGACATGAACTTGCGGGCATCCTTCACGGCCTCGAGGTAGAGCAGTATCGCGTTGGTGTGATCATCCTGCGCGAAATAGTCCAGTAAATCAGCGACGTCGACGTCGAGCTGGTCGCCGATCGACACGATGCCGGAGAAGCCGAGCTGCCGCTCGGCCGCCCACGCGACCATCGCCGCGGCAACCGCGCCAGACTGCGAGATCAAGGCCACGCGTCCGTCGGATGGACGATGGGCTGCGAAGCTCGCGTTGAGCTTCGCGCGCGGCACCATCACACCGATACAATTGGGCCCGACGAGGCGTATGCCGTGCATGCGCGCCGTTCGTGCGACCGTCTCGGCAAGCGAGCCCGCCCCATGCCCGAGGCCCGCCGACAGGATCACCGCGCCGGCGACGCCAACTGCGGCAGCGTCTGAGATGATCCCGGGGATTGCGGTCGCCGGCGCCGTGATCACGAGAAGATCCGGAACAAATGGGAGCGACTCGAGATCGCGGAACGTCGCCTCGCCGTCAATCGCCGCGTAGTTTGGATTGACCACGGCGATCCGGCCGGAAAAGCCGCACGCCTTGAGGTTCATGAGCACCGCCAACCCGAGCGACGACGGACGCGAACTGCCGCCGACAAGCGCAACCGATCGAGGCGAAAGAACCCGATCTAGGCCAAACGTAGACATCGGGCTGTCTCGCAAGGAACAAGCGGAGGCACCTGCCGCTTCGTGCAGCGCGCCAAGGCCCGCATGACATCCTCGCGAGCAATGATACCGAGCACGTGGCGATATTTGTCAACCACGGGCAGACTTTTCAGGCGATGCGCGACCATTAGCTGCAGAACGCGTTGCAGATTTGTGTCCGGCTCGACCGCGATCACGTCGGACGACATGATCTCGTCGACCGTCGTTCCCATCCGATCGTCATAATGCGGTAGTATGTGATCTGTCGTACAGGCAAATGCCTTCAGGGCGTCAAGCTTCGTGACGAACCCAACCACGACATCGTCGCGGAGCACGGGATAGGCGTCATAGTCGTCTTTGGCGAACAGCCGGTACAGATCGCCCACTGTCATTTCGGGGGCAACGCTTCGCACCGAAGTCGTCATGTTGTTCGCGACGGTTTCCTGAAGAAACTCGTACATTGCTAATCCCCTTTGAATGGCTTCTTCGGGGACGCGTCGCTGCTTGACGAGCGACACGCCCCCACAAGACGGCTACGCGGCCGTCTTGATGTCGATCTGCCTGCTCTGCTTCGGTGTCGGCTTCTTGACGGTGACCTTGAGTACGCCCTTGGCGATTTCGGCGCTGACGTCTTCCGCCTTGATGCCCTCGGGCAATGCAACGGACCGCGAGAACGCGCCGAAGCTGCGCTCGACCAGGAGATAGTCCTTGTCCTGCTCCTCGCGCTCACTCCTCTTGTCGCCGCGGATCGTGAGCGTGTTGTCGGCAAGGTTGAGCTGAACGTCCTTGGTCTCGAGGCCCGGCAGTTCGGCGCAAATCTCGATGGTCTTGTCGGTTTCGCTGACGTCCATGCGCGGCATCATCGCCACCGGCGTTGCGAAGGGCGGAAAATTGCGGCCGAATCCATCGAACAGCCGGTCGATTTCCTGCTGCAGAAACGTGAATGGATTGGCTTCCCGCCGCGCCACGGCGCGCTGGGTTCCAACGGGAATCATGTCCTTGATCATCGGTGGCTCCTGTTTGGGTCTTGGCTTTTAAGTCTCGGCTCGCGAGGCAAAGCTAATCCGGAACACCCAACGGGCGTTGACCGGGATCAAAACAAGGCCAATGTCACGTGATCAAAGGAAGGTCACAGACCCCTGAGCGAGTTCCGTCATGCATGCCATGATCCTGCCTGCACGTGGCGCGCAGCTGCAATATGTGGAACGACCGGACCCAATACCTGGCCCAGGTGAGGTCCGGGTCAAGATCAGCGCCTGCGGCGTCTGCCGCACCGACCTCCATGTCGTCGATGGAGAGCTGCCAAACATCGCCTATCCAATCGTACCCGGCCACGAGGTGGTTGGCCGTATCGACGCAATTGGCGACGGCGTAGGCCATGCGCATCTCGGCACACGCGTCGGCGTCCCCTGGCTCGGCTCGACCTGCGGGCATTGTCCCTACTGCCGGGAGGGCAAGGAAAACCTCTGCGACGATCCCCTGTTCACCGGCTATACGCGGGACGGCGGCTTTGCGACCCATCTGGTGGCGGATGCGCGTTACTGCTTTCCGCTCGGCGAGGACGGCGACGACGCCGAGCTTGCACCCCTGCTGTGCGCTGGCTTGATCGGCTGGCGCTCCCTGGTGATGGCCGGCGACGGCCGCAAACTCGGCATTTACGGTTTTGGCGCGGCGGGACATATCGTCGCGCAGGTCGCACGCTGGCAAACGCGGGATGTCTACGCGTTCACCCGTGCGGGCGACACCGAGGCCCAGCATCTGGCATTGTCGCTCGGCGCATGCTGGACCGGAGCCTCCGAGGACCCGCCGCCGGAGCAGCTCGACGCCGCAATCATCTATGCGCCCATAGGCCCACTGATCCCGCTTGCCTTGCGCGCCCTGCGCAAGGGCGGACGCGTGGTCTGCGCCGGCATCCACATGTCGGATATTCCGAGCTTTCCTTACGACATCCTCTGGGGTGAACGGCAGATCGTCTCCGTCGCCAACCTGACGCGACAGGATGGCGTCGACTTTCTCAAGGCGGCGGCGAGGGCCGGAATCCGGACACTCGTCACCGTCTTCCCCCTGGATCAGGCGAACGAAGCGCTCGCGCGCCTGCGCGACGGCAAGCTCGTCGGCGCGGCTGTTCTGAAACCATGATGACGCCGACATCATCAACCGACGATGCCACAGGCGACGCCGGCCAGGCGGCTGTATTGTCGTTCCTGGCTGGCTCTGGCGAACCAAACGCGCCGGTCCAACGGATCGACACCCATTGTTCGATCGTCTTTCTTGGGCCTTCGCGCGTCCTGAAGATCAAACGAGCGGTCAAGCTGCCATATCTCGATTTCTCGACGTTGGAGAAGCGGCGGCGTGCTTGCGAGGACGAGATTGCCATCAACAAGCGCCACGCCCCCTCGATCTATCGCGGGGTGGTGCCGATCACGCGCGAGCGCGACGGCTTCGTGATCGGAGGGACCGGACAGGTTATCGAATGGGCCGTCGAAATGGCTCGCTTTGACGAAAGTAAGACGCTCGATCACCTGGCCGCGCAAAATGCTTTCGGGCCAGAGCTTAGTGAGAGCCTGGCGGCCGTTCTGCTGGATTCACATAAGGCCGCCGCCAGCAGCGATGGATCGAATTGGCTCGCATCGCTTCCGATCATCATCGACCGCAACACGGAGCAGTTCCGCGGCTCGGCAGACTTTCCCCGCGACAGCATCGACAAGCTGCATCGGTTGAGCCACCGCGAGTTGGAGCGGCATCGCAAGCTCTTGCAGTCACGTGCAGCAGCGGGACAAGTCCGACGCTGCCACGGCGACGCCCACCTCGGCAATATCGTTATGATCCATGGCAGGCTCGTCTTGTTCGACGCAATCGAATTTGACGCTGAAATAGCGACAACGGACGTCCTCTACGATCTTGCATTCCCCCTTATGGATCTCTTGGCGTTTGGGCAGCGCGCTGCCGCCAACAGACTATTCAACAGCTATATGCAGGCGGCATGGGCTGCCCAATCGACGGCACTTGCCGTGTTACCGCTGTTTCTCTCAATTCGTGCCGCGATCCGGGCCAACGTACTCCTCACCAAGCGGCAGCAACACCGGCACGATCCAACAATTGCGAGGGCTGCGGAGAGATACTTCGACGCGGCAGTCAAGCTCATTGCACCGGAGCTTCCCAGCCTCCTCGCAATTGGCGGGAAGTCCGGCACCGGCAAGAGCCTGCTGGCGCGGGATATGGCACATCTGATCGCGCCAGCGCCAGGCGCCCTGGTTCTGCGATCGGACGTCATTCGCAAGCAACTCCACGACGTGAGCGAGCATACGACTTTGCCCGCAACGACGTACACCGCCGAAGCATCCGATCGCGTCTATCGGGCCATGTTCGGACACGCTGTGCGTACATTAGCTCAAGGGGTTTCGGTCATACTCGATGCGGCATTTCTCAAGTCGGCGGAGCGACATGCCGCTGAAGCCGTCGCCCGCAACGCGAAGGCTGAGTTCCGCGGCATCTTCCTGACCGCCGATCGCGCCGCTCGGCTGCATCGCGTAGCATCACGACGACACGACGCGTCGGACGCGACGTCAGACGTGGTCTTGGTTCAAGACAACATTGAAACCGGAACTATCGATTGGGACGTTGTGGACGCTTCCGGTACGCCCTCGGCCACGCTTGAACGTTGTATTCTCTCGCCTTCTGGCAAAATCAACGGCCGGGGCGAGCGGTAAGTCGCCTAAGGAAAACTCCTGAATTGGTCGATGCCATCGGGTCTGGCAACATCCTCGCGCCGAAAGGAGGACTTTCATGAAACAGCGATTGACCTTTCTCTTTGTCGCTAGTGCGATCCTCGCGGTTGTGCTTGCTCTGTTCTGCCACTGGTACTTCCCGGATCTGGTTCCGCTTGCGTCGACCGAGCCGGCGACGACAGGCTGGCGGCTTGACGCGGCCTTTGCCGTGTCCACGCTCAGATGGACCGCGGCGTTCGTGGCGGCAGCCTCTGGCCTGTCGTTGCTGCTGATGACCTTCACCAACCGAAACGCCAAAGTCCCGCTAGAACGCGAGTTGTCCGTCTGATCTTGATGCCTGCCGGTCCTCGAAGGTCGGTTCGTTGGAGCCGACCATTGACGTCGTGGAACGCCGCTGCCGACGTGTTCCTTGTGAGGTAAGTACACCAGCCGTCACCTTTCAGGCGCAGTTCGATGTCTCCGCCGGCTAGGATCTGAGCCGCCGCCCCCAGAGTGGCTTGAGCAGTTCAAGGATTACCAGCATCGCCACTCCCGGTCCGAGCGCGATCATCAGATCGTCCGGATGCAGAGGACCGAACCGAAACAAGGTAGATGCTGGAGGCCAGAGCAGTGCGGTCGCGAGAGCGCCTGCGACCGAAAGCAGGATCGCGGCCAGCGCTGGATTTGGCCGCAAGAAAGCCGACAGGAATGAGGCACTGAACGATCGATTGACCAGGACAAGACCAACAATCGATCCGATGAGGGCGAAAACGGCCAAGGCTCGCGCTTCATCTGCAGGCATGCCAATACGAAGTGCGATGACGAACGGGATTGCGACAAGTGCAAAAATCAAGGCACCTTGAAGAAGGCTCCAGCCAACCAGCGCCCAAGTAAACAGAGCGCTGTCG
The DNA here is from genome assembly GCF_020329495.1 of Bradyrhizobium australafricanum. Lineage (NCBI taxonomy): Bacteria > Pseudomonadati > Pseudomonadota > Alphaproteobacteria > Hyphomicrobiales > Nitrobacteraceae > Bradyrhizobium > Bradyrhizobium australafricanum. Next base: position 40,295 of record NZ_JAGKJL010000008.1, on the reverse strand, counting down.
GTCCGCCTGGGTGGGCGAGCCATGATGTCGCGCTCCTCGCGCTCGGCCTCGAACACGAGTGAGCACACGGGATCGATGATCAGCTCCAGAAATGCGATATGAACGGGGCCGAGAATCAAAGGTAATCCGAAAACCAGGGGAAGCAGGGCAAGCCCTGCGATTGGAACGTGGACAGCGAAGATAAAAGCCATCGCCTTTCGCAGATTGTCGTAGATGCGTCGACCCAGGCGGATGGCCGAGATGATCGCGCTGAAATCGTCGTCAAGCAGCACGATGGAGGACGCCTCGCGCGCGACATCCGTTCCACGCCCGCCCATCGCAATGCCGATGTGGGCCGCCTTCAGGGATGGAGCGTCGTTGACGCCATCGCCGGTCATCGCAACGATCTCGCCGTTCTGCTTCAACGCCTGCACGATGCGGAGCTTCTGCTCAGGCAATACGCGCGCAAACACGTTCACACGCCTGACGTGCTCCGCAAGCTGCACGTCATTCATAAGCCTGATCTGATCCCCCGTGATCACCTCATGGACATCCAGTCCCGCCTGCTTCGCAATTGCGGTCGCGGTTGCCGGATAATCGCCTGTGATCATTGTGACGCGAATTCCCGCTGAGCGGCATTCACGCACCGCACCGGGCACGTTGGAGCGAAGCGGATCGGCGAATCCCACCAGTCCGAGGAAGCGGAATGCGAAGGCTTCTTGCGAGCAAGGAAGCTGGCCGCCTTTAAACACGGCCGCCGCAACCCCGAGCACACGGAGCCCTTGCTCCGCCATCAGGCCGACGGCATTTCTCATCGATTCTTGATCTGCACGACTCAACCCGCAGAGACGCGCGATCGCCTCAGGCGCTCCCTTAGCTGCAACAACGCATTCCTCCGCAAGGGATGACCGCCAGACCTGGGTCATGGCCAGGAGTTCGGGCCGGAGTCCGTAAGTTCGTACCAGCTGCCGGTGAGCATCCGGTCCGCTATTTTCCTTCCGGGCGTCGCCGGCAAGGGCGTGCAACGCCCGCTCCATTGGATCCAATGGCTGAGACGAACTGGCAAGGACACCGTAGCGTAGCATCTTCGAGAATTCGGGCTGTACACAACCCGGATTCGTAGACTTGGGGCGCATGCATGCACCATCGAGCAACCGCAATTCTACAACCGACATTTCATTCAGCGTCAGAGTACCGGTCTTGTCGGTGCATAAGACGGTGGCGGAGCCCAACGTCTCGATTGCGGCCGCCCGGCGCGTCAGCACGCGGACTTTCGAAATGCGCCACGCGCCCATGGCCATGAACACGGTGAGCACCACACCAAATTCCTCCGGCAGCATGGACATGCCGATCGCGACGCCGCCGAGCAACGCCTGTAGCCAGTCTCCGCGCAACATCCCGTAAAGCAGCACGGCAACTATGCTGACGGCAGCACCTCCGAAAAAGCAAAGCCGCACCAGCTTCGCGGTCTGCTGTTGAAGCCGTGGCGGCTCCGCTTGCAGCGTACGAAGAGACACTCCGATTTTTCCGAGCTCGCTTCGCTGCCCGGTGGCCGTGACCCGGGCGGAACCTTCGCCCCGCACGACGAGCGAGCCGGAATACACGAACGGCTGATCGTCGCCGCCCGGCCGATGCTCAGCCACGGCGTCCGTCTCTACCACCTGCTTGCGAACGGGTACCGACTCGCCCGTCAGCAGGGACTCGTCGACCTGCAGATCGTGACCGTCGAGGAGCACAGCGTCGGCTGGCACGCGATCACCGTCGCCAAGGATAATAAGGTCGCCTCGGACGACGTCCCGGCCGGCGATACGCCGGCGTACCCCATCCCGCATCACGAGGGCTCGTGGACTGGTCAGGTCGCGCAAGGCTTCCAACACGCGTTCGGTTCGTGTCTCCTGCACGATCGTGATCACGATCGACATGGCGCCAAAGCCAAGGAGCAGCAGTGCCTCCTGGAGATCACCAAGTAGGAGGTAGATCAGTCCGCCGCACAGAAGGAGCGCGAGCATCGGCTCGCGCAGCACCTCCAGCACGATACGTACGGGAGTGCGCCGATCAGGACTCGGAAGCTCATTGTACCCTTCGATCCGAAGCCGGGCCGTGGCTTCGGCTTCGCTCAGTCCTATGAGGTCTATGGCACTCACGTCTTCCGCCACAGGCTCCAGAAGCTTCCGCCCAGCAAAAGCGCGGTGACAAGCAGAATGGCCACGAATGTCTGAATGATGTCAAAGTTCAGGGAATCGCGCGCCACGAACAGCGCGGTGATAGATCCCACGAGGACGAAGAGGATGCGAAGGATGACGCTCATGGCTCTCTCCTAGAGGTCCAGCATTGTTCAAAGCTCGCCAGCCAAGGGGGGCGTAGCTCGATCCTCGATCCCGCTGGTGCGGCATTTACTCTAGGGGTCCGCGCCACGAGAGCAGTTGCGGCAAATCAAACTGCCTGAGTGCTTGTGCCCGCGGGATCAATGCTGGAGAACATACTGACCTGGCGCATCATCGAGCGGCGGCCCGCTCTGGGGCGCATGAAGCGACGTTTTCGCCGGCTCCCAGGTTCCCGAATACGCGGTAAGAAAGCGAACCCACTCCAGCCACCAGGATCCGTCGCGATTCACCGCTTTCCACAGCCACTCGTCGGGGCCGACATAGGGTTGATCCGCCTTCTTCTCCAACAACTGATAGCTGTGCCCCTCCTCCGACGGCGGAGCAACGATGCCGGCGTTGTGCCCGCCGCTCGCCAGCACGAAGGCGATATCGGCATCCGCGAGCAAGTGAATCTTGTGAACAGACCGCCAGGGCGCGACGTGATCACGGACCGTGCCCACCACAAACATAGGGGCGCGAAGGTCGGAAAGTGCCATCGGCTGCCAGTCCGCCAGATACCGGCCCTCGGCAAGGTCGTTGTTGAGAAAAAGCTTGCGCAGATAGTCCGAATGCATCCGGTACGGCATGCGGGTCGCGTCCGCGTTCCATGACATCAGGTCACTCGGTGCGGCGCGATCGCCCATGAGATAGTCGCGGACCAGGCGCGACCAGATCATGTCGTTCGACCGCAGCAACTGGAACGCACCGGCCATCTGCGCCGTCTCGAGCACGCCGCGCTGCCGCATCATGTCCTCCAGGAACGCAATCTGGCTTTCATTGATGAAGAGCGTCAGTTCGCCTGCATCGGTAAAATCGGCCTGGGCGGCCATCAGCGTCACCGACCGGAGGCAACCAGGCCGCTCCCTTTGCAATCGGGCCGCGGCAATCGCTAGCAGGGTGCCACCGAGGCAGTAGCCTGCCGCATGGATCGCGCGTTCAGGGGCAAGCTGATTGATCACGTCGATGGCCGCGTCGATCCCAAGCTTGCGATAGTCCTCGAGACCAAGATCGCGATCGGCTGGCCCCGGATTTCGCCATGAGATCATGAACACGGTGAAGCCGCGCTCGACCAGGAAGCGCACCAGCGAGTTCTCGGGCGAGAGATCAAGAATGTAGTATTTCATGATCCAGGCCGGCACGATGAGCACTGGCTCCGGGCAGACGTCCGTGGTCGCGGGCGCGTATTGAATGAGCTCGATCAGCTCATTGCGGTAGACGACCTTACCCTTGGTCGTGGCTACATCCTTGCCGACCACAAAAAGCGGGGGCTCGCAGGGCTTGCCGCTCAGCAGGTCGCGGCAATCTTCCAGCCAGTTATGCCAGCCCGACACGAAGTTGCCGCCACCCGAATCCATCGCCCGCCGCAGCACCTCTGGATTGCTGAATGCAAAGTTGGACGGCGCCACCACATCGAGGCATTGGCGGACAGTGAAATCCACTATTGCCGAATTTCCTTTCGAGACGCCGCGCAGGCCGCTGGTCGCCGAATGCCACCATTGCTCTCCCAGGAGGAACGCTTGCGCCACGACGTTAAAGGCCGGCAATGTCCAATCTTGGCCGGCAAAACGGTTGTCACCCGGCTGTGGCTTGACCATGAACCAGGGCTGCCAGGCAGCATGCGGCGTCGACACCATGCGCGCGAAGCGCGAGCCCTCAGCAACTGCGTTCAGCGCCAGCTGAAGCCGTTTACCGGGTGACGCCGCAAGATGGAGTTGCGAGTCGGCGAAAGCGAGCGCGAGACTGGCCGGTGAAAGCCCGCCGGTCCATCGCGCCATCGCCGCATGAACCAGTTGGTCGATCGATTCGGCAGCCGTCAATGGCTCGCTTTCGGACGGCACTGAGGCGACCGTTCTGGCACCCGTCACATCGTCGTTAGCGGGAGATGTGGGTTGGTCGAGAACCGCTTGGACTGTCATCGCTCGCCTCCTTGCTCGAGCGGGATGGGCTCGGGCGCAATCTGTTTCTCCGTCTGGCAGCTGCTCCGACGCCAGATCTCTTCTACCTAGCCGAGGTGGAACCGCTTCCGGCCCAGCGCCACGATCTCGCCGTCCGTCGGATGATCGCTCGGCTCAACATGCAAGTTGAGGTCAGGCCGTTCCGCCGTGAGATATTGCATCAGCTCAACCTTCTCGACACCCGGACCGATGACGAGCAAATCGCTGCAATCGCTCACGGCCTCCCCTACCCGGGCGAGGAATGTCGCGTCGGCCTGGACGCGGCCATCGCCGATCGTATTCGTCTTGTGATGCAGATGCTGCGACGCCAAATGCGCATGGACGGCCGTCGCGCTGACGCCTGTCAACCCGATGCCGAAAACCTTCGCAACAAGGTGATCGATCCAAACGACAGCGTGCGCATGTGACTGCAGGGTCATCTCGCTCATGAAGTAACTCCGGTGCTTTCTTTCTCTGCTTCTCTCAATCGGCGCGCCAATGCCGCAAGCAACTCCCTGCGACTGACAATACCAACGACGGTTCCGGCGCCGAGCACGGGAATCTGAGCGACATTGTAGACATCCATCTGCGCGACCACGTCCTCGATCGATGCCTCGACATCGACGGTGATCGGCGAGCCACTCATGAGCGAGCCGACCTGCAGCGTGCGCATGCGTTCGCGTTCAGGTGTATTCTCCGCAATGCCAAGCAGAGACTCCAGCCAGTTTCCTGACGGCGGGCTGATGTCAAGCTCATCGCGGTGAAGGAAATCCCCCTCCGAAACCATGCCGACGAGGTCGCCGGCGTCGTCGATCACCGGCAGGTCGCGCTGATCAGTCTCAAGCAGCAGCTCGACGGCATCGAGCACGATGGCAGTCGGCTTGATCGTCGCGAACGAACTGCGCATCACATCGGTGGCGAGCATTGTCATCTCTCCTATTCAACACATGTGTTGGCCGCCATTGATCGACAGCGTCGATCCGGTGATGAACCCTGCTTCGTCGGCAGCAAGAAACGCGACCCCACGGGCAATCTCCTCCGGCTGCCCCAGCCGCCCGACCGGGATCTGCGGCAGAATGGAATTCTGCATGACATCAGCCGGCACCGCGGCCACCATCTCGGTGTTGATGTAGCCCGGGCAGATCGCATTGACCGTGATGCCGAACCGCGCGCTTTCGAGCGCCAGTGCACGGGTGAAGCCGAGCTCGGCGGCCTTCGCTGCGGCATAGTTCGTCTGGCCGATCTGGCCCTTCTGCCCATTGATCGACGAGATGTTGATGATCCGCCCGAACCTGCGGGCCCGCATGCCCTCGATGAGTGGCTGGCACATGTTGAACAGCGAATCGAGATCGGTCCGGATGACCGCGTCCCATTGCGGCTTGGTCATTCGATGCAGTGTGGCGTCGCGCACGATACCGGCGTTGTTGACCAGGATGTCGATCGGGCCCAACGCCGCCTCCACCTCGCGGATGCCAGCTGCACAGGCCTGGAAGTTCGCGACATCCCACTGGAATACGGGAATTCCCGTCTGATCCTGAAACGACCACGCGGCTCCCGCATTTCCAGCATAGCAGGCCGCAACCCGGCATCCGGCGGCAGCGAGGGCACGCGAAATCGCGGCGCCAATTCCCCTGCTTCCACCCGTAACCAATGCGACGCGCGCCATGTCGGCTCCTCCAAGCTGGGTACAACATTTGCGCGAAGTACACGCTCGATGAATTGATCTCGCTCAATCAGAATCCACGACCGCGCATGAGGCAGATCAAATTTGTTCACCTCGACCCGTGCTTTGATAGCACTTGCTCTTCCACCCCTTTGGAGAACGGCCCATGTTCAAGAACATCCTGGTCCACATTCCGACGGAGTTGTCGCCACGTCCCGCGGTCGACGGATCGGTTTCGCTCGCGCTCGGCACCGGCGCGCATCTCGACGCAATGGCGATCGGCTACGAGACCGCCAGCGTACCGCTCGTCGTTGAAGGAGGCGCGGCGGTCGCCTCCCTGTTCGAGGCTGAACATGAGCAGGCCCTCGAACGCGCCGAGGTTGCGCTGCGCGTCTTCGATATCGAGGCACGGAATGCGGGGATATCCTACGCGAGCCGCGCCGTGGGTGCGCTCCCCATCGATGCTCGCGAGATGATCTGCGCGAACGCGCGACTGCATGACCTGACCGTGGTGGTGCAGCCGCTGGGCGAATACAACAGCTACGACAACGTGATCCCGCGCGAGCTCTTGTTCCAAGCCGGGGGTCCTGTTCTGTTCATGCCCTATACATTCCACGGCGCGTTCTCGGCGAAGCGTATCGGGATCTGCTGGGATGGCAGCCGGCTTGCCGCCCGCGCCCTGCACGACGCAATGCCGCTGCTGCGCGCAGCCGATGCTCTCACCGTCATCACCATCGATGGCGCCGATCCGGTCCCCTCAGAAAGCTCCAGCGACCACTTGGTGCGCTACCTTGCAAAGGAAGGGCTTCCGGCCAAGATCACGTCGTTGCCGGCGTCCAAGTCCGAGGTTCAGTCGATCCTGCTGTCGATCGCGGCGGATGAGAGCCTTGACCTTCTGGTGATGGGCGGATACGGCCACTCCCGCCTGCAGGAAACCCTGCTCGGCGGCGTGACGCGCGACATGCTGCGCGCGATGACCGTCCCGGTCCTGATGTCTCACTAAGCGCGAGCCGAACTGTGAAGCATCCAGCCGGGACATTTCAGAGCCATATCGCTCGTGGCTTCGTGGTCATCAGCGCGATCTGCGCCGCGCTGACTCCAGCCGCTGCGGACCAGGAGCAAGGCCGTCGCCTTGCGCAGCTCTACTGCGCCCGCTGCCATGCAATCGATCGGGTGAGCCCGAGCCCGCTGAGGATAGCACCTCCGTTCCGGACATTGCACGAACGCTATCCGGTCGAGATGCTGCAGGAATCGCTGGCGGAAGGGATCGTCACCGGCCATCCGACCATGCCCCAGTTCAGCTTCGAGCCGGACCAGGTGGGCGACTTCATTCTGTTCTTGAAATCTCTCGAGCGGGGCCAAGCGGACCGTTGAGCCAGGTCAATGCGCGGAACGCACAAAGCCTCATTGTTCAAGCTTCAACACGGAGGTCCGACATGCGTGCGCATCAGATAATGACCAAGCATATCATCGCCGTCAGTCCGCACACGAAGATCCTGGATGCGGCCAATATCATGCTGCGATGTCACCTCAGTGGTCTGCCGGTGATGGACGAAGACGGCACGCTCAGGGGCATGGTGTCCGAGGGAGATTTCCTGGACCGCGCCGAGATCGGCACAGGACACAAGCGCTCGGCATGGCTGGAACTGTTCACCGGCGTGGGTCGCGCTGCGACCGATTTCGTGCACGAGCGCGGCCGCAAGGTTGAGGACGTCATGACCACGACCCCGATCACAGTCGATGAGCAGGCGCCGCTCGACGAGATCGTGCATCTGATGCACAAGCACGCCGTGAAGCGGGTGCCGGTTGTGAAGGGCAAGACCATGGTCGGAATCGTCACCCGGGCGGACATCCTGCAGGCCGTCGCATCGTTGGCGCGCGAAGTTCCCGATCCGACCGCCGACGACAGCCATATCCGTGAACGTATCCTGCGCGAAATCAACGCCACCGGCTGGCGTCCCGCCGGCTTCCAGGTCTGGGTGCGCAACGGCGCCGTGCATCTGCACGGCCTGATTTTCGATGAACGAGCTCGCCAGGCCGCAATCGTGCTCGCCGAGAACACCTCGGGCGTCAGGGAAGTCCACGATCATCTCTGCTTCGTCGACGGCTACTCCGGCTACTACGTGGAATCGCCGGACGACGTCAAGGCGGCTAGCTGATCAGATCGAGGAGGCCAACATGGCAATGAGTACACTGCTTGTCGTCACGGCCGTCTGTCTCATCTTCGCGATCTTTGCGCTCGTGCTCGTCTTGACCGATCGCAGCACGACGCGCTGGCGTCAGGAACAGGACCGAGCCAGCACACGCGCTGCCTATCCCGATAAGAACGGGACCTAGCAGCACTTTTTGCCTCGCGCGCCGAGACACTGATGTCTCGCCGCGCGGCCACCGTTTATTGCTCTGCATTCCCGGAGCTACGTACAAATACGTAAGTGGCTTCTACTTAGGGGAAATATCCAAATTTCCCGATCCACGAGATGCGATCAATCTGCCTCCATCGATCTTCCCATTCATGGAGCGTCGCCATGCAGACCCAGAACGCCATTTCTTTCGAGAACAGCCGTCACCCGACCAGCATCCTCAGCCGGCAGGCGCGCGTTGAAGGACCCTTCGGCATGGTTGGGACGCCGATGCGGTTCGCCCGCAACAGCGAAATTTACGGCGAGGACGAGGCCGCGGAATACCTCTATCAGGTCGTTTCCGGCGCCGTCCGAACCTACAAGATTCTGGAAGACGGACGTCGCCAGATCGGCGCATTCTATCTGCCCGGGGATATTTTCGGCTTCGAGGCCGGCGAGACCCATATCTCCTCGGCCGAGGCCGTCTCCGAGACGCGGGTCATCGTGGTCAAGCGCGCCGCGCTCATGGTCCGTGCGACCCACGAAAAGGATCTGGCACGCCAACTCTGGGATGCGACGGCCCAGGAACTGCGTCGCTTCCAGGAGCATCTGATGCTGCTGATCTGCAGCGCTGAAGATCGTGTCGTCGGCTTCCTCCACGACATGGCGCGCCGCGCCGTCAAGAATGCGGCGATCGAGCTTCCGATGTCGCGGCAGGATATCGCCGACTATCTCGGTCTGACGATCGAAACGGTGTCACGCACCTTTACCCAGCTCGAGCAGAACGGCGTGATCTCCCTTCCGACCTCGCGTCGGGTGGAACTGCGCAACCGCGCGATGTCGAACCGGAACTTGGCGGCGTAAGCGAAGGGCGCGCCAGGCTTCGATAATCGGCCGCAAGTGAGAGGCTAGGAATAGGATGCGGTCGAACCTGGCGATCACCTATGGGCAGGACAGGCTGCCGCGCTACACCAGCTACCCCACGGCTCCGCATTTTTCCGCGGCGGTCAGCGAGGCTGATTACCGGACATGGCTCAGGTCGATTCCAACTCGGCGGCCGACCTCGATCTACCTGCATGTTCCGTTTTGCCGGTCGATGTGCTGGTACTGCGGGTGCCACACCTCTATCACCAGGCGAGACGAACCGGTCGCCATTTACGCCGCCGGCCTTCGCACCGAAGCGCATCTCGTTGCCGAAGCGGTCGGTGGGCGATTGCCCGTCTCCCACATCCATTTCGGCGGTGGCACTCCGACGATCATGACGCCCGAAACCTTTGCCGACCTCGTCAGCGCGCTACGCTACTCGTTTTTCGTGCAGCCCGACGCCGAGATCGCCGTCGAGATCGATCCACGCACCCTGACCGAGCCGATGGCGGAAGCGTTGGGCTACAGCGGCATCAACCGCGCAAGCCTTGGCGTCCAGAGCTTCGATCCTGTCGTCCAGCACGCCATCAATCGGTCGCAGAGCCTGGAGCAGACCACGGAAGCGGTCGAGCGGCTGCGCCGTGCCGGCGTCGACCGCATCAACTTCGATCTGCTCTACGGCCTGCCCGCTCAGACTGTCGCTTCCTGCCTGGATACTGTCGACTCATGCGTCGCGCTGCGGCCCGACCGGTTTTCCGTGTTCGGATATGCCCATATTCCCTCCTTCAAGAAGCACCAGCGCATGATCGACGAGGCGTCGCTGCCGGCTAGCCTCGAGCGGCATCGTCAGTCCGAGGCGGTCGCGCAGGCGCTGACCGATGCCGGATACATCCGCATCGGCCTCGACCATTTCGCGCTCCCCGGCGACAATCTGGCCATCGCAAAGCGCGAGGGCCGGCTGCGGCGTAACTTCCAAGGCTACACGGACGATTCTGCCGAGACCCTGATAGGCCTCGGCGCCAGCGCAATCGGCCGCATGCCACAGGGCTTCGTGCAGAACGCAGTTGCGACACGCGACTATCTTGCACGCATTGCCGAGGACCGGCTTGCAACCGTCAAGGGCTACATGCTGACGGCGGAGGACCGTTTCCGAGCCGACGTCATCGAGCGCATCATGTGCGACATGGCCGTCGATCTGCCGGGAATGTGCCGCCGGCACCGCTGGGATCCTGGTTCGGCCGTCGTTGATGGTTTCCGGCTCGACAGGCTGATCGCGGACGGCGCGGTGACGATGAGAGGTGACCGGCTCCTGATCAACGATGATGCGGAGTTCCTGGTCCGATGCGTCGCCTCGGCGTTCGACGCTCACCTTGGTCGCGCCACAGCCCGGCATAGCCGAGCGGTCTAGATGCGACCGGCGGAACCCGGTCCGCACCGTCTACAGCAGTTTCGGATGTTGGCGGCTTCGTTTGCCGATCCAGGCCGCGATACTGTCGGCGCATCAATCGCCCTCGGATCGCGCAAGTATTCGCTCAAGCGCTGTGATCAGCTGCAGGCGGCCAATCATGCCGACGACCCGCGTATTCCGGAGAACGATGACTTGCGATATCTGGTGCTTGTCCATTTCGGCAACGATCTCGTCCACAGTCGCACATTCGTCGACGCAAACGGGCTTGCGGCTCATCACAGCGTCAACGCTCAGGGCCCGGGTCCGCTCGCGGACCAGCCGCCCCTCCTCTCTACTGAGCAACCATTCGAGCCAAAAGCCCTCTGGCCAATGCACGCCGAGCTCGCGACGGTGAAGGAAGTCGCCTTCGGAGATAACACCGACCAGCGCCCCTGAGCCCTCGAGCACAGGCAAGCCACGCTGGCCGGTTTCCAGTAGTAAACGAACGGCGTCGAGCAATGGCGCGCCCGGTTTGATCGTTGCGAAAGACGTGCGCATGACATCCAAAGCTAACATGGCAAACTCCCCAGAGCTTCGTGTACGCGATGATTTGCCAGTATCGGTCAAAAAAGACGGGCCGGGCTGACCTGGATCAATAGAGCCGTGCACTTTTGAAGCCGCTGGTTTCGCTGCAGGACCATTCGGCGGCTGTCGGCTCATATGGGAATCGTCGTCTATCCACCGTCCCATCGCAACGTCTACCATGACCACGACAATTGCCCGACTGGAAAGCAGATCAAGCAATCGCATCGTAAGCCCGGCTCGGCTGGGAGGCCGCGTTGCGATGACTGCAAAAAAAGCTCGGATAGAAGCTAACTCGTCTGCCAACTTTGCCAGCCAGACTGAGTTCGCGACGCTCGTCAAAAGCACCCAGCAGACCGTCAGCAGGTGGGAGGCTGGACAATCGCGTCCGCGCGACAAGCAGATGCCGCTGATTGCGGCGGTGCTCAAGGCACACGTAGCCGATCTTCTCGCAGCCGCCGGCTTCACGCAAAAGACCGCTGTGTTGAGCTTTGATCAGCCGTTTCCGATTGCCCTCCTTGGTGTCGGCGAAGCCGGTCCTTGGGAGACGCGCTCCGCGCGATTGATGGTAACGATGGCGATCGGGCCTTGATTGTCTAGCTTGATCATCTGTTCACGGTCCTGTTAATCGAGGCGCGCGCCGTCGGCGTTCACCGCTGCCCTCACTTGCTGTCCGTCGATGTGCCTCGGCGCGATTCCGTCGCGCACCGCAATCACCGCTGCATGACCGATCGCATGACCGTAGGAGAAACACTGAGCCGTGACCCGCGCTGAAGCGACTGCTTCGTGCTCCGCCGAGAGGCAGCGGCCGGCAACCAGCAACCCCTCCCCGCGCTCCGGCACGAAGCACCCATACGGCACCTCGTAGTAGTCGTTCAGAAGCCACTCGACGCGAGGCTTGACGCCCGAGTGCAGCTCGATCGGCCAAGGCGAGACCGCAATGCCGTCAGATGACTTGGCGCCTTTGACGACGTCTTCGTTTGAAAGCCTCTTTACACCAGAGACCTGACGGGTCTGGCGCACGCCGACCTGGACGCCGGTATCGTTCAGAAAGGCGGCTTCGCATCCCACGAGATTATCGCGAAAGAAACGAGCGTATTCTCGCGCCTGAAGCCGTCCCTGGATTTCGGCGTCGGTGAAATCCTGGTGTAAGAGCGTGTTGAGCTCACGCCCATCCGGGCCGATCACACGCGTGCAATTGCACAGCAACTCGTTGGGTCGGGTGGTGGGGAACAGCCAGATCTTGGCGCGCGGCAGCCGGTATTCACCAGCATTGTGCTTTGCGCGGATCATGTCGGATATCTTTTCCGGCATGATGGTGTCGGCACCGTATTCGGTGACGAAACGATCGATATCGACACCCATCATTCGAAAGATCATCGTCGGGTTCTGAACCCTGCCATTGTCGCCAATGAAGCTGGGCAAGCCGGCCATTGCGACGACATCAGCATCTCCGCTCGCATCGACGACGACTTTGGCGCGCGCATCGAGGGGTCCCTGTTTCGTCCAAATGACCACCCCCGCGATCCTGTCGCCCTCCATGCTCACGTCGCTGGCGACGGCATGGAACACGACGCGTACTCCGGCTTCCTGCAGCATTGCGTCTGCTTCCTCGCGCCACACCAAGGGGTCGTGGACCCGCGCCCAAGTCTTTCCGTAGAGCAGCGGATCGCCGAGCCCGCCTTTGGCTTCCAATCGGCGGCAAAATTCGTCGGCAAAACCAAAAACAACCTGCTTCGGTTTGGCGTTGATCGCTTCGGTCGCCTCGTACAGACCGCAGATCCTCACATCGCCGGACGAGGTAGAGGCCTGGATGACGGCACCTCCCGACGAGGCACTGAAGTTGCAGCGGCCGCTTGCCGACGGAACCCTCCAAATCGTCGCCCGCGGCGTCAAGGAGGATACAGCCGGGCTCGGGACGTGACCGTCGAGATCGATGACGACCGGGCAATTGCGCCGGTCCGGCAGCGCAAGATCATCCACATCGACATGGACGCCTTCTATGCGTCCGTCGAGCAGCGGGACAATCCAGACCTCCGCGGCAAGCCGGTCGCCGTCGGAGGATCCCGTGAACGCGGCGTCGTGGCGGCGGCCAGCTATGAAGCCAGAAAGTTCGGAGTTCGTTCGGCCATGCCGTCCGTCACGGCAAAACGACAATGCCCCGATCTGATCTTCGTCAAGCCGCGCTTTGAGGTCTACAAGACAATCTCGCAGCAAATCCGTGAAATCTTCGCTGAACACACGCCGATCATCGAGCCCCTGTCACTCGACGAGGCGTATCTCGACGTGACCGACAACCTGCAACGCATTCCATGGGCGCGCGACGTCGCGCTCGCTATCCGGGCCAAGATCAAGGCCGAGACAGGTCTCAATGCTTCGGCCGGCATCTCATACAACAAGTTTCTGGCAAAGCTCGCCTCGGATCACCGCAAGCCGAATGGCCAGTACGTCATCACGCCCGAAATGGGCCCGGCATTTGTGGAAATCCTGCCCGTCGGCAAATTCCACGGCATTGGTCCTGCGACCGGTGCCAGGATGAATGCCCTGGGCCTCTACACGGGGCTCGATATGCGCAATCAGTCGCTCGCATTCATGCAGGCCAATTTCGGCAAGGCCGGTGCGTACTACTATTGGATCTCGAGGGGCGTCGATAATCGTGAGGTCCGCGCGGATCGAATCCGGAAGTCGGTCGGCGCAGAGACCACTTTCTCAAGCGATTTGACCGAATTCCAAACGTTGGCCGCCGAACTGCAGCCACTTATCGACAAGGTCTGGCGGCACTGTGAAGACAAGGCAGCGCGTGGCCGAACGGTGACCCTCAAGGTAAAGTTCAACGACTTCGAAATCATTACGCGCAGCAGGTCGGTACCTGCCGCGGTTTCGAGCCGCGCGGAACTCGAACGACTGTCGATCGCGCTGCTTCAGAACGAGATACCCTTTTCCAGGTCAGTCCGCCTGTTGGGGATTTCGCTTTCGTCCTTACAAGGCGACGATGCGGCGCCGCAACTTGACCTACCGATCTGAAGGCCGTGGCTGACACACGGACGTCGCCAATCCGGACGATACGTCTTTATCTCCACGCTGTGGAAATCCAGATTGCCGATGCGGTTCTATTGCATGGCCGCGACAAGGTCGGCAAGGACGCCGCGCATCGGCCGGTCGACAACACCTGCCACCAGCGCACCGGCAGGCATGATGAAGACGGTGCGGGCCAACATTTGATCCGATGCAGTGCGGGTCTCGATCAGACGTCATTTGTCCGTATCGACGGCCCAGTACCGGATGCCACCTTCCGCGCCGGACCGACGAGATGAGCGCGATGAGCTCTCATCTCGCCGGCTGCGCGTCATTTCACAAGTGCATCATACGCTCGAGGCCGGCGCAGCCTTCATCGCAGGCTCCGATTCCGCGTCGGCCTCGAAGCCCTTCGCGGACAGATCGCGACCGAGCGTTTCAGGAAGCAGAAGAGAAGCCAGAATGAAAGTAGCTGCGGCAGGAAGGGCCACGGCGACCATGCCGTTCAGCAGGCTTCCGCCGAAATGAGCAGCCGCAAGGGGCACGATCACTGGCGCGATGCTGCCAAGGCCGCGTCCGCCCATATAGAATGTAGACACCGCCGTTGCGCGCAGGTTGACCGGATAGAGCTCCGAGATCCAGACGCCCGTCACGCCGAGCGCAACATTGCCAATACCGAAACCGATATAGAGCCAGAACATCGGCCACTCGGTCTTCGAGCCGGCGTAGAGCTGACTTCCCCACACCGCCATGCCAACCAGGGATCCGACCCAAAACAACGCCGGCACGAGAGCACCGAACCGTCGGCCAGCCCTGTCGTTGAAAAAGCCATTGGCGAGGTAGCAGATGCCGCTGACCACCGAAAGAAGAACGGCCGTGGTGCGAACGACGTCGCCCGGCGTGTGCATGTCCCGGAGCAACAGCGTCGGAATGAAGGAGACTACGCTGTAGTAGCAAAGCATGTAGCTCATCAGCCACACGAAAGCAGTGACGGTCTGCCGCGCCAGACCATTGCGGAACAAGTCTGCAAGGGGAAGAGTGCGGGCCGCGGCCGCAACCGGACCGGCCTTGCGTTGCGCCTCGTACTCCAGCCAGATCTTCGACTCAGGCATGAAGAAGCGAATGAAGATGATCAGCAGGATCGGCACTCCGCCGCTCAGCAAGCCGATGCGCCAGCTCCACTCGTCGCTGAACGTCGCGATAAGCCAGATTCCGACGATCGAAGCCGTGGACGATGCGATCACGGCGCAGCCTTGAAGCGCAGCCGCCCCCAGGCCTCGGCTGCCTTTTTTCCAGGCCTCATTGAAAAGCACCATGCCAACGCCGTACTCGCCGCCAAGACCAATGCCGGTGATGAACCGCAGCACCGCAAGCGACCAGTAATTCCATGCGAAGGCGGAAATGATCGCGGCGACCGAGAACAGCGCGATGGTGAGCTGAAGCGAGGTTTTCCGGCCAAGGCGATCACCGATGACGCCGAACAGGGCCCCGCCGATCGCCGATCCGAATAGTGTCAGGGCCTGCAGAGAGCCGATCTCTGTCAACGATAGCGACATCGACCGCTGAATCGCGGGCAAGAGAAACGGAAAGATCAGGACATCATAGAAGTCGAGAATGTATCCCAGCATCGCCGAGATCATGATCGAATACCGTTGCCCGGCCGTGTAATCTTCCGCGCCTGAGAGGGTTTTAGACATGCAATGCGTTTCCCGTTGAAAGAGCTGGACAGTGGATGGTCGTTGCCGAAACGCTTTCCGCGTTATTGGGAACCGCGGATGCGGCTCCAGGTCTTGATCAGGCGGGCGAGGACTAGCGGCCCGGTGCCCTCAACTCGGAATAGGCAAACTCACCCTTGTCGAGGATATGGACATCGTCGAGCCAAAGGCTGCAGCCGCGGAGCGGGATGTCGAGATGACACGGCGTGTCGTTCGTGCCGCCAAGCTCGGTATTCGGCCCCGTCGAGAACAGAACGTTTCCATAAAAGGAAAGCGCGTTCATGATATGCTCCGACGCGAGCTGCTGAGATGCAGCTATGTGGTGCCAGTCGGCGCGCTCATTCGATCCCCACCCGATATGCGAGATTGCCCATCCGCGCCGATCGCCGAAACTGTCGATATAGCTCCTGATGAGCGTTGCGTCGGTCCCCTCGCCCTTGAGGTCGACGATGTAGCCGTCCTTGATGGTCAGCGTGACCGGAGACTGGATGTAGCGCTTGAATGCGCAGAGAATGTCGCCCGGCATCAGAACGACAGTGCCGTTGACGTCCCCATCCGTGGCTTGCGTGAAAGCAAATCCTGACGGGAAATGATCCCAGCGGCCCGGTTCATCGGTGTATCCGTATTCGGAAATGACCGGATACTGCTTTAGTCCGTAGGTCACATCTGTTCCGCCCGGCGACGTGATGCGCATGGTTCTGCCTGACTGCAGGAGCGTTCGTGAGAGCTCGGTTCGCCGGCGGAGATCCTCGGTCGGGAACATCTTTTTGAGAATGTGGAACGGCTCCATTACGCGCAGAATGCGCGTGCCCGCTTCCTGGATTTCGAGCTGCTCGCGCGAGAACAGCAGACCCAGAAGATCAATTACCATATCCACGCGCTTGAGCGTGTCGATCGCCGGCCGGTTGCCGCTCAGCGCGTGTCTACCCTGCTGGCCCGCAACCTTGCTCTGGCCGTACTTTGGAACATTGAGGTGGAAGGTTGTCGCGCCAAGGCTCCGCGCGGCCAGCATGAACGTCTGGGCATATTCCGACTGATCCTCGCCGCCGCTTAGGACGGCTACGACCTCGCCTTCCTTCACTTTGCAAAGTGCAAGCTCGGCCTTGAAGAGTTCGAGCATTTCAACATCGATGCGTTGTCGGGTCATCTTCAGTCATCTCCTCTTTGCCAAGCATGTATCTGCAACTCTCTGACCGGTCAGGCGAGAACGTCATTGACGATCGAAAGGAAGCCTTCCGTGTCGTCGATGTGCATTTGGTGACCTGCACTCTCCAGTCGCCTGATCACGATGGACGGCAGCAATCTTTGAATTTCTCTTTCATCTTCGGGACGGATGACATCGCCTTTGCCCGCAACGAGCAGCGAAGTGCAGACGTTGAGGTTGGCGAGGTCATTGTGAATGTCATCGTGATGAAAGCCCTTGTGGCTTTCGACCAGGGCGCGCTCGTCGCAGGTGTGCATCCACTCGGCCCGGGCACGAATGTGCCTTTCAGACCAGCGCGGCGCGGACGGGCTTCGCAGAGCCGCGTCTGCTTCTCCCAGGCTTGCGCTATGAAGCAGCTTGAGAAGAGGTCCGATCGGACTCGGGTAGGCGCGACGTCCGGGGCCGGAGACCGGTGGATCGACCAGGATCAACTGTCTTATGGACGATGGCCGCCAGCGTGCGGCACGAATTCCGATGCGGGCCCCCATGGAGTGGCCGAGCAAGGTATACGCGCCTATTTCCAGCGCCTCGGCGAACGAAACCAGATCGGAGGCGCAGGCATCCAGCGAATAATTGAGATGCGGTCCGCTTTCGGAAAGGCCGCGCCCCCGGACATCGAGCACATAGACGTCGTGTCCAACGCACAAACGTTCCGCGATGAACGCCCATTGTGCCGCCGTCGTCGAGATGCCCGGGACGATGACGATGGCGGGCCCGGCTCCGCCGAACCGCAGGTAATGCTGGCGGATGCCGTTCGCACGCACATGAGCGCCGTAAAGCAGACCGGATACCGGGGCGACCTTCATGTCGGCCGATCCTTGGTACGATCATCCGCCAGCGCGCGAAGCCGCTCGATGGCTTCCCAGGTCGGCATCACATCTGCGTACTTGCTGGCTATATCGAACAGGTTGGCCGCGTGCGAAGTCGGCGAACGATCGTAGACGGCGTCGCTCGGCACGATCGATTTGAAATTCAGCGCGCACGCATCGACGACCGATGCCCGGACGCAGCCGCTGGTCGTGCAGCCGGTCACCACCAGTGAATCGATCCCCGCCCCGACGAGATACGTCGTCAGCGGGGTACCGAAGAATGCGCTCGCCTGCGTCTTTGGCAGCAGCAGCTCCCCCGGCTTTGGAGCCACCTCGCGGACAAAGTCGTAGCCCTCGGGCGGAATCTGCATGATGCCCGGAATTTTTGCCGCGAATGCCCCCTGGTCATGGCTGACCTTGCAGGCGACATGCGGAAATATCACCGGCCATCCTCTCCCGCGAAACAACCGCATCAGTTCGGAAATCTGCGTTATGGCCCGCCAACCAGCGTCGCCGCAGCTGGTCGGATATTGCTTGATCGCTTCGCGGATCGGCATCGGGGCGTCACCGACCGAGCGGTACTGCACGTCAATCACCAGGAGCGCGGGCCGCCTGCCGAATCCAGCCGCGCCACCCAATCCCGCGATGGCATAGGTCTCGCGCTCTTCGAGCGGTATTACGTCGTCCCAGGGCTCTTTGCCGATCATCGTTGTGCACCGGTGCTCGTGGAGGAGAGATGTCAATGAAGAGGAACGGCGGTCGCGTCGTACTGGTAGATCCAGTCGTAACGAGCGGCGGTCGCTTCCGGCGCCCACTGGGTCCTGATGTAGTCTCCCGCCGTTTCGGCCTTGCACAGCGCCGGGTTATGGAAGATCGGCAGCATCCCGGCAGCGGACTTCACGACCCTGGTTGTGCGATCAAGTCGCAGGCTCTGGTATGTCTGGAAAGCTCCCGCGAGATCGTCGGGCTGCTGCTCGAAGCAGCGGGCGAGAACGGACGCGTCCTCCAACGCCATGTTCACTCCCTGACCGAGATACGGCAGCATGGAATGGCAGGCATCTCCAAGAAGCGTGACCCGTCCTTGCGACCAGCCAGCCAGCGTAGGCCGCACGAACAGGCCCCATTTGTGAAGGCTATCGACGTTGCTGACGAGCGCGATGATGTCGGGATGCCAGCCCAGGAAGTCCTTCAGGCACTCCTCGACAGAGCCCTTCTCCGACCACGATTCCAGGAGCCAGTCGTTGCGATCGACCTGACCCGAGAACGTCATCAATTCCGTGTTCTGCCAACGGACCGGATATGCCGTGACATGCGCGGTCGGCCCGATCCAGGTAGACACCACGGGCTCGCGCTGATGCGGCTCGAGGCGGTCGACCGGCACAAGACCACGCCAGGCGATTGCATTGGTGTACCGGCTCTCGATCTGGCCGATCAGACCGGTACGAACCTTCGAATGGGAGCCGTCGGCGCCGATCAAGGCGCGACCTTCGATCTCACGGCCATCTGCGAACTGCGCCCGAACTCCCTCGTCGCTCTGGCTGAACCCGACAACATGGGCGTTCAGATGGATGGCGTCCGCCTTCAATCGCCGCACACCGTCGACAAGGATCTTCAGCAGATGCGCGCGCAGCAGAAGATAGGGTTGGTTCCGGGCCGCGTCGGAGCTCCGATTATAGAGGGACCACGTTTCACCCGTGTTCCAGAGCCGGATGGAACGTCGCTCTGCCGCGATGCAGTTCTGCTCGACTTGCTCGGTGAGGCCGAGATCACGAAGAACACGCACACCGTTCATGGAGACCCAAAGGCCGGCGCCCACCTCGCGCAACTCGGACGTCTGCTCGAAAACGTCGCAATCGATGCCGCGTCGAAGCAGCGATAGCGCCATCGCCAGACCGCCGATGCCAGCGCCTGCGATAAGGACACTCGTTCTTTTGACCTGATCAACACTCATGATATCTCCAGAAGGTAGCTGCGCTGTCTCGCGCGGATTCAAACGGCATCCTGCGAGACCTGCTGGACCCCAAGGCTCTTCACGGCTTCGAAAATCTTGGTGTAACCGGTGCAGCGGCAAAGATTGCCGTGCAGGTAGTGGCGGATTTCCGCGTCTGTCGGGTGTGGCGTGGTCTTCAAGAGCGCCGTGACCGCGATGATGAAGCCGGGCGTGCAGAAGCCGCACTGCAGACCGCCATGAAGCACGAACGCCTCCTGGATCCGGGATAGTCCGTCCGGCGGCGTGACACCCTCGATTGTGGTAACCTCGCGCCGATCCACATCGACGGCGAGCGTTGTGCAGCTCGAGATCGGCTCACCGTCGAGAAGGACCGTGCAAGCGCCGCATACTTCCATGTCGCAGGAACGTTTCGTTCCCTTCAGGCCCAAACGATCTCGGATAAGATCGATCAAGAGCACATGAGCCGGGACGTCGACGGCGATCGTCTTGCCGTTCAACGAGAACGAGATGGCCAACACCTGTGTCATTTCAGCCAGCTCGTCCCGGCGATGATCGCCTCATCGGCGTTACGCAGAAGAAGCACGCCTGCAAGGTGACGCTTGTAATCGGCCCCGCCATGCCGATCCGCGTTGACTTCAAGCTGATCCAGCGCCTCGGGAAGAGCTGTCTCAATCGCCCGGCGGGCCTCTGCTACCGCTACGTTTCGGAGGGCACCTTCGACGGCCGTCAAAGACTGTGGCCGCGAACCAAGCGCGCCGACCCGTACACGGGCGCTTCTGATCCTGCTCCCGCCGGCATTCAGTGACCAGGCCATCGCGACGTTCACTGAGGGCCTCTCACCATGCTTGAACCGGCGATAAGTTACCGGTCCCGCGGGCCGCGGGAACACGATGACTCTCAACAGCTCGTCAGGCTCGCGCACAGTTTCCATTTCGCTTCGGATGAAATCATCGGCGTGAATTTCACGCGTGCCCTTGGATCCCTCGAGCACCAGTCGTGCGTTCAAGGCCGCGAGCATCGTCGGCGGATCGGCGTGGGGCTCTCCGAAGCAGAGATTGCCGCCGATTGTTCCAACGTTCCGAACCCTGATGTTCGCCACCTCCGCGCAGAGCGATGCCAGCGCCGGCACGTGCTCGCGGATGACGGAATCGCCGCTGATCTTCCTGTGCGTGCAGCGCGCGCCGATCTCGATCTCGTTCATGTCGTTGACGGCGATGCAATCGAGCCCAGGAATACCCTTGATGTCGATGAGGCGGTCTGCACGGATGACGCGCATTTTCAGCGCGAGCAGCAACTCGGTCCCGCCGGCATAGAACATGCCGTCGCCGGAATCGCCGACGGCACGCACGGCGTCGGCGATCGTCGAAGGCCGCTCGAATTGGAAGGGTGACGGCAGCATGGTCAGGCCGCGCCCAGCATTTCTTTGAGCCGCTTCTCGAACTCTTCGAAGTTCTGATCGACCCGGCGCTTGATGATGCCGAATCCCATGGTCGCAAGGCGGCCCTGCACGTCGACTTTCGCGTCCACGGCAAATGTGGAACCAGACCCTTCTTGCGTGACGGTCACGTCGAGAACAACCGCCAGCCGCGTTCCTGTGATCTTGTCACGCCCCGTAGCGCGGGTGCGCACGTGAGACGGCTCGGTGATCGATTCAACGATGATGTCAGCCGGCACTTCGAGCTTGAATGGACCGATCTTCTGCTTGACGGTCGCTTTGTAGGTTGCAAGCCGCTGGATTTCCTCGACGCTTTCGCACCCGGGGATGCAGCTTGATATGCGTGGAACGTCGAGCAGCGTGCTCCAAAGCTGCGCCGGCGTCGCTGGCACCGCCATCGACATGTTGAATTCCATGAATTCAGCTCCTCTTCTGTAGCGCGCGCCACACTTTTTCGGGTGTCATTGGTAGATCGGTGATTCGGATGCCGTAGGTGGAGAACAGCGCGTTGGCGATCGCCGGTGCGACTGGAAGGATCGCTCCCTCGCCCATTCCCTTGGCGCCGCCAGGCCCGGGGCCATCGCCGTTTTCGACAAGTATCGTGTCGAACGAGGGCGGCACGTCGGAGATCCGCGGTATCGAATAATCGATCGGCGTCGCGTTGACGGGTTGCCCGTGCTCGAACTCGAGGGCCTCGTAGAGCGCGTGACCGAGCCCCATGACAGCAGCGCCCTCGTCCTGACCTTCCGCAGCGACGCGATTGATCACACGACCGACGTCGGCGGCGCTGGCGTACCGAGGAACATGGATTTCGCCGGTTTCTTCATCGACGACGATCTCTGCGAGACCCGCGGATGTCTCCCAGAACAAAGGTGACTCGGCCAGGGAGCCCTTCTTCGAACGAGGCGTGATGGCGCCGCGGCCGACGACTTCTCCCGAATCGACACCCAGGCTGCGGTGAAATATCTGATGGAAAGTGAGAACTTCTGAACCGGTCGAAACGCCCCCCTCGACGAGTGACAGGCTGTCGCGGGGAAGCTCCCAGACCTCGACAACCATTTCGAGAATCTGATCGGCCGCGTCGAGAGCGGCGCTCTCGACCGAGAGGCCAACGACGACGGTCGAGCGGCTCGCGCCGGTACCCCAATCATATGGGGCGACCGCCGTATCGGAGCGCAGGACGGTGACCGCAGACACCTTCTGCTTCAAGGTTTGCGCCGCGATTTGGGCCATCGTCGCGTGCGCACCCTGGCCGACTTCGATACTCGAAACCGAAACGAGGACCGACCCATCGATCTTGAGACGTACGATGGCGTTGCTGATCGGCGTGTTCGCCGGATCGGTTGCGGCAACGGCCAATCCGCGTGCCTGACGATTGGACGCCTTCGCTTCCGGCGCGAACGACCGCGTGACCCGGCCGATCAACTCGCTCATGTCCATGTCGAGCGCGCGCAGGTCGGGGCGGATGCGCTCACCGCGCGGGACCAAGTTGAGCAAGCGGAACTCGGTCGGATCCATTCCGATTGCCGCAGCCACATTATCCATGTGCGATTCCTTGGCCCATACGGCTTGCGGGCCGCCGATTGAGCGAAATGCCGCGCCTGGGACGGTGTTCGTGTAGACCGCACATGCCTCGAGGCTCAGATTCGGCGCCACATATGGCCCCATGATGCGATTTGCCGATTTCGTGGCGACCGCCGAGCCAGTATCTGAATACGCTCCGCCGTCGAGCAGAAGCCTGGCGCTCTTCGCGAGGATCCGTCCGTTGGCGTCGACCGCGGTTCGAATCGTGATGTCTGCGCCAAGCCTTCGGCAGGTGAGCATCGATTCGGCCATGGATTGAGCGACCCGAACCGGGCGCCGCACCTTCCAGGACGCGGCGGCGACCAACGGTTCGATTTTGACGGATGCCTTGCCGCCGAATCCCCCGCCAACGAACGGAACGATTACGCGGACCTTGGCCAGCACCAGGCCAAACAGCCTGGACAGCACCTTCTGAACCGCGGTCGGCGTCTGCGCACCGGCCCAGACCGTCAGGGAGTCCCCCTGGAAGTCGGCGATGACCGCATGCGGCTCCATTGCGAAATGCGAGATCGCCGGAAAAGTGAAGTGGTCCTCGTGGATGTACGCCGCAACCGCCTCCGCAGCGTCGACATCTCCAACGTTGTTCCTGTATGTCTGGAATATGTTGCTGTTCGGTGTCGGCCTGGCGCCGCCCTTGAAGTAGAAGTCTTCGAGGTTTTCGTGATGCTCATGGATGAGCGGCGCATCCGCCATCATCGCTTCACGGATGGTCGTTGCATGAGGGAGTTCATCGTACGCGACGTCGACGAGTTCCGCGGCGGCTTCGGCGATCTCGATACTCTCAGCGATCACCACGGCGACCGGCTCGCCCACATACCGGACCCGGTCGATTGCCATGATCGGCCGGTCCTTGAGCACGACACCCCAGCAACCGAACGAGGCGACATCTGCTCCGATGAGCACGTCGACGACGCCGGGTACGGACCTGGCGACGCTCGCGTCAATCGACGAGATGCGCGCGTGAGTAGCCGGCGAACGAACCACAAAGCCGTGCAGCATCCCGGGGATCACGAGGTCGGTAACGTATTCTGCCCGCCCCGTAACCTTCTCGATGAGGTCGGGCCGTACGGCGCTCATGCTGTCAGTCACCGACATGCTCGGATCCGGGGTGCGAGGTCGCCGCCGATGGCCAGGAAGCCTGCGCGGCTCCTCCCAGGGGGCAATCCTCAATCCCTATCGCATTTATCACTTGTCTGCAAGTGCTACACTCGCACACAAGTGATGATACGTTCCGACCCACCGGGCTAATAGGACTCGCGGTCAGACGGCATGGATTCTTGGGGGCAACGAATGTACACAAATGATCAACTCGGGACTTCCGAGGCCGAGCCATCCAGCTTTGTTCAAGCCGAGCCACGGCCAAGTGCCGCAAGAGGACGAAAATCGTGCAACCGAAAACCAAGACGGCTCCGACGGAGAAGCCAAAAGAGGCCGCACAGTCTTACAGGTTGGACGATGCACCAGGATTCCTGTTGCGCGTAGCGCTCCGTACCCACACATCGATCTTTGTCGCGAAAATGATCGAAGAACTGACCCCACCCCAATTCTCGACGCTGGCAAAACTGAGGGAAGTCGGATCATGTTCTCAAAATCACCTGGGACGACTGATCCACTATGATTCAGCAACGATCACTGGCGTCATCAATCGCCTCAAATCGCGGGGGCTAATCAAGAGCTCCAAGGATCCTTTGGATCCACGACGGCGGCAGATCGAATTAACGGACAAGGGGAGGCGGACGGCGGACGCTGCGATCGAGACCATTGGCGAGATTTCCGGCGAGACATTCGCCCCCTTGACGAGGGAAGAATTTCGGACTCTGACCGAGATCCTCAAGAAAATCATACGCCGCTGAGCCCCACAGCGCTGAGCCGGCCGACAAGCTGATCCCGCAAACGCTTCAGCCGCCGCCGAGCAAAAAAATGGCCCGGCACGAGCCGGGCCAAGTCCAGGGAGGAAGCGAAGGATGTGGATCCTTCGCAAACGCCGAACGCGGATCTCGATCGAAGACAGCCCAACGAACGATCTCAG
This sequence comes from Bradyrhizobium australafricanum, assembly GCF_020329495.1. NCBI lineage: Bacteria > Pseudomonadati > Pseudomonadota > Alphaproteobacteria > Hyphomicrobiales > Nitrobacteraceae > Bradyrhizobium > Bradyrhizobium australafricanum. The sequence continues at coordinate 15,442 of NZ_JAGKJL010000008.1, read as the reverse complement.
CGACAGAACTATCCGGTATGCCGCCCGGCATTTTGTGCTGAAGAAGACGGAATTGTACTAGTTTCCGGCATTTTCGCGTGACAAGGCCGGGATAAGCCACATCGGCGGGCGCCATGCTGCATGGACCGGAGGCCAGTTGGTCCATAGCCGATGCGACAGGATCACACCAATTGACGGAGCCCATCACTGGCCATCTACCGAATGCCGGCTTTCGTCGCACGATCGATCGACGCCGTTCCCTAGGCGGCTATCCCGCGCGTCCGCGCAGGGCCCGCACAATTTTTGTCCTGAAGCGCGCGAGATCAAACAGCAATCTGGGTGCTCTCCTGATCGCAATCGCTTTACCCACGATCGCGAGCCGCAGAACGCGGACCAATCTAGCCAGGCCCAATTCCATGAATGCCTGCCGGACATGTGGCTGGTCGGCGATCGACAGCATATTGTCCGCTACAACGATGGACGATCTGAGCTCGGGTTTCTCCTGCAGAACAAAGTCACGGCATGCTGCCGCGAACTCCAGCTCCTGAGCGCTCAAGGATATGCTGAAGACAGTTCGATCATCCTCCGCCATATTCAATTGCCCCCGAACGATCGCACGGCGCGGCCTTCCGTCTCTCGACGTCACAGCCAGCGCGCCCCGGCTTTCGCCTTCCAATCGGCAACACGTCCGTGCCGGCTTTCCGCGAAATTGTTCCTTGGTAGCATCGGGGGTCGCGGCATTTTCTGGCGAAAACCCTTGCGGAGAACCGTGAAAGCGCGATCGGTGGAGCCGGTTGACGCGGCAACGCGGCATTTTCTACCATCGGGGCGGTACCCGGTCTGGCGCCCCGAGACGCGTCTTGTCGCAGCAGCTTCCTGCGTTGAGCCTTCCGGCTGCATTCACCGTCGCGGAGCCTGGCAATGCGCAGCCGTGACCGTCACCAAAATCCTCCGGGGAAGGACGAGGCTAACCCGCAGGATCGGATTCTTGCATCCTCGCGTTACTTTTCGGTGACGAGCATGTCCCGGAGCGCTATCGTCACCCGGACTCCAGGCGCGCCCCTTATCTTCGCCTCCTGAATTGCGGAAGCCGTAGCCAATAACGAGCGAATTCGATGAGCATGTTATCCACGTCCGAAATGGATCCTGGTTTTGCCAGAATGAATTTGCCCGAGCTTCGGATCAACTACGATCCGATTGATCCGGATCAGTTCGATCGGCCGATCACCTCATTCTGCATCGAAACCGGTGAAGACAATGACGAGCTTCCGCTCCACTCACACAAAAAAGGGCAACTCGTTGTCGCTTCACATGGATCGGTGATGTGTCGCGCCCCCGGCGGACTATGGATCGTTCCGCCGCAGGGTGCCGTGTGGATACCGGCCGGCGTCATGCACAGCAATTGCGTCTCGGACAATGGTAAGGTCTACGTCGTCTTCATCGATCCGCAGGCGAGTACGCTTCCGAGCACGTGCTGCACATTCACGATATCATCGCTCGTCCGTGAACTGATACATCGGCTCTCCGTCTTTCCTCCCCTGTATCCGGTCGAGGGGCCGACCAGCCGGCTCGGGCGCGTGCTGCTCGACGAATTGGTGCAGATGTCCACTGAACAGATGTACTTGCCCATCTCCACCGACAGCCGACTTCAGCATCTCGCGGCATCGCTGCTCAATGACCCCGGCGATCGCAGCACGATCGACGAACTAGCGACCAGATATGCGATGAGTGTCCGGACCTTCGCCCGCCTGGTGCTGAAGGAAACCGGGATGACGTTCGGACGCTGGCGACAGCGCCTTCACATCCTGGTCGCGCTGCAGAGGCTGTCTGCGGGATCTTCCGTTCAGGCCGTCTCGCTCGATCTGGGCTATGAGACCCCCAGCGCCTTCATAACCATGTTCAAGAAGGCAATGGGCAAGAGCCCGCGTCGCTTCCTTGCCGAGCGATCCAGCTTCGTAGGCCGTGAGCCCTTGGCTTGAAGACCTTCGCGCGCGGGGACGCTGGCCCCAGCACCGCCCGCTGGGGCCGCAGCTCACGGCTTCTCCTACCGCGAATTGAATGGGACCAGAGGGTATTGGAGCGCAGCTTCGGCGACCGACTGCGGCGCCACCACGCGAGGCTTCCCGTTCTGCCCTTGGAGGATGGTCACGTCACTGCCCGTATTCTGGCCATTGGCGTCGAACTTGATCTTGCCGCTGGACATCAGGATAGGCGTCATGTCCGTTCCTTTAAGCGCGGCGTGGATCGCAGCGGACTCGGAAGAACCGGCGCGGCTTACGGCGTCCGCAACAATCTGAACAGCTTCGAAGGCACACCCCGAATTCCCGTCGACCCAGTCATTTGGATAATCGGATGCAAATCTCTTCAAGATCGCCGCGGTATCGGGCGCCTTCGGATTATACCACAGGGTCGAGAGTATCGCGCCGTCGCCGTACTTGCCCAACGCGTCATAGTACGCCTTGTCCTGCGCGCCATTCGAGTTGGGTGAGAAGATCATTTTGGGATTCCACCCCTGCTTGGTGCATTCCCGAATGATCATGATGGCGTCGTTGACACGCGTCACGGAGACCAACGCGTCCGCGCCAGAAGCTTTGGCTTTTGCAACTTCGACCGAGAGATCCTTGGCTCTTTCATCGTATGGAATATACTCGGCAATCCTGAGGGGCACTTCGACCTCCTTCCAGGCCTGATCGATGCTCGCCGCGGTCGACTGTCCCATCGTATTGTTGAGGTGCATGACGGCGGCGCTTGTTGGAGCGTCCTTGATCGAGGACAGGAGTGACTTCAGCTCCATGAGGGACTTCCTGACGATTGTCAGGGACGTCGGGTAATACCTGAACACCTCGGTGAATCCCTGAGAGGTCACCTGGGTCGCGCTCGCGATGTGAACGACCATAGGCACTTTTGCGGCCTCTGCGGCCTGAAGCGCGGAGATGGTTGCTCCGGAATCCCACGCGCCGATAAGTACCGTGCACCCCTGTCTGATCAGGTTCTCGGCGGCAATCCGTCCGTTTTCCGGCCGACTTTGCGTGTCCGCATGGATGATTTGCAGCTCTATACCGAACTTCTCCTTTGCGAACTTCGCACCGACATCGATGCCGCGTACGCAAGCCTGCCCCGGAAACGCCAGGACGCCACTGCTCGGATTGATTGCGCCGACACGCACCTTGGCCGGGGTGGCCGCTCTTGACTGCCGCGATGCGAACCCGACTGCGGCGCCAATTCCGCTACCGATCAAGGACCGGCGGCTCAAACCGCTTTCGCTGTGCTTTCTCATTTCATTCCCCCTTTGGTTGGCTGCAAGAATATCAATGCGGTCTGATAGCGCTCACTGAACGGTGAGGCGCTATCGCGCCAGGGACGTGCGCTCGCGCTCGGCGCTTCACGAGATGCGCCGCCCGCATGATTTGGCTCAGGGTTTGACTTCCGCCTTGACGAGGTTGTCTTCGCTCTCGTCATAAAGCGTATCGATCAACGACCGATACCTCTCCATGATCTGCTTCCGACGCTTCTTCCGAGTCGGCGTCATCATGCCGTTCTCGGGCGAAAGCTCTTCCGGCAATATCCGGAACGCCTTGATCTGCTCGGCCCTGGCGAGCCGGCCATTCGCCTTGCCGATCTCTGCTTCGATCATCCGCACCACGGTTTCGGAGTTCGCCAGTTCCGAGTACCGGTCGATCCGCAGACCATGCGATCTGGCCCAATCCATCGTCGCGGTCGCGTTCACCTCGATCAGCGCGGTGAGGTACTTCTTTCCTTCTCCAAGCACAGCCGCCTCAGAGATAAACGGGCTGCGCCTGAGCTCGTTTTCGATCTGCGTCGGGCTGATGGACTTTCCGTTGGAAGTGTTGATGATCTCCTTTTTTCGATCGACCAGCCTGAAAAGGCCTGCCGAATCGACGTCCACGATGTCTCCGGTGTAGAGCCAGCCATCGCGCAGAGCCGATTTGGTCTCTTCCGGCTTATTCCAATAACCGACAAAGAGCCCGGGTCCCCTGACAATCATTTCCCCGTCTTCGAGAACAGCGGTCTCCCAAGACGGATCCCGCAGAGGTACGCCCACGGTGCCGGCTTCCGGCCATTCCGCCATCTGCACCAGATTGGCGCCGACCAGCTCTGTCTGTCCGTAACATTCCTTCAGCTGCAATCCCCATAGCTGCCACAGCGACATGAGCTCGGGAGGCATCGCCGCAGACGAGGTGTATGTAACCGTGAGTTCCTCGAACCCGACCTCACAAAGCAGCGGACGGAAAACCTGTTGCTGGCACACGGCAAAGAGGCCGGAAATGAACGTGTCTGGCACGCCTCCGGCCTGGCGATCATCAAGAGCCTTGCGGGCGATGGTCATCGCGAGCTGATAGTTCTGCTTCTGCTTCTCGGACCCGGAGTGAACCTTGCTGAGGATCTGGGTGGCATAACGCTGGAAGAACCGCGGCGGAGCCATGAAGTAGGTCGGCTTCACTTCCTTGACCGTCTGAGCGAACTCTGCGCTGTTCTCGCCGAAATACGGCACCAGGCGGATGAGCAGCGGCAGTGTCGTTGCCTGTGCGCGCGCCACCGTGTGTGACATCGGCAGGTGCACGACGACACGGTGGACATCGGAGCGCAACTTCGAAGTGAACAGGGTTACGCTATGCGCACCGGCGAGTAGCGACAGATGGGTCAGCATCGCTCCCTTCGGAAATCCCGTCGTGCCGGACGTGTATCCGATGCTGGTCAGATCGCTCGCCTTTGCTTTCGCGACTTGCTCTCGCAGAAAGATGTCGGCGTCGACCGATGTTTCCCTCCAGAAGTCATGAAGAGAGACGACATTCGCCGGCCCGCCTGCCTTCTTCCACGCGGGATCGAGCACGATGATTCTTTTCAGCTGGTCAGCACGGCCCGATGCAAGGACGGTACCGAGCTGAAGTTCACTCCCGACGAACATGAACGACGTTCCGGAGTCGCCGAGATAATAGCCGACCTCATCCGCCGATGAGGTGAAGTAGACGCCGACCATGATGCCGCCGGCACAAATGATCGCCATGTCGGCAAGAAGCCACTCCTGGGACACATCCCCCATGATCGCCGCGCGATCGCCGCGTTCGAATCCAGCCTTTTGCAGAGTGGCCGCCAACTTGGCCACCAGGTCCGAATACTGCTTCCAGGTCGTGGCGATCCACTCACCGCGACGTTTTTGCTTGAACGCGATCTCGTCAGAAAGTTCCACCCTCCGCTGGCTCAGGAGCTGCGGAATGGTCACGTCGGCGAGTTGGGCGCCTGACGCAAAACCCTCGGCGCTCACCTCTCAACGCTCCGCGAAGCGCTTGCGCTTTTCAGCGAAGGCGGCCACGGCATCGCGCCGGTCGGGCGCGGCAAAGGTGATCGTCTCGAGGGCGGTCGAGGTGTCCAGGAGCAGATGCGCGTACTGCTTGATGATCTTGTTCACGCAATACTTGGTCCAGATGATTGATTCTCTTGGGCCGCTCGCGAGCATCTCTGCGTACTCGATTGCAGCATCCTTGACGTCCCTGTTCGAAATCACCTCGTTGATCATGCCGATGGACGCGGCCTTTTCCGCGGAGATGAAGTCACCGGTCATCAGGTAATGCTTCGCACGGACGGGCCCCATCAACAGTGGCCACATCACCGCGCCGCCGTCGCCCGCGACCACGCCTGCAGTAACATGCGTGTCGGCAAACCTCGCGGCCGGACTCGCGAATATGACATCGCAGAACAAGGCGAGGGTTGCCCCGAGACCGACCGCGACGCCGTTGACCGCGGCGATGATCGGCGCCTCGACTTCCAGCATGTTCCGGATCAGATGGCGTCCGCCCCGGGTCGGCGACGGGATCGGACTTTTGTCGAGCGTTTTCTGATCGCCGCCCGAACAGAACCCCCGTCCCGCCCCCGTCAGAACGATCGCGCGGACCGCCTTGTCCTCGTCCAGCTCGACGAAGACCCGCTCGAGCTCGCTGTGCATATCCCAATTGATGGCATTGAGGATCTCCGGCCGGTTCATCGTGATGATGGCGACACCGCTCGGCCGCTTCTCGACGATCAGATATTTGTAGTTCTGCTTCGACATGGCTATCTTCCGTTGGTTCCGGTTGGCTTACTTTTGTGGTCGCATGGCGCGGATCTGTCCGAGAATGTCTTCCGTAGGCCGGACGACATTGTTTCTGTCGTTGAAGTGGGGGATCACATAGCGGCCACACATGTCGATCGCTTCCATGATTTTCTCGTGATTGACGGAGTCGAGATGGAGAAGCACCTCGTCGACGCCCATCGCCTGGAACTTCTCGATCTGACGAATGACGGTGTCCGGGCTTCCGCAGACCGTTGTCGCGGAGTGGTTGAGCAAGTAGTCCCAGTCCTTTCCCGCGCGCTCCATGGCTGGCACGCTCTCGCTCATATACGCATAGTCGTCGGCGAGCTTCGCGAGACGGGGATAGGCGTCCGTTGAAATCCTCGCATAGTGCATGAGGGGCTCGGCGTAATCGTCCTTCGCTTTCTGATCGGTTGGCCCGATGCCGAAGAAAAGCGGGATGCCGATGCGTGGCCGATCGAGCGGGCCTTGCTCGTCACGCTTCCAGCCGCGACGGTAAGTGTTTAAAAGCTTTTCCTGGACCTCCCATCCCTGGTAGATGCAGTTGCTCATGACGGCGAGGCCTTCGGATCCGGCCCAGCTGTGGCTGCGCTCGCTGGTCGCAGCGATGCCGATGACCGGATGCGGCTTCTGCATCGGCTTGGGCACCAGCATCCGCGGCGGGATCTGATAGTACTTGCCCTCGAAGGTGAAGATATCTTCGCGCATCGATTTCTTCAGGAGCGCGATACCTTCCTCCATCTGAGCGAGAGTTTCGCTCGGATCAACGTTGAAGGCGCGCATGGCGATGGTCGTGTTGGCCCGGCCGGCGTAGAATTCCATGCGGCCATGCGACAGGATGTCGGTTACTGCCAATCGCTCCGCCGATCGCAAGGCATGATTGATCTTCTGGGGCATCAGCGTCACCGCTGACCTCAGCTTCACGCGCGAAGTAACGGCTGCGAGGTACCCGTAGACGACCTCCGGCGCGGAGCTCGAGATGCCGCCGAGTGCAACGTGTTGCTCGGAAAGCGCGACGCAGTCGAATCCGACCTTTTCCGCGAGACGCACCTCGTCCACGAGTTCATGGAGTCGGCGGGCATAGCTCTGCCCGACCTGGGTTTCTTGCTCCGACCAAAACCCGAACGTAAGTGCCATCTTCTGGATCCTCATGGAGTGTCAAGATGGCGAAGCATTTCATTGGCGCGGCAACATTTTTGTTCGAATGCGCCCCGCAGTTACATGACTTTCCAAATTTTGTGCTGTGAGAAGTCGACGCCTGCCCTTTTCGCAGCCAATGCCACTGAACGTGGCGCGACAATCATTCTCGGCGTTCATGCGCGGAGGAGCATGAGAGATTCAGACAGCGTTGCTTTGGCTTCCAAACGAGACAGCCAGAAGATCTGCTATCGCCGCGAGACATCGCTCGCCGATCCGGGCCGTCGAGCCAAACGGGTTGCCGATGATGCCGTTGGCGGTGACGGACTTGATCCCGTTTCTCCACATTGCCTGAAGCTGCTCCTCGGATAGCGCACCGAGATGCCCGACCTCGAACCGATCGAGCCGAACGCTATCGGGGCGGAGCAACATCATGAGCGACGTCTCCGCGATATCGGCATGTCCTCCAACCGCATTCGGGTCACCACCCGCTTGCTCGACGGCGCTTCGCCATCTCTCGATCCAGGCGACTGCATCGCAGTACGCGTCGATCTCGACGTCTACCGGAACGGCGCTCCTCAGCCGGGGAAGCATGTCCTGGAGCGCGGGAAAATTCCCGATGTGCCCCGAGAACAGCAGAATGCGCCTGAAGCCGTGCCTCGCAAGACTTGTGCAATAATCCAGGCAGATCGATTCGAATGTCTCCGGACGAATGGATATCGTCCCCGGGAAGACGAGATGATGGGCTGAACAGCCGACCTTGATGGTGGGCGCGATCAGGGTGCGTCCTAGACACCGCGCCAGCCTTGCGGCGATGGCGTCTGCATGATCCGCATCCATGCAGAGCGGAAGGTGCGGTCCATGTTGCTCCACAGCTCCGCAGGGTATCAGGACGGTGGATGCCCCCGCAGCAAGGGCGGCCGATACCTGTTCGAAGCTCATAAGTTCAAGGCGGAGCTCGTCAGGCAATGCCGGTGCGGTCATTCACGCTTTCCTTGGCTGTTTCGACAGGAAGCGCGAACGCGCCTGTGCCGAACTATCGTCTACCAGATAGGCCGCGAGATCCTCGATCGTCACCGCCTCGAGCGCAGCATCGTCCATTTGGGCCGTCAGGTTCAGCGAACGCTTGATCGCCGCAAACAGCTTGAGCTCCTTTCCACGAAGATACCTGCATACCTCCCGGGCCCTCACCATCACTTCCGCGGTGCTTGCGATCTCGTTGATCGCCCCAATTTGGAGCGCCCTTTGGGCGTCGGTCAAGTCGCCCCAGTAGAGCAGTGCCTGCGCCTCACGAAGCCCAAGCTTCTGAACTGCCTTCCGGATTCCCTTGGCTGCAGGCAAGAGGCCGTGGTTGATCTCCGGAAATCCGATCTTGCATTCACGGTTCGCCACGACGTAGTCGGCGTGAAGAAGGAACTCCAAGGCCCCGCCGACGGCGTATCCACGCGCGGCACACACGAAGGGCCCGGGGTATCTCTCCATCTCGCAAAGAAGCGCGTGGAAGCTCCTCATCCGAGGCCGGGATATTTCGATGCCGGCGACCTCCTTTATGTCTCCGCCCGCGCTGAAGAAGCGCTCGCCCTGGCCGGTCAGGACAATGCCCGGCGGCGACACCTCGCGAGCCAATGCGTGAAACGTGTCCAGCAGCCGGCCAACAAGGGCGTTATTCAATGCGTTTGCCGGCGGCCTGTTCATGGTCATGGTGACCACATCGCCGTCGCGTTCGATTAGAAGGGCGTCATCGGCTTCCATGGAAATACCTTAAGCCAGGTTTTCTGGAATTGATTGCGGTACACCCTTTGCCGGACGCCGCTGCTCGACACAATTGGTCGTGCCCGGACTATTTCGCGGCATCTTCTGCTGCGATCGCTCGGCCGCCTTTTCGGATGACGGGCTAGTCCCGCCATTCAGGACCGTTACAATCCAAGATAAGCGCGCTGAATCTCGGGATTGTTCAGCAACTCGTCGCTGGATCCGTGGAGCACGATTGAGCCGTTCTCCAGAACGTAGCCGCGATTGGCCAACGCAAGCGATTTCGCCACATTCTGCTCTACCAGCAGTACCGTGGCTCCCTGCTCGTGCAGGGACTTCACCACACGAAACATGACGTCCGTCAGCGCGGGCGACAGCCCGATGGAAGGCTCGTCGAACATGATGACCTCGGGCTTCGACATGATTGCACGGCCGATAGCCAGCATCTGCTGCTCGCCGCCCGATAGCGTACCAGCCAATTGCCCCCGGCGCTCACGAAGCTTCTCAAACAATTGATAAACGAAGTCGAGCGTTTCGGACTGCCCGCCCTTCGCGCGCTTCAGCGCCCCTCCGAGGAGCAGGTTCTCTTCCACAGAAAGACTTCCGAAGATCTGCCGACCTTCCGCGACCTGGGCAATGCCGCGCTCGCAGATCTCCCATGGCGGCGTCCCGGTAATATCAACACCGTTCATTTTGATGACACCGCTCGACGATCGAACGATGCCCGAGATTGATCTGATGAGTGAGGTCTTCCCTGCGCCGTTCGCGCCAACGACGCAGATCAATTCGCCTTTGTGGATCTGCAAGGAGACGCCGTTCAAAGCGCACGATCCATCGTACGCGACACAAAGTCCATCGATCGTCAGAAGCGCACCACTAAGCATGGAAGCCTGCCCCCAGATAGCTCTCGAGGACTTTCGGATCTGCAACCACGTCTCCGGGAGTTCCCTCTGCGATCTTGGCGCCGTGATGCAGCACCACCACACGTGAGGCCACTTCCATCACGATGCGCATGACGTGCTCGACAAGGAGGATCGTCAATCCACCTTCGGCAAGCTTCTGCAATACGCCGACAATGCCCGCAGCTTCAGTCGGTCGCAGACCCGCCATAACCTCGTCCAGCAACAGCAATTTGGGCCGGGTCGATAACGCCTTGGCCGTCTCCAGCATTTTCCGGTCCGGTAGCGTCAATTGATCCGTCCTCGCATGGGCCTTGGCGGCCAGACCAACGCTTTCAAGAGACTCGTACGCCTTCGATCTGGCCTCGCTTACGTTTCTGGTCCAGCTGAAGGCTCCGATCATGGCATTCTCAAGCACCGACATCTCACGCATCGGCCGCACGATCTGAAATGTTCGCGCGATACCCATCCTGCAAACAGTCTCGGGTGGCGAATTGTCGATCTGGCGGCCTTCGAACAGCACCCGGCCGCTGGTCGGCTTCAGAGCACCAGCGACCAAGTTGAAGCATGTCGTCTTTCCCGCTCCATTCGGTCCAATCAGCGCTGTGATCCGCCCCGCTCGAAGTGAGAAGCTTACATCCTTCACCGCGACCAAGCCTCCGAACGATCGGGACAGGTTCTCGACCTCGAGCAGGGTTGTCATTCTTCGACCTTTCGGGACTGCCACAGCCATGCCGTGGGTGGCGCCTGGATAGCTTTGCAAAGGCGCACAATCGCCGGCCAGATGCCGTCTGGCAGGAACCAGACGACCGAGATCAGGACAACACCGTAGGTAATATTGTTCAGTCCCGGAATCCGAAGACTGTCGCCGAGCGCGCTCATCAAGTGATTGAGCGGAATCGCGGCGAGCGACCCGACCAGCGGACCGAACGTAGTCCCCAACCCTCCGACCACGGGCCCTATCAGGACGTCTACCGATAGCCCCATCCCCATGATCGAGTCCGGGAATATCGACCCTTGCACGAGTGCCAGAACGCCACCGCCCGCGGCGGCCGTTGCTGCCGATATCGAGATCACGAGAATCTTGTGCTGGAAGGTCCGGACGCCGAGCGCGCGTGCGGCCGATTCGTCGTCGCGCATCGCCCGCCATACGTATCCGAGGTAGGATCGTGAAATAAGTTCGGTTCCGATTATTCCCAACGCCGCCAGTGCAAGCGCGACGAAGTAGTAGAAGCGGGCATCGCCGCGAAGCATGGAGATCTCAATCCCGCCTGTTGGCGCAGGAAAGAACAATCCCTGCATTGCGCCCACGAACTCCCAGCCACTGAACATGATCCTGGCGAACTCGGCGGCGGCAATCGTAAGCAGCGCGAAATAGATACCACGAACCTCGAACCGGAAGCTCAACCATGCGATCGACGCGCCAACGGATCCGGCGAGGATCATTCCGGTCAAGAGCCCGACCCATGGCGAAATGCCGTACTTTACGTTGAGGACGCCGACGGAATAGGCTCCCAGCCCGACAAAAAGGGCGTGGCCGATCGATAGCTGCCCGCCGATGCCAAGCATCAAGTTCCAGGACTGTCCGAGGAAGGTGAACAACAATACGATCGTCATCAGCGAGATGATGTACGGGTTTGCCAGCATCCCGACTAATCCCAGGACAGCGAAGACCGTTATCCCGGCAAGCCACCGTGTCCTTTTCAGCCCACGATCAAATTTCTTTTGCACCAAAAAACCCCCTCGGGCGGAAAACCAGGATGATGATCAGGAGCGCGTAAGGAAGCGCCGTCTTCATCGAAGGCGTGAACATCAACGCCGCGAATGCCTCGGCGACGCCGATCACCAGACCTCCGAGGAGTGCTCCGCCGAAGCTGCCGAGTCCGCCCACGATGACCGTTACGAAAGCAAGGAGAGTGAAATCGACGGCGAGATATGGTTGAGCGTCGAACAGGGGAGATATCAGGGCGCCGGCGACCCCTGCGCAAGCTGCGCCGATGCCAAAGGTAACCGCATAGACTCGTGGAATGTTCAGTCCAACGATGAGACCGCCCAAACGATTGTCCGCCGCCGCCCGCAGCGAGCGGCCGAACGGGGAGAACTTCAGATACGCTCCAAGCAGAGCTATAAGCAGCCCGGCGGTCGCTGCCGCCTGCACTCTCGCCAGGTCGAGCGTCACAAGGCCGAGAGATACGGTCTGAAACGACAGCTGCGAGGCAGTTGGACGCGGATCCGGCCCAAACGCGACCAACAGGGTTCCGCTAAAGAGCAACGACAGGCCGATGAAAACAATGAACTGATAGTGATGCGGCCGGTTCACGAACCGCTTTACGATCAGCGTTTCCAACAGATATCCGAAGACGAACATCACGACCGCAGCGATTGCTGCCGCCACGATGATTGGGACGTTCCACAGACGAACCGTCCAGTAGCCGATGTAGACACCGAACACGACCATCTCGCCGTGCGCAAAATTTACGACGCGCATGACGCCAAATATGATGGTCAGGCCCAACGCGACGAGGCCGTAAACGAGACCGAGCAGAATGCCGCTCGCAAGAACATTGAGCCAGAGCGAGAGCATCAGCAAGCACTGACTGGCGCGAGCGAATGCCGCGTATTGGACACTGCAATCCGCGGGGAAGCCGCTACCCGCGGCTGGCCGCGCTCGGCCGGGATCGAGACCATTCCGGCGTTGAACTCCCACCTGATCCGGTCAGCGAACATGGTCCCCCGCATTGATATTTCTCCTGCATTTGTGACAGATATCCTCTTGGCCGCCGGACGCTATGACCTGAGCCGTTGCTTCGCATTCTCGGTCGGCGTCCGGGCGCTATTCTCACTGAGTCCGACACTCATTCGCCAGCCCATGCGCAGGACCGTCTAACGCTTCGGTACGGTGAATTCGCCGTTTACGTAGACAAGCGGCTCGCGATCGAGGTTGGTTGTTTGGGCAACAACTTCGCCGACGAAGATCGTATGGCTGCCGGCATCGTACGAACCGGAGACGCGACAGTCGAAGCTGCAAATTGCCTCGATGAGGCTCGGCGCACCTGTCGTGAGTTGACGCCATAAACCGTCAGTGAAGCGTATATCGCCCTTGCTTCCGTCCTGTCCCGCAAACTTCTTTGCCAGCTCAGCGTGATCTGCCGTGAGAATGTTCCAGCAGAATGATCCGCTCTGCTTTATTGTGTCGTGACCGCCGGCGGACTTGTTGACGCAAACGAGCACGCTCGATGGGTCGGTTGACAATGAGCACCCAGCCGTCAACGTCAAACCGTGCCTGCCCGGGCGCACGCCCGTCGTCACGATAGATACCGCACCGGGCACGTTGCGCATTGCGCTCCGGAATTCCGCGCTGCTGAACACCGGGGATGGTTGGTTTGGCATCGGTGACACTCGGAAGTTCATGGTGATAGGTTCCCGCAAATACTCAGACCGAATGTCCGGAGCCGGCTAGCCGCCCTGCTTGTTCGACGCCTGAAAGAGCTGGATCGTGTTGCTTTGCGGATCCTTCAAGCAAGCCACACGGCCATGCGCCCCCATGTCCCGCACTTCGCCGAAAACCTCGGCTCCCAGGGCGCGAGCCCGATCGAGCGCCAGCTCCAGATCATCCACTTCAAACACGACGACCGCGTTCCGAGCGCTTTCGGAGGCCGACTCTCCCGGGCCTGCGATGCAGAAGGCGGCCTTCTCTCCGGCGAATTGAACCCATTTGGCGCCGTCGGCGAAGCGGATCGTCAGTCCAAGCCCTTCATAGAAGCCGGCTAACGCTTCAGGTTCCCGGGCGGTAAGATAGATGTGCTTGAGCTTCATCCTTTGCTTTCAATTCCGAGCCCGCATTCAATCCATGACCTCCGGCCACGATTGTCTGATGATACTTGCGCCGCCCGGCCGGCATTAATGTTCGAAGTTTTCACCGCGCGCATCGCCAATCAGCATATTGTGCTGCAGGCTATCGGGGCCGGCTTGTTTAGTTTCCAGCGCATGCGACGACGAGAGACGATTCATGGCCTCATTCGAAACCCTGCCGCTTTTTCGGCAGAGCGTTCGGGCGCGTATCATCGCTTGCGCCGATTGCGATTTGCCTGGCGCTGATCCGTTGATCATCCACGTGAACCCGCTGCCACTGAGCGCTTGCGCAGCTCGCGAGCTATCCGATGACCGAATTTTCCGCTATTGGACCCTGCCGGCGCATTCGCGCGTCTGCGAACAAGCTCGATTCTTGGGCCGTCGCATGTCGCATGAACAAGGCTTTCAGAATGCTCGCGTCATCGTGTCGTGGAACGACGCTTCGCGTTGATGTGGCGCCGACTGAAAGCCAGATGCGGGCGCAAAATCGGTCGACCTTGATCGCTCGCAGCCCGTTGCACATGAGGCGGTCGCCCTTTTCCCGCCTTGGGTTAACCGACATATCCTTACGGTAGAATGCGAAGATCGCGATCCCTGATTGTCACGCAAACTCCAGGATCAGCGCGTCGACCGCGAGCGTGGCGCCGGCGGCGGCGTGGATCTTCTTCACCGTACCGTCGCGCTCGGCGCGCAGCACGTTCTGCATCTTCATTGCTTCAACGACTGCGAGCGTCTCGCCGGCCTTGATCTCCTGCCCCTCGGTCACCGCGATCGACACCACGAGACCAGGCATCGGGCACAGCAACTTCTTGCCGGTGTCGGCGGCCGAGACCACCGGCATCAACCGCGCCGAGGTCGCCTCGGTCTCGGTGAAGACATAGACCGGGATCTCAAAACCCTGATGCGCGAGGCGGAAGCCGTTGTTGATCGCCCGCACCTGCACGGCGACAAAATTGCCGTCGATGGTGCCCTGCCAAACCGGCTCGCCCGGCACCCAGCCCGACACCAGATTGTGCGGATTGCCAGGGAGCCCGTCGGCGGCAATGAAGCGCACCGCGATGGCGTCACCCTCGCGCGCCACGTCGAGCGCGATCTCGGCGCGGTCGAGCCACACCGCACGGCGGCGCTCGCGCAGCACCACGCGGCCGCCCATCTGGCCGGAGATCTGCCGCTTGCGCTCGCCCAGCACGTGATCGATGGCGGCACCGACCGCGGCCAGCCGCCGCGCGATCTCGCCCTCGGGCGCGCGCGCCGAAAACCCTTTCGGGAATTCCTCTGCAATGAAGCCGGTCGACAGCCGGCCCTCGCGCCAGCGCGGATGGTTCATCAAGGCCGACAGGAACGGAATGTTGTGCCGGATGCCGTCGACATAGAAGGCGTCGAGCGCGGTCGCCTGCGCCTCGATCGCCGCGGCGCGCGACGGGGCGTGGGTGACGAGCTTGGCGATCATCGGATCGTAATGGATCGAAATCTCGCCGCCCTCCTGCACGCCGGTGTCGTTGCGGATCGTGATGCCGTCGTGGCTGGCCTCGGCCGGCGGACGGTATTTCACCAGGCGTCCGATCGACGGCAGGAAGTTGCGGAACGGATCCTCGGCATAGACGCGGGATTCCACCGCCCAGCCGGTCAGCGTCACGTCCTTCTGCGCGATCGCGAGCTTCTCGCCGGCGGCGACGCGGATCATCTGCTCGACGAGATCGATGCCGGTGATCAATTCGGTGACGGGATGCTCGAC
>NZ_JAGKJL010000070.1:0-42085 GCF_020329495.1 Bradyrhizobium australafricanum | reverse complement strand
TTGCACCGGGATGCTACGGGAAATTGTCCCACTGTAGGAATGGAGCCATGCAAGGCCACTTGCGCAGGGTGGCCTTAATCTCCCGCGTCGCTGAGTAGCGGACTTCCTAGGTTGAGGCCTTCATGGTCCGCTCGACCTCATCAGCTAGCTCCCGGTGGCGTGCCGCCAGCTTGGCAAACAGCTCTTTCTTTGTCGGATTGGTCGCCAGCTTGCTGATCAGCTCGCACTCTTCCGCTTCGACGCGAAGCTTCTCTAAGTGCGCCTGCATGTCCTTCATTTTGGGCTCCCGATGCCGAGACCATATTTGTGGAACTCATGCGACGCGTCAACCGTGCGCTAGATGCGAATGCCGGCGGTGTACCGTCGGGCGCTCAGACTATCGGGCGCTGTCCTAGTTAGGACACTCGCAGAGGAGAATTAGGACACCCTGCATCCAACCCTGGATGCCTACGCTTGATCTGGGTCAATTATCGCCACCATGAGCAAGCTCTCTTCGTGGAATGGTCGAGGAGCGGCATGCTGCGCATTTGCCTTGGTTCGTCACCGAGCCAGGTCAAACCGACGCGCTCACGTTGGGCATGGGCGTTTTCCTAGTCCTGTTCATGGGGTTGGAATTGTCCTATTCTGCATCCTGTGCATGCCGACGCAAATGGTGCCGGCGGAGCAGAAGACTAAAGCCACATTCGTTGCGACGCTTTGCGTGCTCGCCATGTTTCAGCCCGGCACCTTCTTCTGGGTTGGGGCCGTGCTGGTCGCGATGGCTGACATTCCCGACTTCACCCCGGTATTCCACCGGATCGCAGACGCCGTGAGGCGGATCGAAAGGCGACGGAAGGGCGCCCCGCGTTAAGCATCCGGACGATTTATTTACCTTTGGTTTACGCAAGTTAATTGACTGGCTCACGCTTTGGCTCGATCATCCGGGCACTGGGCAGGGCGGTTTCATTAAGGACAATTTTTTGAGGCCCAGAGGGGCTAGCCCGATTACCGACAGCGGCGGCTCGGCAAGCAATGGGAATGAGGAACGGCCTCAGCACTGCCTCCAAGGGTGCTGGGGCCGTTTCTTGGGGTATCAGACTTGGCCGCCGTTGTTGTCGGCATGCTTGGTTGAAGTCCTGCGCGCGCCCTGTCGATGAACGCAGGAGCGCCAGCGCCAAGATAGAAAGCTGTGATCGCGCCATTTGCGTCAGGGCCACGGGAATGACTCGAGCCAGCCCTGATCCTTGGCGTACTCCAAGCCGGCCCACTACTCAGCCGGCGTCGCCTTGTCCTGGCAGAGCATCGGATAGTTGATCTTCTCGATGTAGATCCGGCCGTCCTGGATCGGCTCGAAGGCGCGGGCGTGCTCCATGATCCGGCGCGCGGCTTTCTCCGGGTCGGAGTAGGAGCGGTCAGCCACTTTAAGACCGGGCCAGATTGGCAGGTCGCCTGCCTTCGGGATGCTTGTCGATTGTCCGCTTCGCTGCAGCGATCGCTTCCTGAGTGCGTTGATAGGTCATTGTTCTGATGGTCTGGCCGCCGGCGATCGGCGTGACTTCGACCAAGAACCCACCGCCGGGTTGCTCGATAATCACCAATCGGTGCGCTAGATATTCAAGTTCATCCGTCACGTTAGTGAACTCGTTCTGGATTTCGGAACAAGCGGGTAAGGCCTGGAATGTTCCAATGGTGAGGTGGGATTTTGGGCGCAGCATGCTCTGCGACGGTGTCAGCGCTCTCCCGGCCACCAGGTTGAGGGCGGGTTCATGGCGGAGATCTTAGTCGTCCGCAGTACCACACCACAAGATGGCAGCGCTTGAACGGGTAGCCGGAGCGTCGCGAGCACAGCTTGCAGCGCATATAGCGCTCCAGCTCGTGGATCGGCGTCAACTTCGGCCGCCTCACGATATCGAGCGCGACCGTCTGATGCGTTTCGCAGCCGAGGCACTTCACTTCGAGGTAGCGGAAACCGGCGTTGAGTGCATCGCCGAGCGCGGCGACGGCTGGGCGGGCCCCTGAAAAGCGAGCATGCGGGCGTTCCATGCCCGGCAGGCCGCACCATCCGCCTCGAGCCGAGCCTCCTTGGCGCGCTCGGCCAGATGCCTGACCGTCGTCCGAACAAGTACTCCCGAGATTTAGAGCCCATGCTGGTCACAAAAGCCGGATTCTCCTGTCGTTGCAAATTCCCAAGATATGGTCGCGCGGAACCGGTGCTGAGTACCGAAATCAGGCCGGTCAGTCGTTGTACTGGTTGCAGTCCGCGGCAGCGAGTCGATCGTTGTGCAATACGATCTGATCTCCGCCGCGGCAGCGATTTCAAGAAGACTCTGCAGCGTCGCGTCATCGACGGCGAGTCCTATCGGCAATTGAATCCGCCGGCACGTCCTGCGCGTCTCAATCCGGAATCAGTTCTACTTTCAGAAACAAATTTCCGGGCGAAACGGGCGCCCGAGTGTGTCATCACAGCGGAATTGTTTGCTCGATAGACGGCACGACCCAGGATAAATTTCATGATTGTGCGGGGACTTCTTTTTGTCATCCTCAGCATTTTTCCGGGCGGCGCAATTGCCAGAAGCTGGTTTCTCAATGGCCTCGGAAGCAGCGGCATTTATCACATCTGGGAGTTCGGCGACGACGGCCTGGTGTCGAGCCTGACGCCGGCGCTGTCGCCGCCCGATGGCGTTCTTCATTTGGCGTGGCCATCCGCGATCGCGCCGGATGCGCATACAAGGCGTCTTTACGCGTCAGCTTATACGACGGGCTGGTTTCAGCTGCGACTCTGGACGTCGACCAACGAAGGAGCCTGGATCCCGCAAGGAATCGCCTTTCAGTCGGACGCGTCCGAGCCCGGCGGGATCGGCCCGGCGCAGGTGGTGTATGAGCCCGGAGCAGCCGAGCCGTACATGATCTATTACCTCGACCGCGCGTCGAAGCAGATCAAGCTGGCGACCAGCGTCGACGGCATGACGTTCACGCGCCGTGGCGCCGTGATCACGCCCTCACTGCCCGAGGAAGCGTCCGGGCTGTCGATCAGCTATGCCTGCCGGCGCGCGAACGGCGAGTATGTCATCTTCTATCACGGCTACTACAACAACACGCAGAATGCGGTCGCGCTGGTTGCCACGGCAGATAGCCCGCACGGCCCGTTCACGAAGAAGACCATCATTGCGCGGCCCGACGGTTTTGCATCGACGCTTTCCGCGCACCGTCTCAATGCCACCGCCACCGCTGATGTCGCGGTGCCGCTGGGGATTCCCCTGCTGGTCGGTGGCGGCACGGCAAGACAGGAGGCCAACGTCGCAATCAAGCAGGACGAGACGACGATCTGGTTCGAGCGGCCATTCGTGTTCGATCACGTTTCGGACCGTCTGGTTTCGGTCTCGCGAAACAAGGTGGACCTGTCCTACGCCCAGGAGCAGCCGGACGGCAGTTGGCGCGGAATCTTCTCGCTCTACAATCCAGACCCTAACGTCGCCTCGGAATATACGACGGAGGGCAGCGCCCTATCCCTGACCGCGCCATGGTCGTATGCGAGAACCGGGTTTCGTTTCAAGCCATGGTATCGCGGCGGCGAAAATTCGACCGAGAACCCGACGCCGCTTCTCAGCAACGACGCGTGTTCGAGCTAGAATGGCAGGCGCATCGTGAGCGCCGGCCTTGATGCTCCGGACGCCCCCGCTTCCGTCGTGACCGTCCACGGGTTCGGCTGCGGCTGACGAGGCAGCCGCCGGGCTGACCGAGGACCATCCGCTTCGGCCCGACTATTGGTGGAGTTGTTCCTGGAGCTGTTCCTGGAGGCCGTTGCGCAATCGAGGGCGATCTGCCAGTTTTCAACCTTTAATCAACGGGCGATCCATATCGCGGGCACAGGACGCGACATGTCCGCCGGCGTGAGCCAGGACCCGGACACGGAGCGCGTGAAGACGTCTGATGCCCGAAACAGGTGAATCTCAAAAATCCAGCGAGACCGCCTTGCAGCGCGCCTTCGCGCAGGCTGTCGCGCTGCATCAGCGGGGGCAGCTCGCGGCAGCAGAAAAGATCTATGAAGACATGCTCCGGCAGCAGCCGGACAACTTCGATGCGCTGCATCTGCTGGGCCTGATTTCGGCGCAGACCGGCCGCAGCGAGCGCGGCGTCGACCTGATCCGGCGCGCGATCAGGCTCAACGGCAACGTCGCGGACGCGCACAGCAACCTCGGCAACGCGCTGCGCGCGTTGCGTCGCTTCGACGAAGCGCTCGCGAGCTTCGATGTGGCGATCGCGCTCAAGCAAAACCTCGCGCCGGCGCTCTACAATCGCGGAATCACGCTCGCGGAGCTTGGACGCCACGAGGAGGCGCTCGCAAGCTTCGATCGCGTGACCGCGCTCGTGCCTGACCATGCGGATGCCCATCGAAACAGGGGCGCCGCGCTGAGGAAGCTGCAGCGGCTAGATGAGGCGCTGGCGAGCCTGGACAGGGCGATTGCACTCAAGCCCAACGATGCCGGCGCCCACAACGATTGCGGCAACGTGCTCAACGACCTCAAAAGGTTCGATGATGCGCTCGCGAGCTACGACCGGGCGCCGGGAATCGCCGGCGCGTGCTACAATCGCGGCAACGTGCTGATCGAACTGGATCGTCTCGAAGAGGCAGTTGCAAGTTACGACAAGGCGATCGCGCTGCGGCCCGACTATGCCGAGGCCTACAACAACCGCGGCTCGGCGCTGTTCAGGCTCAGGCATCACGACGCGGCGCTCGCCAGCATCGACAAGGCGATCCAGCACAAGGGCGACGATGCGGCTGCCTACGCCAACCGCGGCAAGGTTCTATCCACGCTGGCGCGCCACCACGAGGCACTCGCCGCCTATGACAAGGCCGTCGCGCTCAAACCGGACCAGGCGGAGATCGAAGGCTATCGCCTGCACGCCAAATCCCACATGTGCGACTGGACCGACTTTGACGCCGAGCGCGACCGACTTATCGAGTCGATCAGGACTCGGAACGCGACGACGCCGCCATTCCTGTTTTGTAGCGTTCCTTCATCGACCGCCGACCAACTGCTATGCGCCACGCGATGGACCGCGAAGAATCATCCGCCGTCCGCAAGCCAGCGCTGGCGGGGCGAGCGCTACGATCACGATCGAATTCGCATCGGCTATTTCTCGTCGAATTTCTGCAACCACGCGACATCGCTCTTGATGGCAGGGATGTTCGAGTGCCACGACCGGTCGAAATTCGAGACGGTGGCAATCTCATGGTCGCCCAGCGACCCCTCGGAGATGCGTCGACGGCTGGAGGCGTCGTTCGATCGATTTGTCGAGGTGCGGGACATCAACGACGATGAGGTCGCCGACCTGATCAGACGATTGGAGATCGACATCCTGGTTGATCTGAAAGGCTTTACCGGGGGATCCCGCACCAGAGTCCTTGGCCGCCGGCCCGCCCCCATCCAGGTCAATTATCTGGGCTATCCGGGAACACTCGGCGCCCCGTTCATCGACTACATCATCGCCGATCGCATCGTGATCCCGGATCACCATCGCGAATTCTACAGCGAAAAGGTGGTCGCCCTGCCCGACAGCTATCAGGCCAACGACGACAAACGCGTCATTGCCGATCGCGTGTTCTCGCGCGGCGACGTCGGGCTGGCGCCGACCGGCTTCGTGTTCTGCTGCTTCAACAACAACTACAAGATCACGCCTGACATGTTCGATCGGTGGATGAGGATTCTCGGCCGTGTCGAGGGCAGCATGTTGTGGCTCCTCGAAGCCAACGCCGACTCTGCCGCAAATCTGCGCAAGGAGGCGGTCGCGCGTGGCGTCGCTGCGGAGCGCCTTGTGTTCGCACCGCGCATGTCGTTGCCCGACCATCTCGCACGCCATCGCCTCGCCGGCCTGTTCCTCGACAGCACTCCCTACAATGCCCACACGACCGCCAGCGATGCGCTATGGGCCGGCCTGCCGGTGCTGACCATTCTCGGCGACACGTTTGCCAGCCGGGTCGCGGCGAGCTTGCTCCATGCGGTCGGCCTGCCCGAGCTTGTTGCGGAATCGCCGGAGGCTTATGAGCGCATGGCGGTCGATCTTGCGACCGATCCTTCGAGGCTCGCGGCGCTCAGAACCAGGCTGGCGGCCAACCGGCTGACGGCGCCGTTGTTCGATACCAAACGTTTCACCGGGCATATCGAGGCCGCCTATACGGCGATGTATGAGCGTCACCGCGCGGGCATTGCGCCGGACCATATCGTCGTCCCGGCGTGATCGTTGCTGGCTAGTGTCCCGAATCCGAAGTTCGCATCATTTGCCGCACCTTCGGAGCGAACTTCGGATTCGATAAGGACACTAGCAAACTATAATTCTAGTGTGCTTTATGAATGCGAAGTTCGTGAAAGTGGCTGCCGCGAAATCGCACGAACTTCGCATTCTGCACACTAGCTGCAATCGCTCATCAGCCCCTTGTTCCGGCCTCGAGCGGCCACGTCCCCACCGCCAGACGAACGGAGCGCTGAGAGCGAAGTCAATCCCTTGACGGCCGGCCGGTCGAGACAATAGATGACAACCATCATATAACGACCCGGCGCCCGGGCAGGTTCGAATCCCGGCCATGCCGGTTCGCACCAGGGGCGCAACAGGAGAGCCATGCGTCGAATTGTTGTGACGGGCCTGGGGACGGTGTCGCCGCTGGGCTGTGGCACCGAACTGGTGTGGTCGAGGCTGCTGGCGGGGCATTCCGGGCTTACGGCATTGCCGGAGTGGGCGGCCGCGCTGCCGGCGCGCGTCGCGGGACAGGTTCCTGACAAGGCCGGGGATGCCGAGGGCGGGTTCGATCCCGATTCCGCGGCCCCGCGCAAGGACCAGAAGAAGATGGACCGGTTCATCCTGTTCGCGCTGCTGGCCGCGACTGAGGCCGTGGCGCAGGCCGGCTGGATGCCGGCCGAGGCGCTTGCGCGGGAGCGCTCCGCCACCGTGATCGCATCCGGGATCGGCGGGTTTCCCGCGATCGCGGACGCGGTGCGCACCGCGGAGAAGAGCGGCCTGCGCCGGCTGTCGCCGTTCACCATTCCATCCTTCCTGGCCAATCTCGCGGCCGGGCACATCACCATCCGCTACGGCTACAAGGGTCCGATCGGCGCGCCGGTGACCGCCTGCGCCGCGAGCGTGCAGGCGATCGGCGACGGCGCGCGCCTGATCAGATCAGGCGAAGCCGACGTTGCGATCTGCGGCGGCGCGGAGGCCTGCATCGATCCGGTCAGCCTCGGCGGCTTTGCAGCGGCGCGGGCGCTGTCGACGTCGTTCAACGACACGCCCGCCCGGGCGTCGCGGCCGTTCGACCGCGACCGCGACGGCTTCGTGATGGGCGAAGGCGCTGGCGTGCTCGTGATCGAGGAGCTCGAACACGCGCTTCGGCGCGGCGCGAAGCCGATCGCCGAACTCATCGGCTACGGCACGACGGCGGACGCCTATCACATCACCGCAGGCCCGGAAGATGGCGACGGCGCCCGGCGCGCGATGGAGGCGGCGCTGCAGCAGGCCGGGCTGCGGCCCGGCGAGATCCAGCATCTCAACGCGCATTCGACATCGACGCCGGTCGGCGATCTCTCCGAGCTCGAGGCGATCAAGCGCGTGTTCGGGCGCGCGGGAGGAATTGCCGTCAGCGCCACCAAGTCGGCGACCGGACATCTGCTCGGCGCCGCCGGCGGCATCGAGGCGATCTTCACCATCCTGGCGCTGCGCGATCAGGTCGCGCCGCCCACGCTCAATCTGGAGAACGCCGATTCCGCAGCGCAGGGCATCGACCTCGTCGCGAACGTCGCGCGGCCGATGGCGATCGAACACGCGATCTCGAACGGTTTTGGATTTGGCGGCGTCAACGCCAGCCTGGTGTTTCGACGGTGGTCCTGAGACGGTCGGGCTTTGCGCGCAATGGACAGCTACCGCGCGTGCCGCGTCATCTACAAAAGCGGAACTGCCGATTGATTCGAATTGCCTAACCGTCCGCCGCTGCGTTGCGCACGCCAATCCGTTCCCCGTCCTGCTTGCGGACGTAGAGATGACGTTCCAGCACGGATTGCATGTTCTCGAACATCGAATAGAGATCGTCGCAATAAACTGACGGATTGTCGAAACCGTTCTTCGTGGAGAAGCGGTGCGGAAGATAGCCTCCGCCGCAGGCGTTCATGAACTTGCACTGCCGGCATTTCTCGCAAAGATTGACTGACGCATCGCGTGCGGCCTTCCAGCGCGGCTCGGTCCTGACGTCGTCGATCGCGTGATCGAAGATGTTGAACCGCGTATTGGTGAAACCGTCACCCGCAATGCGCAACACGTCGTGGGCCTCCACCGTGCCGTCGGTCATGACCGTGCAAAGCTCGACCGGCTTGTGGCCGACACCTTCGGTCGGCGCGTTGTTGCCGATCAGGGCCGCGACCATGTCGGAAATGATGCGGACATTCGATGTCGGCCTCGTGCGATTGGCTTCCAGCCACAAGTCGAAAAGGCCGTTATAGAACGGGGCAATGGACGACGGCTTCTCGTCCACCGTCGCATCGGGAATCATGATGTCGTAGTTGGCGATGCCGCACGCCGCGAAAAAATCCGCGTACTCCTTTGGCGCGTAGGCCGGGTTGCAAACCGCGAGGGCGATCACGCCGATGTCGCGCGATACCAGCATGCGGGCGGCACGTTCCACAGCGGCATGGGTGCCGGTCCCCTGAAACGTCTTGCGGTGAGCGTCGTGAATATGTGCCGGCCCGTCGATACTGATCGCCACCGAAATATTGCGGGCCTCGAAGCAGTCGAGCCATTCATCATCGATCAGGACGCCGTTGGTCGTCACCGCGATCGGGATCTCGCAGCCGGTCCGGGATGAAATGCCCTCGCAGCCCTCCGCAAAACGGTGAAAATTATCGACGCCCCAAAGCAGCGGCTCACCGCCGTGCAGGATCACGGGAAAGTCGACGAGGGAGTATCTGGCGACGTGCTGTTCGAGGCGCAGCAACAGCTGCTGCAGCACCTCGGCACTCATCAGCTTGGGCTTGTCATAGACGGCCGCATCGCGAAACCAGTAGCAATAGGAGCAATCGATGTTGCACCCGCCGCAACCTTGACCAGCAACTGCGTGATCGGCTGCTCCTGGAACGCGACGGAATTTGAAGCGTCAACCGACATGCGGATACCAGCAAGCTGCGATCGGGCTAGATCATGATGCGTTTCCACGGAACCGCATCATGATCTCATCTGTTTGTTTGAGCATGATCTTTTCGGAAAACCGGTTTCCACTTTTCCGGATCATGCTCTAGTAGCCCCTGACGAAGCCACCTCGCCGGAACGCGCCTGCTCCGGGATAATATCCGCCGGCCCTGCGAAATGCGCCGGCGCCCGGATAGTAGCCGCCGCCCCTGCGAAAGCCGCCCGCATAGGGCCCCCTGGCAAAGGCCCCGCGCCTGAAATAGACCTGAGTTGCCTGAGGCTGGCCGGAAATTACCCCCAGCTGGAAGCCCTGTACGTCTTGAGGGCTCTGTTCTTGCAAGCTCTGTTCCTGAAAGCTCTGTTCCTGAGCGCCCTGTTCCTGAAGGCTCTGCTCGCGCACACCACTCAGCAATGCGTCGATACCCTGATGATCGCTTTCGATTGTCGCACCCGGCCCGTGCAGTTGCAGCAGGCTCGCCAAGACCGTCAGCGTAATCGCCATCGTTGAGCTCCTTTTCGCGATATCGCAATCAAACGAAATGTCGGCGCGTGCCTTACGCCGGTCGAGCAACTGAAAGTATAGCAGCGGATTTGCAGCGGAGTCTAGCTATCGCGTCTGCGCCGATCAGGTGCGCAACAGGTGAACGACCAGGGCACGCTCTCGCGCGAGCCCGTTCCGAAAGACCTGCGCAATCGTTCACGAATGTGATCGCGGCCAACGGCACCGCAATCTGAATCGGGAGCCGCAGGCATGCGCTCGAAATGGCCGCTTTTGCGTGCCGAAGCCGGTCAGTTCCGGGTTTGCGGATGAGGGCTCAATGGCGCGCCAATCGGAACGAAACTGCGAACTCTATGTGATTGAAATTGCAATGCGACCTTTAACAATACCCGATTGAGGCGTGCGTCCGCACTCACAATTCCCCGAGCCCATTGGACGCGATGACTTTTCTTCGAATCGTCATCCCGCTCTGGCCCTTTGATTTGACACGATCTTTTCGGACAACCACTACACGCTTTTCCGGATCATGCTCTAGTGACCGGCGGAGCGTCGGTTCATTTCCTCAAGGGGCTCGCGCAGGGCATCGAACTGGGTACCGAAACCTTTCCAGTCTCCAGCCTTCAATCGCTCCATCGCCTGATTGTAGTGATCGAGCGCCTGCTGCGCCGGGCTCGCCGACCCGCCCGCAGGGGACACCGTTTCCGTTGCGTTTGAAACCGCCGGCACCGCACCGGGCTCCGCGAACAACGCGGCCAGGGCGTCAGCGAGCGTCTCCTTCATCACGACGTGCTCACCGTAGGCCGCGATCACGCGTTTCAGCTCCGGCAGGTGTCCAAGCTCGGCGCGCAAATAGAGCGGCGAGACATAAAGGATCGAGTTCTCGATCGGGATCACCAGCAGGTTCGCACCGCGTATCACCCGCGAGCCCATCTGATTCCACAGCGTGAGTTGTTGCGAGATCTCGGTATTCTGATTGATCCGTGCCTCGATCTGAAACGGCCCGTAGACAAGTTTGTCCTTGGGGAACTCGTAGACAATCAGCTTGCCGTAGTCGGGGGCGTCGCAACGCGCCGCGAGCCACGCGATCATATTGTCGCGACGGCTCGGTACCATGGGAAGCATCAGGAAGAACTCGGCCTGCGGCTCGCCGGGCAGCCGCATGATGATGTAATAGGGGGTCATCACCGAAGTGCCGTCGCCGCCCGGCTGTCGCGGAAACTGCCAGAAGTCCTCGCGGTTGTAGAATATTTCGGCCTGCTCCATGTGGTAGGTCTGATACAGCCGCGCCTGGATCAGGAACAGATTCTCCGGATAGCGGATATGCTTCTGCAAATCCGCCGGCATGGCCATGAACGGTTTGAACAGGTCCGGGAAGATGCGCTGGTAGGTCGCTGCAATGGGGTCGCTTGGGTCGATCAGGTAAAAATCGACCGTCCCGTTATAGGCATCGACGACAATTTTCACCGAATTCCTGATGTAGTTGAGATCGAGCTCCGGCACGGGCTGCGCTGAGGGGAAATAGGAGCTCGTGGTGTAGGCATCCTGCATCCAGAACAGCCGACCGTTGCTGACGACCAGATAGGGATCATGATCGAGCCTGAGGAATGGGGCGATCGTGCGCACCCGTTCCGTAATGTTGCGCCGGATCATGATCCGGCTGTCGGCCGTGATATAGCTTGAGAGGACCAGATTCGCGTCGTTGAAGTAGTAGGCGAACAGCGTTCTCCATCCCAATGCTCCGATCGGCACACCGCCGCTGCCGTCATAGGCCGCATAGACGTTGTCCTTCCCCTTCGGATAATCGAACTCCGGGATGCTGGCCTTGACGATGACGTAGTCGTCGCTCTCTTCGCCGAAATAGATGCGCGGTTCGTCGATCCTGGGGCCACCGTCGGCAACGGGCGGAATATCGCGCAAATAGAAGAACGGCAGTCCTTCCGTGCTCTTGCGGGTGACCGGGCTCATCACTGCGCCGTTGCCGTGCGTAAACAGCACGTGGCGGTTGACCCAGGTCTGGGCGTTCGCCGGCAGCAGGGAGGCCCGGAGTTCGCGGGCCGAGAGCATCACGCTCTGGTAGGAGCCGTCGAGCCAATAGCGATCGACGTCAAGATCGTGGAATTTGTAATAGGTACGGATCTCCTGCAGCTGCGCGTAGGTATTCGACAGCGGCAGCCAGTCCCACAGCCGGATGTTGTCGATGGTCGCCTTGTTCGCTTCCAGCGTCTTGAAGGTCAGCCTCTGTTCAGCGGCAAACGGCTTGGTTGCGATCCGGTCGAGATTGTAGGCCTGCCTGGTGAGCGCAATGTTGCGTTCGATGTAGGGCTTCTCCAGCTCCAACTCCGTCGGCTTGACGACGAAGTGCCGAAAAAGCGAAGGGACGAGGCTCGACAGCATGACAGAGCCGACGCCGACGAGGATGAACGCGGCGGCAAGAAGCCGGTAGGTGCACGCCCGCAAATTGGCCCATGCGATGAGCGCCGCGATGATCGAAAGCCCGATCATCAACCACAGAGCCGGCAGCCCCAGATGGACATCGGTGTAGCTCGCCCCGACCACGACACCATTGTCGCCGTAGAGCAGCAGATAGCGGTCGAGCCCATAGGACCAGGCTTTCACCGCGAACAGAAGGCCAATCAGCGCCGAGCCATGCGCGATCACCGTCGGCGAAATTGAACGGTTGTGAACATCGTATTCGATGTCGCCGCGCACCCAGTAGATCGCTCCGGCAAACAGCGCGCCCAGGATAATTGTCAGCAGCATCCAGTTCTTGATCGCGATATAGGCGGGTAGCGAAAAGAGATAGAACCCAATGTCCTTGTTGTAGAGCGGATCCTGCGCACCGTAGGGCACGTGGTAGAGAAACTGCAGGAAGATGTTCCAATTGCCGACTTCGCCTGCGGCAACCAGCACGGCGAGCACGCCCGCACCGAGCGCGACAAACCGCGGCCGGGCTAATTGGTCGCGCAGCTCTACGAACGGATCGGGCGGCGCCGTAAAACCGGCGACCTTCCCCGGGGCGACTCGGTTCTGTAGCGGCTGCTGCATGGCAAACAGCACCGCCAGGACTCCGTTCAGCGAGAGGACGACGGTGGTCACCGCGAAGACGGAGAGAAAGACGATTGCCTTGGCGCCGATCGCCGTCAGGAAAACCTGTAGGTAGCCGATCGATGAAAACCACAGCCAATCGACCAGGAAGTCGCTCGCGAACGAGAGCAGGATCAGGCAAATCGTGATGACGATGGCCGCAACGATCAGCCTGACCACGCCACTTTGCCGTGATCCTTTCCGGCCGGGTCCGGTAATCCCGATCGTCATGGCTTCATCATAGCGGAAACGAGGGACGCCCGCCGCTTGTTTCGTGGTGGGGATTGCCCGCCAAGGCGCGATGAGGGCTCGAAGCTGCGTCACCGGGACGCAAATGAGCACAAGGCGGCAACTGCTCAGGCGGCCGGCGTGATCAATCAGTCGTCGAGCAGGAAAGCTCCCGGCGAATGGAGCCGTATCGTAAAATGTCGTGGAATAGCGAACATTTGGCGCTCCCTAGGGGAATCGAACCCCTGTTTCAGCCTTGAGAGGGCCAAATAATGGGTCCGTCTTCGTTCGCCACTGTTCGCCAATATCTAATTATTTCAATAGCTTGCGCAGCCACAATCCGGTATCGTTCGCCGACGTACAGGGTCGTATATTCAACGGATATTCGACGTATAAGCATGCGAGAAACGAATGTCGAAGACACTCACCGAGGCTCAGGTCACGACGGCTAAAGCGCGCTCCAGGCTCGAGCTTGGCGTGCATTGGCGTCGCCTCGATGCGGAAGCGCATCTGGGCTATCGCAAAGGAAGACAGAGCGGCGTTTGGTTTGTCCGCTGGCGTAACCACCACGAAGGCGGCAACTACAAGCAGGAGCCAGTCGGCGTCGCCAACGACGTCAATGACAAGCCCGTCGACTGGATTCTGACCTTCGAACAGGCCGTGAGAACGGCACGGGAGGCCGTAGCTCTAGCCAGAACAGAAGCCGCGTCGCAGGCGGCGGGCCCGGCTCCTACCGTGCGCTCGGCCGTGGAATCCTACGTCAACGAACGCGACGCTAGAGAAAGACGCCGAACAGGTCGCGACATCCGGTCCGACGCCGGCACCAAGCTGCGGCGCTATGTTCTTGGTCAAGAAAAGCGCGGCATTCAGGAAGCTGCGGAAGCCGCCCCTCTCGCATCGGTGCGTCTACATGCCTTGAAAGAAGACGACTTGATAACGTGGCGTGAGAGTTTGCCGCAGGACTTAAAGGTCACGACCAAGCAGCGGTTCATGAATGACCTCAAGGCCGCACTAAATGCAGCGTGGCCGCGCCTTTCCGCAGATCGGAAGAAGCTAAACCCGACATTCCTCGCCATTGTGAAGGCCGGCTTCAAAGCCGAGCGGATCGATGATGATGATGATATGTCGGTTGCTCGGGATAACCAGATTCTCACAGATGAGCAGGTTGGCACCATCCTTCAAGCTGCGCGTGAAGTCGATCAGCAGCAAGGATTTGATGGCGACCTATATCGGATCGTCGTATGTCTGGCCGCGACCGGCGCGCGGTATGCCCAGGTCAGGCGAATGCGCGTCGGCGACGTGCAGGTTTCGGCACGGCGTCTGATGGTGCCGGGCTCCTACAAGGGGCGCGGCGGCAATGGCGGATCAGACCCGGTCCCAGTGGGCGACGATGTGATCGAGGTGCTCTTGCCCGCGATCGCTGGGCGGCCAAGCGATGCTTCTCTTTTCGAGCGATGGATCCATGAACAGGAGCCAGGGGGCATCGCGTGGAAGAAGTCTGAACGCGGTCCGTGGAAAAGAGCCGAACTTGCACGACCCTGGAAGGCCATTCGCGAGCGCGCCGGTATGCCGGAGGTGATACCCTATGCTTTGCGGCACTCAAGCATCGTGCGCGGTCTCCGAAAGGGGTTGCCCATTCAGCAGGTCGCCAAACTGCACAACACCTCAGTCAAAATGATCGAGCGGCACTACGCGAAATACATTGCAACCGCCTTGGAGGACCTCGCAAGGGCCGCGGTCGTATCCCTGGTACCGGCGAGTGATGGAAACGTGGTGCCGATGGCAAAACGCGCGTAAGAGATCATCCTGCGGTCTTGATCGAATTCATTCATCTGCTGGCGCCGGTATCGCACGCGTTAGATGCGGTTTCTCCTTCTCGAACACGGCAGTGGCTTGAGCTCTGCGCGCCACGTGTTCTTCACCGCGAAATGCGTCCTCCGACCCCACGTTCGGAAGCTACGGTTTGCGCGGCGACCTGGGGTACCCGTCTTTTCATAGATCAATGCCGGCGTCTTCGGCTCTTGCGACCTGGAACCTGCGAGAACGACGCACCTTCCTTCGCTTGAAGACGACATGAGCTGCGCGGGCGGCATGTTGCTCGGATTCAGTCAATGGGAAGGTGAGAAGGATGGAAGCCCCTTCGGCGGCGCAAGACGCATGAACGCGGCCACCCAAACTACTGGCCAACCCGCCGACGATTGTTAGCCCGCGACCGCGCACAGTGAGGTCAGGTGCCGAGCCATTGTCAGAGACCGCGCACCTTACGACGTCACCTGCAAGCAGCAGCTTCACTTTCACTTCCGGATGTCTATCGTCGAACCGAGCATGTCGTGCCACATTGTTGAGCAGCTCAGATACGATCAACCCAAGCTTCCAGCAGCGTTCGCCCTCCAGCCGCAAATCATCCGCCGAACACACGAGACGTATCCTCTGCCGGTCCAGTCGGTATTTTGTGATGGAGAAGCAAAGACGCTGGAGGTACCTTGCGGCGTCCGTCAGATTCCCAGGATCGGGCGTGCGTAGTGCCTTGTGAACATCAGCGCAGCCATGCAGGAGGTCTACCACATCGAGGAGCGCGGCCTTAACTGCCGCGTCATCGGACCTCACCGCTTTGGCTGAAATCGTGCAGATAGCGTTAGTGAGCTCGTTATTTACTCTGTGGTTGAACTCACGAAGAAGCAACGATCCATCGGGATACGGTAAGGGTGCAATGTGCTTTGTCATTTCGGGCTCCAACGATCTTTCTCTCTGGCACCTGCCGCAGGACCAAGTGGGGAGCAATATAACCCCACGCCGCGGCGCTCCAATTCGGTCTCTATCGCGTCAAAGAGGATCTCTGCTGGCACTACTGCAAGACTCGTATAGAAGATGCTCGGGCGCGTCAGGCGACTAGGTATTCGGTCATGCGGAGGCTCCTTCAATGCGAGATGCCGGTTAGTCGCGTGAGAGATTGGAACGTGACACCGAGCAAGCAGAAGAACCTTGCTTCCTCTTGATGCTGCTTAGAATGCCAGAGGCAGCCCAGAGGCGCGTCAGGCGTTGGCGATCAATGAGGCGATGTCCTCGAGCGGACGCCGGCTGAAGTCCTTCGCGAACTCGCCCATGATCTTGCCTCTCAGATCGCGGTGGAAGTGCCTGCGCATCTCCCCCAGGGTCCTGGGATCGGAGACAATGACCAGGTGTTTTATGGTCCCGTCCAGGCTGAGCTTGTTCAGCAACGCCGCCGTAGCTGCCGCGAAGTCGTCCTCGTCGAGCCGCCTGCCATCGGGGTTGGCAGAGCCGGTGTGATGGCGCGCCCCCGAGCCTGAGTGGGCGGGGGCAGGCGGAGCCGCCGTGATTTCGACCAAATGCACCCCAGGTTTCACGCCCGAATTGCGGAACAGGCGGACCGTCTCGCCGTCAGCGACTGCTACTGTCGTCCCGGTAGGTAGAATCATCGAAAGACCTCCTGTTTGCGATCCCGCATAAGTGCCGGCGGGCTATGATATTTGCATGCTGGCGCTCTGCGGCGCCTCTTCGATGAGGTCCTGACGCGAAGCTCCCCAGAGCAGGGCAGTCCCAACAACGGCCGAAAGAATTGACGCGGCGAACACGGCGATCTTGGCGGCCGAGAAGTCGGGAGCGCCTGGAAACGCCTGCCCGGCGATAAAGAGCGACATCGTGAAGCCGATGCCAGCGAGGGCTCCCGCCCCGGCCAACTGCCGCCACGTGTACTCTGCCGGCTTGACGGCTATGCCTGCGCGCACGGCCGCGGCAGCCGCGAGGAAGACGCCGAGCGGCTTTCCTATGGCGAGGCCAGCGACGATTGCGGCCATGAGCCAGGCATGCCCAACTAAGACGCCCGGATTGATCGCCACGCCCGCATTCGCCAGTGCGAAGATCGGGAGGACAGCAAGGCTCGACCGCGCGCCGGCGTGCCGCAGCAGCCGGTCGGCGGGCGATTCAAGTCTGTCGTAGATTTCGTCGAGCGCGTGCAGCGCCGGGGTGGAGGGGCCGTGCCTGAGAACCTCACCCTCGTGCCGGGCCTCGGAGGCGATGATGGTGCTGGCCTGCGTCATCAGAGCAGCCAGGTTGGCAGGCGGGCGCGTCGGAACGAACAGCGCCAGCACTACGCCGGCCAGCGTCGCGTGGAGGCCGCCCGCGTAGACGAACGCCCACAACGCGACGCCCAACAGGATGTAGGGCGAGAGAAGGTAGACTCTCGACCGGCTCAGCAGAGCCAGCGCAACGACCACCGCCGCGGCCGCGGCCAGGTAGCCAGGGTGGATATCGCCGAAGTAGTACACAGCGACGACGACGATCGCACCAATGTCGTCGACGATGGCCGCTGCGGTGAGGAAGATGCGCAGCTCGACGGGAACGCGGGCGCCCATCACGGCGATCAAGGCAATCGCGAACGCCGTGTCGGTCGCCATCGGAACGCCCCACGCGCGCGACCACGGCCCCGTAGGGATGACCAGCGCATAAAGAAGCGCCGGCACGATCATGCCGCCGAGCGCGGCGGCGATCGGAAGCGCGGCGGAGCGGCGGCTTGCGAGGTGGCCGACTGTCATCTCGCGCTTCACTTCCAATCCCACGACTAGGAAGAACACCGTCAGCAGGCCGTCGTTGACCCAATGAAGGATGGACATCTGAAATGCTGCGTCACCCAAGCTCACGCCGAGTTCCTGGCGCCAGAGCGCCTCGAACGCCGGCCCGATCGGCGAGTTCGTCAAGACGATCGCCGCCACGGTCGCGAGGACCAGTAAAATGCCGGCGGACGGGCCCCAGCTCGCGAAGTCCAGGGCTGCCGTACGGACGCGGTGGCCGAGCGTGCCAAGCATCGCGTCGACGAGAGAACTCTCGTCCCAGGGTCCGTCGTAGCGCCGGCGGTTGATATAGAAGGCCGGGGTGAATCTCACCCCGCTTGCGCGTGAGCTTGCGACGTCCGCCTCCACCCTCGCCCTCGCGCGCCGCACGGCGTCGCCCTCGCCGAGCGCGAAGTTGGCGTTCACGCCAAGATCAGCGGCCACCGCGACGAGGTCGTCCTCTGTGAGCTGCATCGACCTCGTCATCAGCTTGACGTGCGCGGACCAGAACGCCTCGGGCGTCTGGGCAAGCTCAGCGAGCTCGGCTGCCCGAAACGAAAGGCTGTTGTCCGTGAGCGGCCTGTGGCGGAAGGCGTAACAGACGCGGCCGCCAAGTTGGTCGCGTGCTTGCGCGATGCGCTCGTTGGCGGCCCTGCAGTGCGGGCACGCGTAGCTGCCGTACTCGACGAGCGTGATCTCGGCATCGGTGGGGCCGAGCACGTGGTCCCTCTCTTGGTCGACCGGACGGTCGAGGCGGCCGGGCGGGATCATGAGCTGCATCGCTGAACCGATCTCCAGGTGTTCGCGCGGGCTACGAATTCGGCGCAGCCGCCGCTGGGTTGACGACGTGGAATACGCCGCCGTTGGATGACGGCGTGTACGCGATCTCCCCGCCGACGATCCTGCTGGGAAGCCCAGTTGCGAGCACGCGCCGGAGGAAGAGGCGCACCAGCGTGCCGCCACCCCGCTCGCTCTCTATGTAGACCGCGCCGCCTCGTCCTTCGGCGAAGCGCTGGACCTGGAGGAGCCCGAGGCCAGTGCCGCTGCCCGCGGCCTTTGTGGTGGAGTACGGGGTGAAGGCCTGCGAGAGAACCTCCTCGGGCATGCCTTCCCCGTCGTCGGCGACGATGATCTCGACGAATCCCCAAGTCGCACCAGCGGAAGGTTCGACGTTCCGCGCAGCGACGGTGATCGCTCCGCCCCCTGGCATAGCATCGGCTGAGTTTCGGCAGAGGTTCAGCAGCGCGAAGTACAGCTCCTCCGGGTCAGCGTTGAAGTCCCACAAATCAGGGGCGATATCGGTGCGGACCGTGATGTCGGGACGCAACGCCTGGTCCAGCGTGCGCGCCAGCGCTGCAAGGCGGCTGCCTGCGGCGAACCCGCCGGTCGATTCGGGGCATGATCGCGCAGCGTCGAGAAACTGACGGCTTAGCAACGCTCCTCGCGTGATCGCGTGCTGCATCTTGCTGACGATGGCCTTTCGGTATGCGGCGTCGCTCGGGCATTCGAGCAGCCGCAGGCCACTGCCAATCACAGCGACAAGGTTGTTGATGTCGTGGACGACGAACTGCGCCACGTCGCCGATCGCCATCGCCCCCTCCGGCCCGCGGGAGGAGAATACGCCACGCGTGTCGGACGGAGGGGCGGTCCAGCACAGTATCCCGGAGATCTCGCCGTCGCGCCCGACGAGCGGAATCTCCACGCACCGGGACGCGATGAGGCCGCTGCCGTCATCGCGGACGCTCCGCACCGTCGCGCTGAATGCGCGCGGTACTCCAAGCGCGACGCCGGCGTTGTCCGCGAGCACGACGACATCCTCCAGCGGACGGCTCTCGACCACGCGGGGGAAGGAAACGTCGGGTGTCTCTTTGATCTGCATGTCGGACCTCCTGGTTTGCGATCGTTCAACGGAACGCCGACTTTGGCCCGTACACGAGGGCGGGCGACGACAGCGCGAAGATTGAGTCTATGACCGTCTAAAGGAAAATCACCTCTCGCCATGGAGTCGATAGCCGACCGTTATCGGAATAGCTCAGAGACGCTTGGCGCGCCGCGGCGAATCTCCATCCGTCTTATGCTCCACGACTGGGCTTCCACACTCGTCGATTCAAGTGTCCCCTGCCCATCCGATCCGGCGCCGTTGCCCAACGGCCCTGAGGAGGGGCGGCCGGTCCCCGGGGGGAAGGACCGGCCGCGGGCGAACACGGCGAAGGGAGGGATCGCCGGGCGCCGAGACCTTGGGAAGCTGTCCGCCTCCGTGATGCAAATTGGTATCCGACGAGGAACGTCGGCACGAGTGAAGCAATCCAAATCTCCGCAAATCGCGCCAAATGCGTACGCTAGTGGATCGACCACGTTTCGCTATGAGAGGTTGCGCGCGAGCAGCCTAGGAAGGCGACGTCGCTGATGTCGATCGAGACCGGCAGCCTTTCGGCTGCGGCGCGCCAATTGAAAACGCCACGGCCAACGGTCAGCCGTAAGGTCTTCGAGCTTGAGTCCCACCTGCGGACGAAACTGTTCAACCGGTCGAGCCGCAAGCTTGTCCTTATGAGGCAGGAAGCTCCTATTTTGCCGCGTGCAAGCGGATTCTCATGGCGCTGCCTTCCACCGCGCGGTCGGAACGGTCCGCATAGATGTAGAGCGGACACGCCGTGCCTTCCACGATTTCGCGGGAGATCACGACCTCTTCCACACCTTCCAGGCCCGGCAGGTCGAACATGGTCTCGAGCAGAATGCTCTCCAGGATCGAGCGCAGGCCGCGCGCGCCGGTCTTGCGCTCGATCGCCTTGCGGGCAACCGCGCCAAGCGCCTCGTCGGCGAAAGTCAGCTCGATGTTCTCCATCTCGAACAGCCGCTGGTACTGCTTCACCAGCGCGTTCTTCGGATCGGTCAGGATCTTCTTCAGCGAGGTCTCGTCGAGGTCCTCCAGCGTCGCAACGACGGGCAGACGGCCGACGAATTCCGGGATCAGGCCGTACTTGAGCAGGTCTTCCGGTTCAACGTGACGGAAAATCTCGCCGGTGCGGCGGTCCTCCGGCGCGAGCACCTGCGCCGCGAAGCCGATCGAGGTCGAGCGGCCGCGCGCGGAGATGATCTTCTCGAGGCCCGAGAAGGCACCGCCGCAGATGAACAGGATGTTGGTGGTATCCACCTGCAGGAACTCCTGCTGCGGATGCTTGCGGCCGCCCTGCGGCGGGACCGAGGCCACCGTGCCTTCCATGATCTTCAGCAGCGCCTGCTGGACGCCCTCGCCCGACACATCGCGGGTGATCGAGGGGTTGTCCGACTTGCGGCTGATCTTGTCGATTTCGTCGATATAGACGATGCCGCGCTGCGCGCGCTCGACGTTGTAGTCGGCGGCCTGCAGCAGCTTCAGGATGATGTTCTCGACGTCCTCGCCGACATAACCGGCTTCGGTCAGCGTCGTCGCGTCAGCCATGGTGAAGGGCACGTCGAGGATGCGGGCCAGCGTCTGCGCGAGCAGGGTCTTGCCCGAACCGGTCGGACCGATCAGCAGGATGTTCGACTTCGCGAGCTCGACGTCGTTGTGCTTGGTCTGATGGTCGAGGCGCTTGTAGTGATTGTGCACCGCGACCGACAGGACCTTCTTCGCATGGCTCTGGCCGATGACGTAATCGTCCAGGACCTTGCAGATTTCCTTCGGCGTCGGAATGCCGTCGCGCGACTTGACCAGCGAGGTCTTGTTCTCCTCGCGGATGATGTCCACGCAGAGCTCAACGCACTCGTCGCAGATGAAGACCGTGGGACCCGCGACCAGTTTGCGGACTTCGTGCTGGCTCTTGCCGCAGAACGAGCAATACAATGTATTATTGGAGAGTGGCTGAACTGCCATGGCGGCCTCAATTCGGCTTGCCGAGCACGAAAGCAAAGGGCACAACGAAGAGCGTATCGTTCCGATCGTCGCTGACATGCATGACCCAGTCACGCCAATCCTCGAGGCTGAGTTCGCTGGTGAAGGATTGCACGACATGGCTCGCCTCAGCGAGGTCGTCCACCACGGCGCCGCGGCGATCTGCGAAAACCTTCTTCGTGTTGGAGCGGTAGAAATGGCCCTGGGTCATGCTCAACCTCGCTGGAATGACACTTCCACGGGGCACAACGAGGCGCTAGCGTCAGAGCTGTCCTCAACCGGACGGCCCGAAGATGGGAGCGGTGACGCCGTGATGATCTGAAACCACATCCATGTGGTTATGAGCGGGAAGATAATCATCTGCAAACCTCTTGCATCGCATTGTCATTGTCATTGTCATTGTCAGAGAATAGTGAAGGTCAGCTGACGCATTTCGTCGCCAACAGGTGTTTGAACGCGTTAATCACGGAATCGAGCGCAATCAACATCCGCGCGCCCTCGACGCGGCCAGCAGCGGCTTGCCGCAGCATCACGGAATCATAAGATGAAGCGGCGTAGGCGCGACAAGTCTTCTGGTTGTCGGCCGCGTTATCGGGCTTGCCGGGTAGAGTCGCCGAGACCGCGCGAGCGGCGTAAATATCCTCGTTTAACGTAGACGCCGCCGCAAGCCTGGGAATTGTAGATGCATTGATCAGAGCAGAAACGATGAGAACAGTGATTCTCCTCATGAGCGGACTCCAGAACGCGAGTTGTCGAGAGGAGGCTTACATTTGTGCCGGCCCATCTTCTATTGCGCGTAGGCTGTTCAGGGTACGGCTGTAGTTGCCGCCACATAAACATTGGCTTAGAAACGGCGAGTGACGGTTTCGGATGGCGACGGAGGGGCCCCGCCCTCGCCCTAAGAACTCACGAACAACGGCAGGATTGTCGCCAGCCAAATGCGGTTCGCGAAGCTCCAGGAGCTGACCGAATATTCGCTACAGTAAACGGCTGCTCCGCTATTGTCGCGAGCAGGGTAATGCCTCACCGAATTTTTCCATGGTTCGCCGGTTGCGCTCAATTCTCGTGAGCCGACATAGCGACTGAGGCGACGAAACAGTAGCCGCGTCCTGGGATGTTGACGATGAAGCGATTCCCACCCTGACCGTCACGCAATGCGCGACGCAGCGCTGACATATGAACCGTGAGGTTGGCGGGCTCAACGAAAATGTTGGGCCAAACGCGAGCCATCAGATCCTGCTTGCTGACCAACTCTCCGTGGCGTTCGAGCAAAGCAATCAGAATTTCCAGAGCGCGACTTCCGAGAGGCACGGGCTTGTCGCCTTCGAGCAAAAGGAACTGCGCTCGAAGAAGGCGAAACGGTCCGAACGAAACTTCTGTTGGCCTTGCGCCCGCTGGTTCGGTTCGTTTCTCGAAGTGTGGCTTGGCCGCATTCGGACGCTGAAGGGCGCGTCCGACATCAAGCTCCGGTTCGAGATGAAACTGCTCCAACCGTTCGAAAGCTGCACTCGATCGCATAATGACCTCGCTTGCTTTGCCAGGGCTAATCCCCACAAAGATGCTAGTTATCCGTAATAATCTGGCGATTTGGAGTGCTACGAGCTATTCGACGCGGGTGGCAGCAACGACAGATTTGGTTGCGTTGCCTAAACTAAGATTTACAAGCCGGGAGAGGGCTTCGAAGACCGCGCATCTGCATGTCACTTGGCGATCGATAAATCGGCGTATAACAGGCAGTAGCCAAAGTCGGTATGCGAACCTCCCTTCGTACAATCGCGCAATACTGACGTACGATAGAGTCGGCCGCCCCTCTGGAGTAATGATTCAATCGATGCTGACCGCCAGTGCATAGCAGCCCGCTCTTAGTTTGCCCTGGCGCTCAGAGATGAGAATCGCAGCGGAACCGGACCCCGCGAGCCGGCAGTTGCAAGAAATGGTCGGCGGCGTAGCGCCCGCCGGCCTTTTTCTCCTGGAATGCTTTGCAGATTGCGCGGCTGCTTAGCTCATCCGGCGGCGCGAATAGTAGATTGCGCAAAAAGCACACTTTAAGAGCGTTGCGGTGCGTCAGGCATCAGATTGAGCTTGTCAGCCATCCGGCCGAGTTCTGGGAGCGAGCCGGCCTGCATCTTCTGCATCGCCCTGCTGCGATGTACCTTCACCGTGGCCTCGGCGATGCCGATGTCGTGGGCAATCTGTTTGCTCAGGCGGCCTCGCGCCACCTGAATTACGATCTCGCGCTCCCGGGGGCTAAGGGAGGCGAAACGCTGCCTAAGGGAGATCAACTCCTTGTCATTCTCCCGCCGCGCACGATCGCGGGCCAAGCCGAGCTGAATGGCATCGAGAAGATCCTGGTCGCGGTACGGCTTGGTCAAGAACTCGATCGCACCCCGCTTCATTGCCTGCACAGACATCGGTATGTCGCCGTGGCCCGTGACGAAGATGATCGGGATCTCCCTGTTTGCCGCAGCTAGCTCGCGCTGGAAATCGAGGCCGCTTTGGCCGGGCAATCTGATATCAAGCACCAGGCAGGTGGGGCAATCCGGTAGATCGGATTTAAGGAAGTCGGAAATCGAGGCAAATAGCTGAACGTCAATGCCAAGCGATCGCAGCAGGCGTCCGACCGACGCACGGAGATCCGGATCATCGTCGATGACCAACACGGTGGAGGAAGCGTCAGGCATCGCTGCCACTCGGAAGAGATCACGAACTCAGCCTGCATCTTGTTTTGCAGGTCAGTCAGACCACGCTAATCCTAATCGTGGAACCTGAACAGCCCCTTTTTCCAATGGACACGCGCCGGATACATCAAGGCCTACGCGCGCTGACACAGCTCGCTCCTCGGAAGCTCGGATCGACTTTCGGCCGGAGTTCGATTTCAGGTCGGCCCAATAGGTGCTGAGGGAACTGCCATCAGTTCATGTATGCCACGCGTATTCAGCGCTCGTCAGATCGAGCCAACGCCTTGGCTGCATCGTCGAGCGAAGCCCTCTCTGCTCGCCGCTCGTAGTCGTCAGCAAGAGCCTTAAGCTGAGCGGCAATGGCTTGGTCCGTCATGGTTTTGGCAGTACGAAGCAAAGTCTGCGCTGTCTTCAAGTATTCCTTGCCTCGATATGAAATCTGAAGCTTCATGGCGCGCGGTTTTCGGACGACTGGTCGAAAGCGAATTGGAGCCAACCCATCCAATTGTGGTCAGCTTGGCGGCGTGCGTTGAAGCGATCGACGCACTTCCTGGAGCAAAGCGGCGTTCGCCACGAATAATGCCGGACGAGACCAAACTTGCCTTCGCAGACTGCGCATCGCATTGCCTTGTCAGGCCCCTGACTTTCCCAGCGGTAAGGCATTGTTTTCTCCTTTTGGCCTGTGCGCATCGAATGCACTAAGACTAAGAGGATTGTCACCAGCGGCTCAATTGAGCGCGGGTTGAGCTCGGGCATCCGAAAGGGGCGCGTCGATCATACGAAGGCTTAGGCCGCTCGAGCGAGTCCTGGAGTTAGACCGCTGATCCCGCGACTGCTTCAATCCGAGGAAAGCCCCGATCACAAGCCATGCCGGATTGAATTTCGTAGTCACTGTCCAGATAAACCAAAGTTTACGGGGCACAGGCGGCACACTGGTGGCATCCTCTCAGAGATCGAGCAATTCGATGCGGAGCGTCACTAGAATCTGATAGCTGTCTGCCCCAGACGCGTCCAGCGAACGGCCATGGGTGCGGTATGATGAAAAAGATACTGGTTTCGGTCGTTGAAGATGATCGGTTCCTTCGTGAGTCCATGTGCAGGCTCATGAGATCGCTGGGCTATACGGTCGACGTTTTCGCGTCCGCCGCCGATTTTCTCGCCTCGCCGCAGCTTGCCGAAACAGCCTGCCTGATCGCCGACATCCATATGCCTGCGATGACCGGGCTCGAACTCTACCGGCGCCTTATCGACACGGGCAACCCAATTCCCACAATCCTCGTGACGGCCTTTCCCAATGATGCTGACCGGGCTCGCGCCCTGAATGATGGAGTCCTGTGCTACCTACGTAAGCCGGTGGATGAGGACCATCTCACTCGATGTGTTTGCGCGGCTCTCAGGTTAGCAAGCTCGCCTGAGGAAGGGTCGTGAGCTCCCGTCCGGCTCCCGGCAAGGTGAACTGGAACACGGCGCCGCGGGGTTCATTCATGTCCGCCCATAGCCTGCCGCCATGAGCGTGGATGATAGACCGGCAGATCGCCAGCCCCATGCCCGTTCCACTGGGCTTCGTGGTGTAGAAGGCGTCAAAGACCCGGTCGAGATGCTCGGGATCGACGCCTGGCCCTGAATCACGCACGGCCACGACGACGCCCGCTCGATCCTCCTCGCTGCTGATCGACAGCTCTCTCACCCCCTCCTCCATCAAACCCATTGCTTCAGCCGCGTTCAGAATCAGATTCAGCAAGACCTGTTGCAGCTGAACACGATCCCCCAGAACCGAAAGTCGTCCCTCCGCAAGCCGGGTCTGGACCGAAACGCCGTTCCTGAGGGTCACGTTTCGAGCCAATACAATCACTTCCCTGATTACCACGTTGAGATCAAAACACTCTTTTCGCGGCGGCGTCTTCTTGATTTGCTCTCGGATGCGATCGATGATTTCTCCGGCCCGATCAGCATCTCCGACGACGCAGGAAAGTGCTTCCCTGACCTCGCCCAGATTCGGCGGCTGCATCTTCAGAAAATTCTGGGCCGCGCGGGCGTTGTTGCGTGCGGTGGCGATCGGTTGCGCGATCTCGTGCGACAGGGAGGCTGCTAACTCTCCCATCATGCTCACGCGGTTCATGTGGGCGAGATTCGCCGCGCTTTCCCGCAATGATTCCTCAGCTTGTTTGCGCTTCGTCACATCTACAGCGGTACCGACAAACTGGATGAGCTCGCCATCGTCGTTGAGAACCGGATGACCCGAGGCACTGATGTGCCTTACTGTTCCATCTAGCAGAACAACCCTGTACTCGGCGTAGCTGTCAATTTTTTTGCGAAGCGACTCCTCAAATCTCTCCTTTACCCAGTCGCGATCCTCGGGGTGAATCTGCTGTCGGAAATTTTCTCGAGAAGGTAGGCTCGACCGTGGATCCAATCCGTAAATGCGGAACATTTCCTCGGAACAATACAGCACCTGTTCCGTGCGGGGATCCCATGCCCAACTGCCTGTATGCGTCAGCTTCTGCGCTTCCGCCAAATAATCCTTACTTCGCATCAGAGCTTCCTCGGCGCGCTTGCGTTCAATGAACTGACCGATCTGGCTGCCGATAGTGGCCACCATGTCGAGCAGCTCTTGATCGGGTTGCTTGATCTCGCGGCTGAAGAACTCGATCACGCCCAAGACTTCGCTCCCGAGCAGGATAGGAAAGCCGATCGCTGCGTGTAGTCCTTCGCGTTCGGCGATGGGTCCGCGCGGCAAGTTTTTATCAGGAACGACATCCGGAATGTATGCGGGCTTGAGGCTGGACCACACCCGGCCCGGTAGTCCCACCCCCGGACTGAAGGTGATCTGCCAATCGGCTCTTTCAAATTCGGGGATTTCGATCGACGCTTTATGCCAAAGCTCGACACAGCGCAGCGCCTCGGCCTCGCGGTCCACGCGCCAGAGCGCGCCTACGTCCCATCCCAGACACTCGCCCATGGCCCGCAGTATTCTCGGAGTGACCTCCTCGATCGTGGCCGCTTCCGCCAAGACCTGCGCGACGGTATGCTGCACGCGGAGGCGGTCCTCCGCACGCTTGCGCTCGGTCAAATCGAGCACGAATGCAAGGCCCTCCTCGCCTCCTTCTTTGAACAGAGCGGCACCAACAAGCACAGGCACGCGAC
This sequence comes from Bradyrhizobium australafricanum, assembly GCF_020329495.1. NCBI lineage: Bacteria > Pseudomonadati > Pseudomonadota > Alphaproteobacteria > Hyphomicrobiales > Nitrobacteraceae > Bradyrhizobium > Bradyrhizobium australafricanum. The sequence goes on along the minus strand of NZ_JAGKJL010000070.1, from coordinate 14,866 downwards.
TGCCGTCTTTCCGAAAATACTCCTTCTCGAAGGGCTGCACTATCCCGGTTGAGTTCAGTTCTGCTTGGGTCAATGTGTCGCGCTCGCGCCATTCGGGCGGGGACAGCTCGGTCCAGCGCACGCGGCCCGAAAGCAAGTCCTCACGGTCATATCCTACGATGCGTAGAAACGCGTCATTCGCCTCAAGAATTCGACCTTCGCGGTCGGCAATGATGATCCCAATGACGTTCGCGTCGACCAAACGCCGGATCTTCCCTTCGCGATCTGCGACGTCGCGATAAAGCCGCGAATTTTCCAGCGAGATCGCCGCCTGCGACGCAACCACCGTCAACAAAGCGACGCGATCGGGCGTAAAGGCTCTGGGTGTCAGATTGTTCTCCAGGTAGAGAATGCCTGTAATCTTTCCCTGGTTGATTAACGGCAAACAGAGAATAGAGCGCAGATAACACTTAACGATGTAGGGATCGGCAGAAAATGGATTGTGAGATGACGCATCGTCGAGAATAACACTTTCCCGGGTGCGCAGGACGTAGTGGAGCACCGACTCCGGCAGCACTGTCGCAGCCACGTCCTCGTCGCGCACATGTACCGTCACCAAATCGCCACCGGTCGTGGCTTCGGCGACGATCCGCTGCTCAGCCGCGCGTGAAACAATCAACAAGCCTCGTCCGGCACCGGCCTGTTCAAGCGCAGTGCGCATAAGCATTTCGAGCAGCTTCTCCAGCACGATCTCGCCCGATATGGCCTGCGACACCTTGATCACCGTTGCGAGGTCGAGTTGCTCGACAGACGCTGCGATGGTGCTTGTCGAAGCAGGTGCGGGTTCTTCCGTCCTGAGGCGCGGATACATCGCAACGAGTTGGCGAACCTTGCCGTCCGCGCCCCAGCGCAAGTAGCAATCGCGGGCGTCTCGCAGATACAGGTGCGCGATTTGCTCGAAGCCGCACGCGGCGTAAAAGCGCGCCGCCAGCTCTTTGGCGAGCGCCTCGTTTTGGACAAAACCGTTTGCCTGTGCCGAACGGATGGCTTGTTCGTAAAGATTCATGGCATCGAACGCGCGGCCATCAATCCGGGCAATCTCCGCACCAACCAACGCTGCGCGGTCTTCAAAGTTTTCCGGACAGGCCGCGGCCCAGCTGACGAGCTGATTGTGATGAGGGGCCAAGGCCTCCAGAGTCGACGTCCGCTGGCCGGCGGGCATCGAATCGCAGAACGCCGCGTACGACAAGGCGCTGTAGAAGTGATAGTCGGCCGCCTCCATGATCGTGAGGGACATGCTCAAAAGCGGCTGCGCCCTCGATGCAGCATCAACCGCCGTGGCATAGTCACCAGCCATAAAGCGGGCCTGCAGCTTGCAGATCCAATACAAGCATTGACCGGCCGTCACATCCGAAGTGTTGGCGAAATCGCGTTCGATTCGTCGCTCGTCAAATTGCCCGTCATCCAAGGAGCCGAATCTCGCCGTCGCGCCGCGCAGCATTCGTGCTATAGCGAGTGCGACACTGATGATTTCGAGGTTGGTGCCAAGCTGTATGTGGCCACACTGTACCCTTTCAGCTTCACGTTCGATGTCGGCAAGCGCATCACCGACCGCAAGAAGATTCAGGACTCTCAGCCCGGAGCAGATCCCCGCATACACGAGGTCGCCGGCTTTCTGCGCCGCGTCATATGCGCGGCCAATGAGTTCGCAGCATGTTCTGATATGCCTTGTCCAAGGCATGACCATATTTCCGAAATTCAGGTACACACCCGCCTGGAAACGCCATAGTCCACGCTGCTCGACGAGCTCATAAGCGAGCCGCCCGACGCGGTACGCGCCATCGTACTCGCCGAACCGCAGCCCGGCGATCATTCCAAGCCGGCCATAGGCGACGGCAGACGCGTCGCTGTTGCCACGATCCAAGGTAAGACGGAGCATTTGGCAGACGACGAGCGTGTAGAGGTTGAGGTCGGTGTATTGTGCCGGCGAAGAGAGCCGGTTCAGGACATCCAGCGCGGCGAGGGATGCCGGGTCGGTCATCAAGGGAAGGGCGATCAGTTCCTCGGTCGCGCGCCGGCCGAGCTCCGACCAGATACGCTGATACGCTCGGCGCGCCTCCTCATCCGTCGGATGCGGCGACCAGCTGATGCCGAGGTACCTTAGGTACTCGAGACCGACGGCGACCGAGCGGCTGGGCTGATTGAGCGTGAGGTAAAGGTCGATTCCGAGGCGCGCCACACCCGCTCGATCAGCCATATCCGTGACGCGAGCAGATAATGCAGCCAAGTGGTTTTCTGCGTCCGAGAGCGCGCCAGTCAAGAGCTCGCACTCGGCGCGATGAAGGTCGAGTGCGAAGATGAGCTCCCGCCGGTGCTCCCAGCAATCCTCTGCCAATAGGCCTCGACCGGTAATGAAGTAACTGAGCGCCGAAACGTAGGCAGTCGATGCGTTGGCGCGCCGGCCTGCAGCCAGGTTCAATTCCGCGGCCTGCTCGCGTTCATCGACCGATGTGATCAAACCAAGACCTCGGTTGAGCTGATTAACGATTTCAAAGGTCGCCTCATCCCGCTTCTCCGGAGACGTCCGCGCCGCCAGAAGTCTCCCTATTCGAAGGTGCGCCTCGCCGCGCAGTTGCTCCGGGATCAGCCCATAGGCGGCCTCCTGAACGCGATCGTGGACGAACCGGTAAGCGCCTGCCACACGCTCGACCAACTCCTGATGGCGGGCCGGCCACAGAGTCGTATCGAGCTGCTCCTCCGAAATCCCGAGAACCATCGAAAGTGCTGTGCTCTCGGCAATGTTTCCAAGACAAGCCAGCTGCTGCAGAGCATTCTGCGCCTCGGTCGGCAGGCGGGTGAGCTTCCCGACCATAAGATCGACGACGTTGTCGGTGTAACCTTTGGCGTGAATGCGGTCGATATTCCAGGACCAGCGCGCGCCATCATGATCGAATGTGAGTAATCCTTCCTCGACGAGCGAAGACAGGAATTGAATGGCGAAAAACGGATTGCCGCCGGTCTTCATATGCACGAGCTTCGCGAGCGACGCAGCACGCTCTAACTCGCAGCGAAGAGCGTCCGCAACCAACTGGTCAAGGTGCGATTGGGCGAGCGGCGATAGCTTGATCTCCGCGACCTTTCCGCCGGCGGCCTTGATGATGTCGAGCTTTCTCCTTAGCGGATGGGCCGCAGCGACTTCGTTGTTGCGATAGGCACCGATCAAGATCAGGTGCCCCTGCCCCAGATCTGGCCGCAACAGGTCCTCTAACAGATCAAGCGTCGCTGCGTCGACCCACTGCAGGTCGTCGAGGAAGAGCGCCAGTGGCTGGTTCGAGCGAGCAAATGCGCCAATGAATCGCCGAAATACGAGTTGAAAACGGCTTTGTGCCTGCTGTGGCGGCAACTCAGGAACCGGTGGCTGGTCCTCGATGATTAGCTTGAGTTCGGGTACGAGGTCGATCATGAGCCGTCCGTTCGATCCCAGCGCCTCTAGAAGCGCGCGGCGCCAGCTTGCCAACTCGGTGTCGCTCTTGCTGAGGATAGACCGGACGAGACTTTGAAAAGCCTGCACGAGTGTCGCGTAAGGGATATCGCGCTTGTACTGGTCGAATTTGCCAGACGCGAACAGGCTGCGCTTCGGCACGAGCGCCTTGTGTAGTTCGTCGACGACTGAGGACTTACCGATGCCGGAATATCCTGAGACCAGCACCAACTCCGGCACACCGGTCTTGATGATGCGATCGAAGCAGGAAAACAACGTCGCGATCTCACGATCTCGTCCGTACAGCTTTTCGGGGATCAGCAGCTCGTTCGGCGTGTCCTGCAGGCCGAGCGGGAAGTCATCGATGTGGCGGCGCGCTTCCCATTCCGCCAGGCAGCGTCGCAGGTCGCGCTCGGCACCACCGGCGGTCTGGTAACGATCCTCGGGTGTCTTGGCGAGCAGTTTCATGATGATCGCCGAGACGGGCGCAGGGACACTCTTTAGGCGCTCCGCTGGCGGCACCGGCTTTCTGGCAATATGGCAGTGCACCCACTCCATGGGATCGGCCGCTGTTAGGGGCAGAACGCCCGTAAGCATCTGGTACAGCGTGACGCCAAGGGCGTAGAGATCGCTGCGCGCGTCGATCGAGCGGTTCATCCGCCCGGTTTGTTCGGGTGCCATGTAGGCAAGCGTACCGGCGATGGTCTCGGGCGGCTCGGGCGCCTGCCGCTCGCGGGACAGGCGCGATGCGATGCCAAATCCGGTGAGCCGCACGTGTCCATCAGCGCAGTGCACCACAATGTTAGCTGGCTTGATGTCTTTGTGGATGAGGCCGCGTTGGTGGAGCTTGCCTAGAGCTGTTGCGGCGCCGATCGCGAGGGCCAAGAAGCCTCCCACATCCATGGGTGAGCCGAGTAGCCTGGCGAGCGGCTCGCCGCCCGGATCCTCGAGCACCAATAGCATGGTTCGGCCGCTGCCGCGCTCCACCTTGAGCGGTCGCACGGCCCAGGCTGCTTCCAGCTCATCCTTCAAGCTCAATTCGTGAGCGAGGCGATCGAGACTTGAGCGGGACGGACGGTCGGCCGCAGCGGCAACAAGCAGCACCGCGACCCGGTTGCCATTGTCGCCCAGTCGCCAGCCACGGCTCAACACACGCTCGCCGTCCTCCCACAACACTTGAGAGCTATCGTCCGAGCATGCGACGTTCAGCGACTGCTGTACCATCTGTCAGTCTCCGACGTCGGGCTTCGGCTTGAAGTCGGCTGATCAAGCTCCTCGTGCGCACACGCGCTGCCTCTTTCCAGCCTGGCGAAAATCGTACTCCATCGCCTCAGAAATGCCAGCCGTCTCTTAGTCTTGCCCGATACGGCCGACGCTGATCCTCCTGCTTTTTAGCGGCAATTTGGAGCGATTTGCCGGGCTTTACTCGCTATGGCGGCGCACGTGGGTCAATAAGCGCCCTGCCCCCCGGTTCCAAGGGAACTCGGAGCGCAAGCGCGACCCAGAAGGAACGATCATGACGGTACTTGAAGCAAGCAAGTCGACGAATGCAAGCGCGGATGGCTTCACAGCTTTGCGCGCCAGAAAGACCGCGTGCAGTTCGACCTCCAGTCAGCGAGGACGCGCATGACCAAGGCTTCCGAGATCTCCTTCCTCGCGGCGGCGCGCACGGTCGTCGAGTGGAGCCCGAGCCCAGCGACGGCAGCCGCCAAGCCGACCTCGTTGAAGACCAGGCGGCCGTTGACAGTCACCGAGGTCGCCTTCCCTCTCGTAGTAAACAACCACAAGCGCCCGAGTCCGCAGGGAACGACGCAAGGCTCGTCAGTATAGTCCGCGGCAACTTGACAGAGAACAGCCCATGGAGCTTCATCAAGTTCGCTACTTCCTCGCAGTAGTGTCCACACTCAATTTCACCCGCGCAGCCGAGCAGTGCAATGTCACGCAGCCCGCCCTGACCAAGGGGGTGCAGAAGCTCGAGCAGGAGCTCGGCGGCCAGTTGATCTACCGCGAGCGCCAGTTGACGCAGCTCACGGACCTTGGGAAGGAAGTCCTTCCGATGCTCGAGCACACATTGGCCTCGGCACAGGCGGTGCGTTGCAAAGCCCAGGAGTTCCAACGCAAGGAGGTTGCGCCACTGAAGATTGGCCTCGCCCCCTCCATCTCGGTGTCGCTCGTCCTCGATCCGATCGCGGAGATCGCAAAGCTCGTCCCTGGACTTCACGTCGAGCTGCGCGAGGGCGCAGCGGAGAAGCTCGTCGACCTCTTGCTTGAGGGGGAAATCAACGCCGCAATGGTCGGGGACGTGCAGGACATCCCTGCCCGCATCGACAACTGGTCGCTGTTCGAGGAGCGCTACGTTGCGGTTCTCGCGCCGACACACCGGCTCGCAAACCGGCCCTCGATCGGCATCGACGACCTCCGCGAGACCGTGTTGCTGGAACGCGCCGGATGCGACGTCGCCCCGAAGATCCGACGGTCGTATTTCCCCGAGGAACCGCCCCGCCTAGGGCACTGCAGCGGTCACGACTTGCACCTGCAGCACATGGCCGCGGCTGGCTTGGGCGTGATACTCGCGCCCGAGCACATGCCGCGCCTTCCGACGCTCAAGTCCATTCCGCTCGAAGGCGAACCGGTTTCGCGGGAGGTGCGGCTGCTAGCTGTGCAGGGGCGCCGCTACTCGCCGGCACTGGACGCTTTCGTCAAAGTTGCGCGGCTCCGCGATTGGTCGGGCGAAGTCCATTAGCAAGGCGGAGGTGGCGAGTGCGCCCGCATGTCCACGACACGCACGCCGGCGGCCAACCGTTTCCAGCCAATCGACCGGCTGGGCACTGCGTCACGGTGGGGTGGCCGGCGAAGCGTAGCGCTATGCAATCCATTCCCGATCGTTATTTCGCGGAGGCCGCGGCGCGCGATAGCGTCGGAGTCATCGCGACAACGCAGCAGGACGAGGAACAGGGAATGACGACGGCGACTTGGAACGGTGCGACGATCGCGGAGTCGGATAAGACGGTCGTCGTCGAGGGAAATCACTATTTCCCGCCCGGGAGTGTCCGCAAGGAATTCCTACAGCGGAGTTCGAGGACGAGCCGCTGTCCGTGGAAGGGTATGGCGAGGTACTACTCGTTAGTGGTGGACGGAAAGACCAACGAGGACGCTGCGTGGTACTACCCGGAGCCGTCGACGGCGGCCGCGAACATCAAGGACTACGTGGCTTTCTGGAACGGGGTTGACGTCAGGTAGTGCGCGACGACGACCGCCGGGCACACGCGGCAGCAACCGAGCGAGAACGAGCTTGCCGGCGCTTGGTACTAAGGGCGGGCCATCGCGGACCGCCGCGAAACTCAACGGCTGGCGACGCGATGAGAACGCGGCAGGGCGCTGGCTGCCTCGGCCCCGCCCTCAAGCGGAACGGGTTGCTAGCAGCACGGAAGAGCAGGCGGAAGACCAGGACAGCATGGAACAGGCCGAGCACGACCTGCTCGCCGACCTCAGGCGAGAGAGCCGTTCGCTTCGGCTTCAGGCCATGGATGAGCCCCCGGCGGTTGCGCGCCTGATGCCGGGGCAAAGGATAGCTGATGCGGTCGCCACCGTCATGGGATCGTGGAGCTTCATCATCGTCCAGAGCGCGATCCTGATCGTCTGGATAACCGCCAACCTGGTGGGCGCGATCAGGGGCTGGGACCCCTACCCGTTCATTCTTCTCAATCTCGCGCTTTCGTTCCAGGCCGCCTACGCGGCGCCGGTCATCATGATGAGCCAGAACCGGCAGCAGAACATCGATCGCAAGGCCGCGGAGAAGGACTACCGCATCAACGTGAAGGCGGAGCTCGAGATAGAGCTGCTGCACGAGAAGATCGACCAACTCCGCGAGTGGGAAGTCCTGAAGCTCACCGAGGCCGTCAGGGTCCTGACCGAGCAGCAGCAGCAGTCGGCCTCGCGCGCCCGCGAATCCGATTCAGAAGGCGGAGGGCCGTCATAACGCGCGGCTATCGACTTCATGGCGTGACGTCATTTCCCATTCGCCCCGCGAAATTCGATGCTTCGCGGTACGTTGTGAGCGGCAACCTTTCGCCGCCACTGCGAAGTCAACTAGGTCCAACAATAGGAGTCTACAAAATGTCAGTCCAGCAGCCGGTTCTTACGCCGCCCCACGGTGGCGAGACGGTGACCTCGAGCGGAGGCTCGAGCGTCGAGATCAAAGTGGAGAGCAGCCAATCCGGAGGCGAATATGGCACAGTCATGTGGACATTGCGGGCCGGAGAGGAGCCGCCACTGCACACACACTCGCGCGAGGACGAGCTACTCTATGTGGTGCAGGGGAAGCTAATCGCGCAAGTCGGCGATGCCCGTGTCGAGGTGGGGCCGGGCGCCTACGCGGCTCTCCCCCGCGGTGTGCCGCATACGATCGAGGTGGTCGGCGACCAGGCGACCCTGCTGCTCAGCTTCGTGCCGGGTGGACTGGAGCGCTTCTTGGTCCCACGCAAAGGCGAGCAGCCCGATCCGGCCGCTTTCGGCCTGACGTTCCCCTAGCGGCTGGGAACCGCGGCGCGCGGCGTTCGTGACCGTGCGCCCGCGCGGGCCCGGGCGCCGGCCGCTCGCGACCGCGCCAGATGATTGATTCCACGCACCGACACGAGGAAATCCACCATGGTCACTCGCGGTTTCAGAGGCCCCCAATCCGGATCAGAACCATCGGGCCGGATTCCCCCGGGACAGCACCTCGTCGACAATTTCCCGGTGCTTACGGCCGGCCCCACGCCGCGGATCGAGCCCGCGGACTGGACATTCACGCTGAAGGTCGGACCTCGTCCGGTAAAAGCCTGGAGCTGGTCGGAGTTCAACGCGCTCCCTCGAACCAGGATGACGCGAGACATCCACTGCGTGACCTCGTGGTCGAAGCTCAACACCGCTTGGGAGGGCGTAGCTGTCGACGACATCCTCGCCGACGCTGGCCTTACCGCACCCACTCCGTTTGCGCTCGCACATTGCTACGACGGATACTCCACCAACGTGCCACTCGCGGACCTCACGACCGGGAAGGCAATGGTCGCGATCAAGTACGAAGGCCAGCCACTGCCACGCGAGCACGGCGGACCAGCACGCCTGCTCGTGCCCCATCTCTACTTCTGGAAGTCGGCAAAGTGGGTGAACGGGCTTCAGTTCACGGAGCGTGACGAAGCCGGCTTCTGGGAGTTGCGAGGGTACCACATGTACGGCGATCCGTGGCATGAGCAGCGATACACGAATGACTGAAGCGATTGCCGCAACAGCGCGATGGCAGAGCTGCGCGATTATCGAGATCGCGACGAGGACGCCGGCTATCAAAAGCTTCTTTCTCCGCCTCTCCGAAACGTTCGACTACACGGCAGGGCAGCACGTTGACGTGCGGCTGATTGCGCCCAACGGCTACACTGCCATGCGCAGCTACTCGATCGCCTCGGACGCGAGCGATTCCAAAGTGATCGAGCTGGCCATCGAGCGCCTCACTGACGGCGAGGTCTCACCGTTCTTCCACGACGTCGCGCAAGTAGGCGACACGATCGAGCTTCGCGGGCCGCTTGGTGGACACTTTCTCTGGCCGGGGCCTTCCAGCGGACCAGTGCTCTTGATCGGCGCCGGCTCCGGCGTCGTGCCGCTCATGGCCATGATCCGGTATCGGAAAGCCAGCTCCGAACCCGTGCCTGTCGCGTTGTTGCTCTCCTCCAGGACCTGGCGTGAGGTACTGTTCAGGGACGAGCTCCTCGAGCTCGAGAGGTCGCTTCCCGATCTCGCGCTAGCCTTGGCACTGACACGCGAGCCAGCGACGCGCCACACCGACTTCAGCAGGCGGGTCGACGCCAGGATGGTCGCTGACGTCGCGGCGCGGCTGACTATGTCGCCCGCCTGCGCCTTCGTGTGCGGGTCGAACGCCTTCGTCGACATCGCAGCGGACGCCGCTCTCGCCTTGGGACTGGAAGCGAGGGCGATCAAGACCGAACGCTATGGCGCTTGAGAGACGATCTTTGCAAGAGAGGTGTCGATGAAGGAAACCGGAGCCACGGGGATGCTGTCCAAAACGATCGATATCGACGGCTTGAAGGTCTTTTGCCGTGAAGGGCGGCGCGCTGCCTGGGAACTTCGACATCGAGATCGACTGCGTCGCAGACTTTAAAAGCGGGATACGAGCATGTTTTCAGTGATTTTCGAGGCCTTCCCCAATAAAGAGAACTGGGATGACTACCTCGACAACGCCAAGATGCTGCGCCCCGAGCTGGAGCAGGAAGAGGGCTTCGTCGACAATATCCGCTACAAGAGCCTGACCCGCGAGGGCTGGATCCTTTCGCTTTCGAACTGGCGGGACGAGAAGTCGCTCGTCCGCTGGCGTACCCGCATGCGCCATCACGAAGTCCAGCAGAAGGGCCGCGACGAAATCCTCGCCGACTACCACCTGCGCGTCGGCCAGATCACTGCTGACAATCAAGTGCCGCCGGGGTACGCCCTCACGGAGCAGAGGCTCGACGAGACCGAAGTCGGGGAAGGAACGACGCTCACGCTGATCAACGCGACCCGCCCCGCGGAGTGGAAGCACACCAGCAACCCGTACGATTGTGCCGAGTGGCTCGGCCTGAATCCGTGGGCTGCCGACAGCACGTCCTGGGACATCTTCGACGCCATACTTATGCCCGGCGAGCTGATTCTTCTCATTTCCTGGAGGGACGCCGCTGCAGCGCAAGCCTACGAGGATGCTTACGCGCCGAATGACAAGGCAAGGGTCCGGAGCGTGCGGATCGTGCGCGACTACGGGAAATACGACCGTCGCGAGGCGCCTCAGTACTACGCAGATGCCAAGGGCGGCGAGACCCTCCACGCCTGACACCGCTCCGGAAAGCACGATGACGAACTCGAACAACGACAGAGCTCCCCGCCCACAGGCTGAGGTGGCCGGCGACCTTGACGGCGCTGGCACGCTCAACGGCCGTGCCGGCGCATCGGCGTTCTCGATCGGCGGCCCCGACGGCAGAGGCGGCACGGCGGCGGGGGCGAATCCCTACGAGTTACTGAGCGCTTCGCTCGCCGCGTGCACGGCGATGACGATACGGTTGCAGGCGCGAAGGTGGAAAATCCCGCTTTCCCACGTCGAGGTAGCCGTGTCGTACCATCATGGCGGGGATGGCGGCCGCGACTCCTTCGATCGCTCCATCAGGCTCGAAGGAAACCTTGGCAATGAGGAGCGCGCCCAGCTGATGCAGGCTGCGAACATTTGTCCCGTCGGGCGGACGCTCGGCCTCAGCGCTGACATCCGCACGAACGACAACGTCGGCGTCGAGCCGGCGGCAAGCTATGATGACGACTTGAGCGAGCTTCCGATCCCGAACATCGACCCCGACTAGTGTGCCACGAGAAAGTTCGCGAGCGCCACGGCGTTGTTGCGCTCGGTGTCGTGCGCGCCGAAGAACAGCGTGACTTTGCCCGTCGATACAAGATCCGTCTGGCGCGGAACTCCTCGAAGTACTGCTTGTGAAACTCGCGCCAGCGGTTCGGGTCATGGCCAAACCAGGTCCTGAGGGCGGCGCTCGGGGCGATGTCCTTGCCACACGTCGACGCTGGCATGCTCCTTTGTGGGCCCGCGCGGCCAAATGCGGTCGACGAGCACCCTCGTGCCCTCCGAGGCCTTGGGCGGCTCGTAGACGCGCTTGACACCAAGCCGCGGGGACCGTCGAGACATTGGATTCTCCGGCGTTCCCTCCAAAGGAGGATACCTCGCGTTAGGCTGCCTTCGCGGGACTGACCTGGGGAAAATCGATCGGGGTCTGCACCGCATTATTCATGAAGTTGGTCAACAGGAACTGGGCAGTCAGCGCGATCATCTCGACGATGTTGGCGTCTGTCCACCCAGCATCCCTGACTGCCGCAAACTGGGCGTCGGAAACTTTGCCGCGCGTCTCGATGAGCGCTTTCGCGAAGGCGACCGCAGCCTGGCGCTTGGGATCGCTCGAGCGGCCCTCCCTGTTCAGCTCGATTTCGTCCGTCGGGATTTTGCCCAGGTTGCCTGCGATGAAGCTGTGCGCGGCCAGGCAGTAGTCGCACCCGTCCGCCTCCGACACCGCCAGCGCGATCCCGTCTCTCGTCTTGACGTCCAGCGTCTTCGCAAGCGATCCCATCAGGGTAGCCCAGCCGGAGAGCGCGTTCGGGCTGATCGACATGAGGCGGTGCAGGTTGGGCACGAAGCCAAGCAACTTGTCGACGTTGTCGAGGATCGGCTTGGACCCCGCGGGGGCGTCCTCGCGTGTCGGAATGGAAATACGGGGCATTTGCTCCTCCTTCTGTAGACCGCAAACGATTATTCGGTTGGTGACGATGCAACTGACGCCGACTGTCTCAGCTAGTGGTGGCTACTGGACTGCCTCGAAGACTAGGGCGCGTCGCGCCTCGCGGATCATGTTTCTTGATCATGCAATCGATAACAGAAGGTCATCGGCCGAGCACTGACCGGGGCACTAATGTCACGTGTCGCGGACTTCGTCCTCAGCTGCGCCCGATTCGCGGCGCTGACCGGGGAAGAGCTGGCGGCGCGGAGCGCCCTTCACCTTCAGATTCTGCCGGGACGTATCCATGCACTTGGCGAAAGGCACGAAGAAAGCTGCTGCAGCTCCTATATCCGACAGCCCGAGCGATCTGCTCAACTGAAAATGTTCTCGCGGCGAGCATATCGGCTGCACGCTTCATCCGCATTTGCCGGAGCGCAACCATTGGCGAACATCCGATTGCGCGCGCAAAGCGCGCCATGAATGCGGATCGGCTCAAGCCAGCCTTCTGCGCCAAGGCCATGACAGAGTGATCGGCCGATGGTCGCGCCACCATATCGGCGAACGCAAGAGCGATTTGACGGTCACTCAGGATAGAAAAACGTTCGAGCCAAACGCTGGTCGAATTCAGACTCCGACGGACGAGCGTGACGAGCACCTGCTTCAGGATGGCGGTCGTCATCGCCTGCATTCCAACCTGCCGGCCGCTGATTTCTGCCAACGCAGCCTGCAACTTTGACCCCAGTTCATCGCCAGGTTCGAAGCGCTCGACAATCGGCGTGGAAAGGCCTGCAAAGAGGTCGATCGACGAGCCGTAGGTGGCACGAAAGTACCCGCAGATCAGCATGACCATCGGGTCGACGTCCCCGGCGACGAATCGCTGGACTCGCTCGCCGAAGCGCGGATCCCATTGCGCTTCGACCACATTCACTGTCTTGGCCGCTGTGCGGTCATCGACCTCGATGTGAAACGGCTTCTTGGCCGGTGTGATGACAAGGGTGTGAGGTACCAGAGGAAATGCAGAGAAACCATCCACAACCATTCGTCCGGTTCCCGAAAGATTGTAGTGGATAGAAGGCGCGTCCGCGCTCCCGAATGACAGGCGCCAACCTGGACTGACCAAACACTCAATGAGCCCAATGACGTCTACATCCAAGGTTGCCATCAGCACATCGAGATCGGATCGAGGCAATACAAGATTTGGACTATCGGACATGTGTTTCGGACCCTCTGAGTGAGCTGCTGTCCTAGTGTTGGGACAGGACAACGCCGTCGCTGGGCAGCGCATTCATCGCGCAGTACACTCATAATTGCAAATCTACGTGCTGCCTTATGGCCAGGACGGTGCGCATTTGCTCGCCATGACCCGTGGCCTGGGCCGGTGAGCGTGCCGCGCTTGCCGCGGCCCTCATTCCAATCGTCCAGAACTGAAACCTCAGAAGATCTAAATGAGCACCTGATGAAAAGTTGGCCGAGTCGATCCCGATGCAAACCCTGACATTTAACTGGTCTCGCCTATGATGTTCCACGCCACCGTGACGTTAGTGGGAAGCCGCGTCGGTGCGAACACTTTCTGCAAGATGCGAGCCGACAGTTCGGAGCCGGCGGACATCTGTTTCCACGGAAGCTCCGCGGCAAACCGCTTGACCATCGCCCCTCCCTACCATGGCAAGGAATGGGAACGGTCCGAACCACGGCAAATCTTTCGAGTATGAGTATGCAGCTGCAGTTTTATCAGGTGCGATATTTCTTAGCCTTAGCAAGGACACTGAATTTTACGCGGGCTGCGGAGCAATGCAATGTTACGCAGCCGGCGCTGACAAAGGCGGTACAAAAACTGGAGCAAGAACTCGGTGGCGAGTTGATTCACCGCGAACGTCATCTCACCCAGCTCACCGAGCTGGGCAAGATGATTTTGCCCGCGCTGGAGAAAATATTTGCCGCCGCGGAGGCGGTACGGCTTCAGGCGCGAGGCTATCAAAAGAAGACGATCGCCCCGCTCAAGATTGGGCTGGTGCCATCAGTCTCCGCCGCACTGATTACGGACTTGCTCTTGGAGCTCGCCAGGATCATCCCTGACCTTCGAGTCGATCTGCGCGAGGCGGATGCCGACGAGCTCGTTGCGATGCTTTTGGATGGCGAGATCAATGCCGCACTCGTCGGTGACACCGTGGAACCACCCGAGCGTATTGATCGCTGGCGGCTGTTCGAGGAGCGATACGTGCTCGTCTTGTCTCGGAAACATCCGATGGCGAAACAAACCATTATTCCGCCCCAAGGCTTGCATGAGGTGGTATTTCTCGAAAGAGTCGGATGCGACGTCGCAGGCCGATTCAAGCAGGCTTGTTTTGCCGACCATCCAGGCCCTAGAGTTGTGCACAGGAGCGATCAGGAAAGGCATCTACAGCAAATGGCATCCGCCGGTTTTGGGGCCATCCTGGCGCCAGAGCACGCTCCCAGGCTGCCGTCGCTCGCCGCTATTCCAATTGAGGGCGACCCCGTCCGGCGCCAGGTGCAGCTTTTGGCCGTGGCGGGGAGGCAGTATTCGCCGGCGCTTGACGCCTTTATCAAGGTTGCTCGAGTTCGCGACTGGACGACTGCGCTGGATAAGCTCCGCCGCGCATCTGCCCCTGCGTCGAACAAGGACAATGTTCGCAAAGCTGACGCACAAGGTGCAGGCTCCTTAATCCAAATCACGAGCCCCAGTCCCCCCTCCTCATGCCCGAGCTTGTCGGGAGCATGACGCAGTTGCAGTCGCCACACGTGCCTCTTGAATTGACTCATCTCATTTCCGGTCAGGCTCTAGAGCATGTTGTTTTTTTTGCAGAATCGGGATTCCCAGCGGGAGCGATTTCTGATTCAAACTCCGTGCTGGAGAACGGGGGCCAGCATGGATGACGCGACCCTATTCAGAAGACCTTCGTGAACGGGCTCTGGCGCGAGCTGATGCAGGAGAGACAGTTCGTTCGATTGCAGAGGCGCTTCAGATCAGCCCGTCCTGTGTAACGAAGTGGAAGAATCTGAGACGGGAGACTGGGGGCGTTTCGCCCGGCAAGATCGGCGGTCACAAGAAGCCGGTTCTGTCCGGTGCCAATGCTGATTGGCTGCGTAAGCGCGTTCT
>NZ_JAGKJL010000069.1:0-42089 GCF_020329495.1 Bradyrhizobium australafricanum | reverse complement strand
CCGAGTATCCAAACGCCTCGCACGCATTCGACAACCCGCTCGGTGCGCAGCCTGCAGCGATGCAGCCTGGATACCAGAGTGTGCGCAATTGCTTGATCGAAGAGGATGCCGATGGGCTGCTCATTAACACCGACACCAAGCGGCCATTCGCCTATACGGACACGTGCGTCGTGCACGGCGTGCACATCGGCCACGATCCGGTCGCTACCCGTGAAGCCAAGCAAGCCGTCAAGGCAATCTTCAAGAAGGCGTTCCAACTCCCATGATCGGGCGACGACCGGATGTCGCCTATTGGCCCAAGGCCGACATGCAGCGCGTCGGTTTCGACGTCAGCTTCCGAGACCGAAGCGGACGTGACGAATCTATGAGCACAGGCCCTAATTACGCACGCGACGGCGCGTCCGCGAGCGAACTCAGCGCGATGCCGCCGACGATCAGCGCCGCGGCGATCGCCAGCGAAAGATCGATCGGCTCGCCGAGCAAGAGTGCCGCGGTCACGATGCCGACGATCGGCGTTGCCGTGGTGCCGAGCGAGGTGGTCAGCGCCGGCAGGCTCTTGTTGACAACGGACATCGCCCAATAGGCCAGCGCCGTGCCGATGAAGCCGGAATAGAGAAACAGCAGCAGGAGGTGTGGCGACCAGGTCACCTCGGGCACGCCTTCGGTGACCAGCGCCGACGTCGTCAGCACCAGCGTCGCGACCAGCACCTGCCACAGCAACAGCTGCAGCGGCGTCGCGATCCAGCGGTGCGAGCGGATATAGATGATGTTCGCGGCCCAGCAGATTGCGGCGATGATGATCATGCCGGCGCCGGCGAGGACATGCAGATTGCTCCAGTCCAGCGACGCCGGGTTGAGGATCACGCAGAGGCCGGCGAGACCGGAGGCGACGCCAATCAGCTTCAATGTCCCGAGCCGTTCCGTCCGCGCGGCGCCTGCTGCGAGCGCGACCCAGAGCGGCGTGGTGTAGCCGAGCACGACGCCTTTGCTGGCCGGGAGATAGCGCAGGCCGGCGGCGACCAGCGTCGAGAAGAACGTCATGTGCAGCAGCGCCACGCTGAGCACGACCGGGACATCGGCGATCCGCGGAATGATCAAATTGCCGCTGGCGCGCAGGATGACCAGCAGGGCGATCAGGGCGACCCAGCTGCGGATCGAGGCGGTCCACAGCGGCGGCACCGCCTCGACCAGCGATTTCGTGACCGACCAGTTGATGCCCCAGGCCAGCACCACGACGATGAATAGGGCGGCGGCCCTGGCGGGGGAGAGGGACCGGTTCACGGCAGAATCCTTGCGGGCGATACCGCTCGTGAATAGGATCATGCTGGCTCTCTCGAAAGGGCCAGATTTTGTAGAATGAGGGAGCCAGATTGATCCTCTCCGAATTGCTCGCGCTGAAGCGATCGGACGACGCCGGGCTGGCCGCGCAGTTGACCCAGCAGCTGCGCGCGCTGATGGCGAGCGGCCGGATCAGGAGCGGCGCCATGCTGCCGTCGAGCCGCAGCCTTGCGGCCGAGCTCGACGTGGCGCGCAACACCGTAACGCATGCCTATGAGCAGCTCGTCGCCGAAGGGTATCTACGGGTCGCGGCGCGGCGGCGGCCGGTTGTGACCGACGACATCGAGGCGCGCTTCGCCAAGGCTCTGCCTGCGCCACGCCGTGATGCCGCCCGCAAACCGTTGCTGTCGCCCTGGGCCTTGCAGCTCTCCGATAGCGATTGGCCGCTGTCCTACCAGGCGGATTTCCGGCCGCTCCGTCCCGGGCTTGCGGATGCGCGCGAGTTTCCGCACGAGATCTGGGCGCGCTGCGTGCGTCGCAGCGCATTGCGCCGCCGCTTCAATGACCAGACCGTGGTCAACCGGTCGAGCCTGCGCGAAGCCTTGTGCGATTATCTCGAAGTCAGCCGCGGCGTGCGCGCCGAGGCCGATCAGATCCTGATCCTGCCGACGGCGCAGGCGGCGCTGACGCTGATCGCCGCGACCACCATCGTCGCCGGCGATGCGGTCTGGACCGAGGATCCCGGCTATCCCGGAGCGGCGGCGGCGTTTCGTGCCGCCGGTGCCGACGTCGTCGGTGTCAGGCTCGATCAATGGGGCATGATGCGGATGCGCGCGACGCGCGCGCCGAAGCTTATCTTCGCGACCCCGTCACATCAGCACCCTACAGGGCGCGTGATGCCGGTCGCACGCCGCACCGAGCTGTTGGCTTCCGCCGAGCCCGGCAAGACCTGGATCGTCGAGGACGATTACGACGGCGAGTTTCACTATGACAGTCGCCCGATGCCGGCGCTGCAGGGGCTCGATCGCGAGGGACGCGTGCTCTATCTCGGCACCTTCGCCAAGGCGATGACCGCCGATATCCGCATCGGCTATCTGGTGGTGCCGCCATCACTGGCGCGGACGATGGAGATCGCGCAGCGCCATCTCGGGCTGATCGCCTCCGTGCATGTCCAGGAGGCGCTGGCCGGCTTCATGGCCGACGGGTATTTCCTGGCGCATGTCAGGCGGATGCGGCGGATCTATCGCGCGCGCCGCGACCACCTCGCGGCGGCGCTGGCGCGGCAGCTCGGCGAGGTGCTCACCGCCGAGGTGCCGCCGGGCGGCATGCAGCTGATTGCCCGTTTCAAGGATGGCCGTGCGGACCGGGATGCTGTGACGCGCCTGGTGGTCGCCGGCGTCGAGGTGCGCGCACTGTCGAGCCTCGCGCTGGAGCGGCCGCGCGACCACGGCCTGTTGCTCGGCTTCGCCGCCTGGCGCGAGAACGAGATCGGCGCCGCGGTGCGGATCATGGCGAACTGCCTGACCGGCAAGAGCGCGGCGCGTGGAGAGAGGGGCGTTCGCACGATTTCGGAATAATGGAAGAATATTCCTGAGTTGCCCGACGTGTCAAGTTGCCTTCGAGCGCCGGCGGCCGCCGGCACCTTTGCATGGGGTTGTTTTCGATATTTTTCAGCACGCCCCTGCGACGGCCCCCGTGCGGGAGAGGGACGCCGCCCAGATGCTGCTACGGCTCGGCCTTTCCCGCTGCGTCGCGGGCTCACTCCGCCGCCCTGGTGACGATCCGTATCTCCGACGTCAGCGTCTTGTGCACCGGGCACTTGTCGGCGATCTCCATCAGCCGCTTGCGCTGGTCGGCGTCGAGTTCGCCCTCGATCCTGATGACGCGGTCGATCTGGTCGAGCATGCCCTCGCGGGTCTCGCACTCCTCGCAATCCTTCGCGTAGATCTTGCTGTGCGTCAGCGTTACGGTGACGCGATCGAGCGGCAGCGACTTGCGGTCGGCATACATCCGCATCGTCATCGAGGTGCAGGCGCCTAGCCCGGCCAGCACGAAGTCGTACGGCCCGGGGCCGGAATCCTGACCGCCGACGGCGATCGGCTCGTCGGCCAGCATGCGATGCGGGCCTGCCGTGACGATCTGCTGAAACTTGCCGGCGCGGGTCTCCTGCACCACGACGTTGCGTGGCGCAGTGCCGGTATCTGCCGCCGGCTGTGGCGCGATATCGATGTAGCGTTCGGCCCAGGCGCCGATCACGTCGGCGACATAGGCGGCATCCTGTTTGCCGCTCAAGAGATGGTCGGCCTCGGCCAGCGAGACGAAGCTCTTGGGGTGCCTGGCGGCGCTGAAGATATGCGTGGCGTTGTCGATGCCGACGGTGTCGTCGGTCGGCGAATGCATGATCAGCAGCGCCTTGTGCAGCTGCTTTACCTGCGCCATCAAGTTCTGCTCGGCGACGTCGTCGAGGAATTCGCGCTTGATGCGGAACGGGCGGCCCGCGAGCGAGACTTCGCCTTCGCCCTGCGTGCGAATGTCCTCGATCCGGTCCCTGAAGAAATGCGTGACATGGACGGGATCGGAGGGTGCGGCGATGGTCGCGACCGCCTTGGCCTCGGGGATTTGACCCGCGGCGGCGAGGATCGCGGCGCCGCCGAGGCTGTGGCCGATCAGGATCGTGGGTGCCTTGTGCGTCGCGCGCAAATGGTCGGCGGCGCGGACCAGATCGGCGACGTTCGACGAGAAGGTCGAGTTGGCGAACTCGCCCTCGCTGGAGCCGAGGCCGGTGAAGTCGAAGCGCAGCGTGGCGATGCCCTTGGCCGCGAGCGCGACCGCGATGCGCTTCGCGGCCAGCACATCCTTGCCGCAGGTGAAGCAGTGCGCGAACAGCGCATAGGCCTTGATCGGCCCGTCGGGGGTATCAAGTGCGGCAGCAAGCTGATGGCCGCCAACACCGGTGAATTGAAAGCGTTCTTGCGGCACGGGCAGGCTCCATCATTCTGTTGGTGTGTCAGTCGCCAGAATAGCGCTGTTCGGCCCAGGGATCACCGCGATTGTGATAGCCACGGACCTCCCAGAAGCCGGGCGCGTCCTCGGTGAGGAATTCGATGCGCTGCAGCCACTTCGCGCTCTTCCAGAAATAGAGGTGGGGCACCACGAGCCGCACCGGGCCGCCATGCTCCTGCTCCAGCGGCCTGCCCGACCAGCTATGGGCGAGCAGCGCGTCCTCGGCGGCAAAGTCTTCGAGCGGCAGGTTGGTCGTATAGCCGTCATAGGAATGCAGCGCGACGAAGCGCGCGTCCTCGCGCGGCTGGCAGGCGGCGAGCAGGTCGCTTGTGGCGAGCCCTTCCCACTGGTTGTCGTAGCGCGACCAGGTCGTGACGCAGTGAATGTCGGAGACGAATTGCGTTTGCGGCTGCGCCATGAAGTGCTGCCAGGTCCAGTAGATGGTCTGCTCGACCGCGCCGTAGATGTCGAGCCGCCAGCGCTCCTGGGAGATGTTCGGCATCAGCCCGAGATCGAGCACCGGCCAGTCCGCCGTCAGATGCTGGCCCGGCGGCAGGCGCTGCTCCTCCGGCCGGGTGATCTTGCCGGTGAGGAATTTGCCTTCGCGCGCCCAGCGCTGCTTGCTGCGCGTCAGCTTGCTCTCGGGCGGTTCCTGATCGTCGGTCATCGCGTCAGGTCATCATTCGTGGCGATGCATGGCGGAGTCGCGCTTGGTATCGCGCATCGTCGAGTAGATCAGCAGCGACAGGAAGATCATGCCGCTGAGATAGTAGTAGAACCAGTCCTCATGCCCGATGCTCTTGAAATAGAGCGCGACCGCCGGCGCGGTGCCGCCGAAGATCGACACGGTGATGGCGTAGGGCAGGCCGACGCCGAGCGCGCGGACATTGGTCGGAAACAGCTCGGCCTTCACGATCGCGTTGATCGAGGTGTAGCCGGCGACGAAGATCCAGGCGCCGCAGATCAGAAGGAAGGCCACGAAAGGCGACTTGGTATCCTTCAGCGCGGTCAGGATCGGGATCGTGCCGAGCGTGCCGGCGATGCCGAAGAAGATCAGCAGCGGCTTGCGGCCGATTTTATCGGAGAGCCCGCCATAGGTCGGTTGCAGGATGGTCGCGAAGATCAGCGAGCCGAAGATCACGAAGGTGGTCTGGTCCTCGGTGAGGCCGACCGACAGCTTCACGAAGGTCTGCATGTAGGTGGTGAACGTATAGAACGCCGCGGTGCCGCCGGCGGTGAGGCCGACCACCAGCAGCAGTTCGCGCGGATAGTTCAACAAGCCGACGATCGAGCCGGTCGGCTTGGAAACCTTCTTGGCCTCCTCGAAGGCCTCGGTCTCATGCAGGCTGCGGCGCATCACCGCCGCGACGATCGCGAGCATGGCGCCGATCACGAACGGAATCCGCCAGCCCCAGGCCTTCAGCTCGTCCGGCGTCAAAAACACCTTCTGCAGCAACAGCAGCACGATGATCGCGGTGAGCTGGCCGCCGATCAGCGTGACATACTGAAAGCTGGAATAGAAGCCGCGGTGCTTGGGATCGGCGACCTCGCTGAGATAGGTGGCGCTGGCGCCATATTCGCCGCCGAGGCTCAGGCCCTCGATCACGCGGGCCAGCGCCAGGATCGCCGGGGCCGCGATGCCGATCGAGGCATAGGTCGGCGTCACCGCGATGATCAGCGAGCCGAAGCACATGCAGACCACCGAGAGCGTCAATGACAGCCGCCGGCCATAGCGGTCGGCGATGAAGCCGAACAGCCAGCCGCCGAGCGGGCGCATCAGGAAGGTCGCGGCAAACAGCACGGCCGCATTGAGCTGCTGCACCACCGGGTCGCTGTGCGGGAAGAATGCCGGCGCGAAATACAGCGCAAACGCCGTGTAGGCGTAGAAATCGTACCACTCGACGAGATTGCCGACCGAGCCGATGAAGATCGCCTTCACCCGCCGCTCGACGTCGTGGATGTCGAGATGATCGCTCGCGGGCTGAGCGGTTTGTTGGGTCATGGCATTGCTCCCGGACTCGTCGGTTCGATTCCGGGGCAAGCTACCTCATTGGGTGACGCGATGTAACCGCTGTTGGGTTCCTCAGGCGTTGCTGCCGAACAGAACAGGCAGTTGACGCGGGCCGCGCACCGTGCCTTCCGACCAGGTGACCTTGCCGGCCGGATCGAGCCGGAAATCAGGGATTCGCTTCAGCCATTCCTCGATCGCGACCTGCATCTCCATCCGCGCGAGGTTGGAACCGACGCAACGGTGGATGCCGAGGCCGAAGGCGGCGTGGCGGTTCTCCTTGCGGTCGATCACCACCTTGTCCGCATCGGGGAACATGGCAGGATCGCGATTGGCGGCGGGGAAGGACAACAGCACCATGTTGCCCGCCTTCACCGGGCAGCCGGAGATCGTGGTCTCCTTCATCACCTCGCGCGCCATCGTCACCGGCGAATAGGCGCGCAGGAATTCCTCGATCGCGGTCGGGATCAGTGCCGGCTCCGCGATCAGGCGCTCGCGATCGGCCGGCGTCTTGGCGAGGTGCCAGAGCGAGGAGCCGATCGCGCTCCAGGTGGTATCGATGCCGGCGATCAAGAGCAGCCGCAGCGAGCCGAGCACATGCTCGTCGGTGAGCGGCTGGCCGCCGGGGCCCTTGGCCCGCAGCAGCTGCGAGATCAGATCGTCGCCCGGCTCGAGCTTGCGCTGCTTGAGATGGGCCACGAAGTAGCCGGTCATCTCGCGCACGCCGTTCATCAGCTCGTCTTCGTTCTTGATGCCGAGCTCGAGGATCTGGTGGATCCATTTGATGAACAGGTCGCCGTCCTTCTCGGGAATTCCCAGCATGTGGGCGATGGCGCGCACCGGGATGTGCTTGGTGTAGCGCGCGGCGGCGTCGCAATGGCCATCGGCGATGAATTCGTCGATCAGCTCGTTGCAGATCGCGCGCACCCGCGGCTCCAGCCGCTTCATCGCGTCCGGCGTGAACGGCGGCAGCAGCACCTGCTTGGCGGGCTTGTGCTCCGGCGGATCGGAGGTGATCGGCGGCGCGCGAGCGGTGATCTCGGGGCGGATGTCGCGCACGATGACGCGGCGCGAGGAGAAGTGCTCGGTGTCGTAGGCGATCTCCTTCACCGCCCGATAGGTGGTCGGCATGTAGCAGCCGAGGAAGCGCTCGGTATGCACGACGGGCGAAGCCGCGCGCAGCGTCTCCCAGATCGGGAACGGGTCGTCGGTCCAGACCGGATCGGTATGGTCGAAATCATGGACCCAGTCGGAGACCGGGGGATGTTCGGGCAGATAGCTTGCGGACGGGGAATCGGACATCAGCTCGTTTCCTTCTCGTTCGATCAAACGCTGGTTGGCTCAACGGGCGGCGCACGGCCGTCCCCGGCTGGCCGTCATTCCTCGGTGACTTCGATCGCGATTTCCGGGCAATTGGTCTGCGCGAGCCAGGCCTTGTCCTCGAGCCCGGCCGGGACCGTCCCGTCGCCGACCTCATGGGCGTTGCCGTATTCGTCGAGCTCGAACAGTTCGGGGGCGAGTGATTTGCAGCGGGCGTGACCCTGGCACTTGTCCTGGTCGACGCGGATTCTGAGCTTGGACATGCAAGCACCTCCCTCGGCTCTGGCGCATTGTGGGTTGCGCCGGGTTCCTCATTCCGGTTTATGCAAGCCTTGTTTAGGCAAGTTCTTGTTTAGGCAAGCTCTTGGCTTGCTTGGGCGGCCGGCCTCTTAACCGGATCACCAAGTTATAGTATATTACATTATCGTCGCGCTTGCGCGTCAAGCGAAAATTCAGCGATCATTGCCGCAATGGGACAAATCGTTCGTAAGCCGTTCAAAACCTACCACCATGGCGACCTCCGCGAAGCCCTGATCCAGGCCGCGTTACGCGAGGTCGAACTCGGTGGTCCCGAGGCGATCAGCATCAAGGCGCTGGCCAAGCAGCTCGGCGTCTCGCAGCCGGCGCCGTACCGGCATTTCGCCGACCGCGAGGCGCTGCTGGAGGCGGTGACCGCGGAAGCGTTTCGGCAGTTCAACGTGATCATGCGCGAGGCGATCGAGCAGTCGGGCAAGGGCTCGAAACTGTCGCGCTTTGCCCAGGCGGCGCTCGCCTTCGGGCTCGAGCGCCACGGCATCTACCGGCTGATGTTCGCGTCGCGCACCATGGCCTGCGCGCCGAAGGGCAGCGAACTGCACACCGCGGCGATGGAAACGCTGGCACTGCTGATCGAGTCGTTCGAGGCGCCGGCGGTCGGGCTCTTGCGCGAGCGGCAGGCGCTGAAGATCTGGGCCGGGCTGCACGGCATCGTGATGCTCGCCGAGCAGGGCCTGCTGACCGGCGAGTCCGCGCAGATCAGCCGCGAGGAGTTGCTGGACGAAATCGTCGAGCAGACCAAGGCGGCACTCACCGTGGCGCTGCAGGCGACCGAAGATAAGGCGTAGGGCAGATCGTCTGCAGCCTATCCCTTTGTCCCATAGAGATAGGTAGCCCCATCATTGCGAGGGGCTCGCGACAAAATTGCAGAGCAATTTTGCGCTGAAGCGACGAAGCAATCCATCGTTCTGCGTGCTCGGTGACAATGGATTGCTTCGCTTCGCTCGCAATGACGAAGTGGAGGGTGTCGCCCACCTCTCCACCATAGGGGTCAGGATCGCGGCGGCCGCGGATCGATCGGCGTGGTGCCGCGCACGCCCAGAATGTCCTCCAGCACTTTCGCGCCGGCCAGCAGCTGCGCCTCGGCACGCGGCTTTGCGACCATTTGCAGGCCGACGGGCAGGCCCGAGGCGGTGAAGCCGCAGGGCAGCGACAGCGCCGGGCAGCAGGCCAGCGTGATCGCGTAGACGATGCCGAGCCATTCGACGTAGTTGTCGAACTTCTTGCCGTCGCACTCGGCGACATAGCGGTTCTCGACCGGGAATGGCGCCACGATGGTCGCGGGCGCCAGCAGCAGGTCGTACTTGTCGAAGAATTCGAGCGCACGTGCCGTCATCGCGACGCGCTGCGCCTCGGCGCGTTCGAGCTTCTCGACCGTGAGCTTCAACCCTTCCTCGATATTCCAGATCACCTCGGGCTTCAGCAAATCGCGCTTGGTGCGCAGCAATTCGGCCTTGCTGATTGCGAAATCGAACGCGCGCAACACGTGGAAGCATTCATGGGCTTCGCGCAGATCGGGATGCGCCTCCTCGACGATCGCACCGGCTTCCGCAAACCGCTCCGCCGCCTTGCGGGTCACGGCCCTGACCTCGGGATCGACCGGCGTGATGCCGAGATCGGGCGAATAGGCGATGCGCTTCGGCTTGCTGCCTGACCGCGCCGCCGACAGGAACGACGTCGGCAGTGCGGGCAGCGACAGCGGATCGGCGGCATGCTCGCCGCTCATCGCGTCGAGCAGCAGCGCGAGGTCCTCGACATTGCGTGCCATCGGTCCCTGCTGGCCGAGCGTGCGGTCGACGCCGAATTTCGGCGTCTGCGCGACGCGGCCGATCGACGGCCGGAGGCCGACGATGCCGCAGAAGCTCGCCGGGTTGCGCAGGCTGCCGCCCATGTCGGAGCCGTGCGCCAGCCACGCGGTGCCGCTCGCCAGTGCAGCCGCGGCGCCGCCGGAGGAGCCGGCGGCCGAGCGCGATGTGTCCCAGGGATTGCGGGTCGGGCCGAACACCTCGTTGAAGGTGTTGGCGCCGGCGCCGAATTCCGGCGTGTTCGACTTGGCGTAGATCACGCCGCCATTCTGTTCGAGGCGCTCGACCAGGATGTCCGACTTCGCCGGGACGTTGTCCTTGAAGATCGGCGAGCCCAGCGTGGTCAGCACGCCGGAGACGGCGGTGAGATCCTTGATCGGAACGGGAAGGCCCGCGAGCAGGCCGCGCTCGCTGACCGGTGTCTGCATCAGGGCCTTGGCGTGGCTGCGGGCGCGGTCGAAGCACAGCGTCGGCAGCGCGTTGACCTTGCCGTCCACTTCGGCGATGCGCGTCTCCAGCACGTCGAGCAGATCGAGCGGCGTGACGTCACCGGCCTTCAGCTTCTCGACGACGGCACACGCCGTTTCCTTCACCAAGCCCTGATCAGCCATGCACCGTTGCTCCTATGCCTTCTGTTTGCTTGTGCTGTAGAACATTTCCTGCCGTCGTGGCAATGCGACGTGAACGGAAAGGGGCAGGGATGGCAGCGTTGTTTTCCGCGCTGGACTGGCGCGCGATGAGCCAACAGGAGCGCGATCTCGGTCTGAACAACGGCGTTGCCGTCAAGGGCAGCGCCGAAATCGCTGCGGGCTGGGAGCAGCGCTCGGCGGCACTGCGGCAAAAGTACGCCGGCCATCTCGACCTCAGATACGGCTCGCGCGAGCGCAACCGGATCGATTTCCTGAAGGCACGCGACGGCGCGCCGACGCTGCTGTTCATCCACGGCGGCTATTGGCAGACCCGTGCCAAGGAAGTGTTCACGATCTTCGCCGAGGGGCCGATGGCCCATGGCATCAATGTCGCGCTGATCGGCTATACGCTCGCGCCGGATGCGACGCTCGATGACATCGTCGCCGAGATCCATGCCGGCATCGACTTTCTGGCCGGGCAGTTGCCCGCGCTCGGGGGCGCTGCCGAGGGCATCGTGGTGTCGGGCTGGTCGGCCGGCGGACATCTGACATCGCTGGCGCTGTCGAACGCCCATGTCCGGGCCGGTATGGCGATCTCGGGTATCTACGACCTCGAGCCGATCAGGCATTCCTACCTCAACGAGAAGCTCAAGCTCGACGAAGCGGCGTCGCAGCGCAACTCGCCGATGATGGCGGATGGCGGCACGGCAAAGCCGCTGTCGCTGGTGGTCGGCAGCGCCGAATTGCCGCTGCTGCGCAAGCAGACCGCCGATTTCGCCGGCCATCGCGCCCGTTACGGCTTGCCGGTGACCTATGAGGAGATCGCCGGCGCCGATCATTTCTCCATCATGAACCAGATGCTGGCGCCGCAGGGCCGGATCACGACGCTGATCCGGCAGCTGTTCGAGCGGACGGCGGGATAGCGTCATCCTAGCGCCAGCTGACGCCATCATGAGAGACCGTGAACGTATGCCTCTCGATGACGCAACATACTCGATGTCGTCCCGGCGAAAGCCGGGACCCATAACCACCGAAGGTAGTTGTTGCACGACGCTGGGGCCACAGCGTTCTAACAACTCAATCCTGTGGTTATGGGTCCCGGCTTTCGCCGGGACGACGAGGGGAGAGATTGCGCTGCATCCCCGTCATCCCGAGTGGGAGCCTCTTCGGCGAGCCTCGAAGGATGACGTAGCCCGTGGCCCATCCTTCGAGACGCCGCGCAAGGCGCGGCTCCTCAGGATGACGGCGGTACAAGCGGACGGGGCGATTTCTAACCCCACCCCGATGTCAGCCCGCCATCCACCGTGTAGATCACGCCCGACGTATAGCCGGCGCGGTCGGAGGCGAGGAACGCCATCAGGTCGCCGATCTCGCGTGCATGTGCGGGCCGGCCGAGCGGCAGGCCCTTCTGGAATTCCTTGTAGCGGTTCTCGTCGCCGAACTGGTTCTTGGCGCGGGTCTTGAGCAGCGTGACGTGGCGGTCGGTCCCGACCGGGCCGGGATTGATGCCGACGACGCGGATATTGTCGGCGATGCTCTTGCCGCCGAGCGCGCGGGTGAACGCCATCAGCGCGGCATTGCCGGCGCTGCCGCAGATGTAATTGGCGTCGAACTTCTCGCCGGCCGCGCCGATGTCATTGACGATCACGCCGCCGCGCGCCTTCATCTGGGCATAGATCGCGCGCGTCAGGTTGACATAGCCGAACACCTTGAGTTCCCAGGCGTGCCGCCAGGTCGCCTCATCGATCTTGTCGATCGAGCCGCCGGGGATATCGCCGGCATTGTTGACGAGGATATCGATGTCCGCAGCCTCCCCGGCGAGGCGCGCGAGATCCTCGGACTTGCGCAGATCCACCACGCTGGTCGCGGCAGATATCTGGTGCGCGGAGCGCAGCCGCTCGGCGAGCGCCTTGAGCTGGTCGCCGTTGCGGGCGGCGAGCAGGAGGTTGGCGCCTTCCTCGGCAAAGGCTTCGGCAGCGGCCGCGCCAATGCCCTTGGAGGCGCCGGTGATCAGGACACGCTTGCCGCGCAGATGCAGATCCATGGGATGTCTCGCTTGGTATGAGGAGTGGGGTGTCGGCGAATTTGGTGGGGCAGGGTCGCGCCGCGGTCAACACTGCACTGCAGCGTTGCGCTCGCGCGAAGTTTGGTCCATTGCAGGTTCATCAGAATAGGCGGCATTGCCGGCCGGGCAAATCACAAGGGTGTTCTCGATGAGCAGCGCAAAGAAGCAGTATCGGATTGCGGTCATTCCCGGTGACGGCATCGGCAAGGAAGTGATGCCGGAGGGCCTGCGCGTCATCGAGGCGGCGGCGAAGAAGCACGGCGTCGACGTGAAGTTCGACCATTTCGACTTCGCCTCCTACGACTATTACGAGAAGCACGGCGAGATGATGCCGGCCGACTGGAAGAACCAGATCGGCAAGCATGATGCGATCTACTTCGGCGCGGTCGGCTGGCCGGCGAAAATACCCGACCATATCTCGTTGTGGGGGTCGCTCATAAAATTCCGCCGCGAGTTCGACCAGTACGTCAATTTGCGCCCGGTGCGGCTGATGCCCGGCGTGCCGTCGCCGCTGGCGAACCGCAAGCCCGGCGACATCGATTTCTGGGTGGTGCGCGAGAACACCGAGGGCGAATACTCGTCCGTCGGCGGCCGCATGTTCCCGGACACCGACCGCGAATTCGTCACGCAGCAGACCGTGATGACCCGCACCGGCGTCGACCGCATCCTGAAATTCGCGTTCGATCTGGCGCAGTCGCGGCCGAAGAAGCATCTGACCTCGGCGACCAAGTCGAACGGCATCTCCATCACCATGCCTTATTGGGACGAGCGCGTGGAGGCGATGGCCAAGAAGTATCCGGGCGTGAAGTGGGACAAGTACCACATCGACATCCTGACCGCGAACTTCGTGCTGCATCCGGACTGGTTCGACGTCGTGGTCGGCTCCAATTTGTTCGGGGACATCCTTTCCGATCTCGGCCCGGCCTGCACCGGCACGATCGGCATCGCGCCGTCGGGCAACATCAATCCGGAAGGCGATTTCCCCTCGGTGTTCGAGCCGGTGCACGGCTCGGCGCCCGACATTGCCGGGCAGGGCATTGCCAACCCGATCGGCATGATCTGGTCGGGCGCGATGATGCTGGAGCATCTCGGCGAGAAGCAGGCGGCTGCTGCGATTGTTGGCGCGATCGAGCGCACGCTCGGCGAACGCACGCTGCGCACGCGCGATCTCGGCGGCAATGCCGACACCACGGCGTGCGGCAAGGCCGTCGCCGAGATGGTGGATTAGGCTACGCCGTCAAGCACGGGGTCGTCCTGGCGAAAGCCAGGACCCATTACCCCGAGTGCTTGTTGTGTTGCTGGATCTGACCACCGCCCTGCGCGATGACGCAGGCCGGTGGTAATGGCTCCTGGATCGCGCTCGCTACGCTCGCTTGTCCAGGACGACGTCATTATTGATTGCTTCGCAATCTGCGTAGGGCGGGTTAGCCCCCCTACGGCCACTGTCGTCCCTGCGAAAGCACTAGGGCATTTACACATCTCTTCGAGGCTAGAAAACCGACTCATCATCAAGGGGTTAGCTACTAGGCGAGAGCCGAAATCGGCGGGCGCAACCCTAGTGCAGATGAGTAAGTTCTCTGCGGTTTTCGGCCAACTCTTTGAGAAGACTCCGCAAAGACTGCGGAGGATATGTATATACGCTAGTGCTTTCGCAGGGACCCATAACCACAGGGGCTTGTGTTAGGGCTCGCTGTGGACCCAGCGTTTGCGACAATGTGGAGCGGTGGTTATGGGTCCCGGCTCGCGCGGAGCCTGTCATCGGGCGGCGCTTTGCGCCGACCCGTTGGCTTGGCCGGGACGACGGTGAAATTACCCCTTCACGATCCTGCGGCAGTGCTCCCACGCCGCGTGGATCAAATTCTCGCTCGCCTCGGGCGTGCGGAAGGCGGAGTGCGCCGACAGCGTCACGTTCGGGATCTTGGTCAGCGGGTGATCCTTTGGCAGCGGCTCGATGTTGTAGACGTCGAGGCCGGCGTGGCGGATGTGGCCCGAATTGAGCGCATCGATCATCGCCTGCTCGTCGACGATCGCGCCGCGCGCGGTGTTGATCAGCACCACACCCTTTTTCATCTTCGCGATCTTGTCGCGGGTGATCAGGCCGCGGGTCTCGTCATTCAGCAGCAGGTGGATCGAAACCACGTCGCTGCTCGCCAGCACGGTGTCGAGATCGACGAATTCGACACCCGGATGGTTCTTGGACGACCGGTTCCAGGCGATCACCTTCATGCCGCTGCCGAGTGCGATGCGGGCGACCTCGGCGGCGATGCCGCCGAAGCCGACCAGGCCGAGTGTCTTGCCGGTGAGCTGCATGCCGTCCTCGCGCAGCCAGTTGCCGGCGCGCATCTCGCGGTCCATCTGCGCGATCACGCGCGCCGACGACCACATCAGCGCGATCGCGGATTCCGCGACCGCGGTGTCGCCATAGCCCTTGATCAGGTGCACGGAGATGCCGAGCTCGGCGAGCTCTTCCGGGTTCATGTAGCTGCGCGCGCCGGTGCCGAGGAACACGACGTGCTTCAGGCCGGCGCACTTCTTCGCAACATCGGTCGGCAGCGCGGTGTGGTCGACCACCGCGATCTCGGCGCCGTCGAGCACCGCCGGATAGTCCTCGGACTTGATGTCGGGGTTGCGGTTGATCCGCATCCTGGGATCGCCGGGCTTTTCCAACCGCTCCGTGATGACAGCAAGCGATTCATTGGCGTCGACAAACACTGCGCGCACGAAAGCCTCCATCGATGAGGAAAAAGTAAGATCAGGACGCGACGCCGGCGAGCGCCAGCACTGTATGCATCAGGACGTTGGCGCCGGCGGCGCAATCGGTCTGCGTCGCGTCTTCCAGCTCGTTATGGCTGATGCCGTCCTTGCAGGGCACGAACACCATGGCTGCCGGCATCACCGTGTTGAGGTTGCAGGCGTCGTGGCCGGCGCCCGAGGTGATGCGGCGGTGCGAATAGCCGAGCTGCTTGGCGGCGTTCTCGACCGCGTCGACCAGCTTGGGGTCGAAATGCGTCGGCGCCTTGCGCCAGACGAGATCAAGCTGCACCTCGACCTTGCGCTTTGCTGCGATCTCGCCCACGGCGGCACGCAGGTCGCGGTCCAGCGCATCCATGATCGCAGCGTCGGCGCTGCGGCAATCCACCGTGAAGGCGATCTCGCCGGGGATGACGTTGCGCGAGGGCGCGGCGATCACGGCCTCGCCGATGGTGCCGACCGCCTTCGGGCCGTGCTTCTTCGCGATGCTCTCCATCGCCAGCACGATCTCCGACAGCGTCGCCAGCGCATCGCGGCGCAGCGGCATCGGGGTCGAGCCGGCATGGCTCTCGAAGCCGACGATCTTGCCGTCGTACCACAACACGCCCTGGCCGGAATCGACCACGCCGATGGTCTTGCCCTCGGCCTCCAGGATCGGGCCCTGCTCGATATGCAGCTCGACGAAGCTGGTGAACTTCTGGCGGCCGACCGGGGCGTCGCCGCGATAACCGATCGTGTCCAGCGCCTGCGCCACCGTGACGCCCTCGGCGTCCTTGCGCGACAGGATGTCGTCGGTGGTGAAGTCGCCGACATAGGCGGCCGAGGCCATCATCGCCGGCGCGAAGCGCGAGCCTTCCTCATTGGTCCAGTTGCAGATGCAGATCGGCAGCTCGGTCTCGATCCCGGCATCGTTCAGCGTGCGCACCATTTCGAGCGCCGCCAGCGTGCCGAGCACGCCGTCATATTTGCCGCCGGTCGGCTGGGTGTCGAGATGCGAGCCGACGCCGATCGGCGGCTTCGACATGTCCCGTCCTTTCCGCAACCCGAACATCGAGCCGAGCGCGTCGACCTGCACCTCGAGGCCGGCGTCCTCGCACGCCTTGCGGAACCAGTCGCGCACCTGCTTGTCTTCGGCGCTCAAGGTCAGCCGCCGCACACCGCCCTTGGGCGTTGCACCGAACTGCGCGGTTTCGTGGATGGTGCCCCAGAGGCGGGCGGAATCGATCTGCAGGTTGGTGGCGGCTCGGCTCATGTCGTCAGTCCATTTTTATTTTCGTCATTCCGGGGCGATGCGTCAGCATCGAACCCTAATGCGCAATTGCGCATTATGGAATCTCGAGATTCCGGGTCTGGTCCTTCGGACCATCCCGGAATGACGTTCGATTATCCGGCAATCGTTCAATGACGCGCCACTCTCGCTCCGTCAACCGCCACGCTCGCCTGCGCGATCTGCCTGGCGAGGTTGGCGACGCGCTCGATGGCGACCGCATCGGGCGAGGCGAGCCAGCTCGCGGTGAAGGTGAGGGGCGGCAGCTTGAGGTCGGTGTCGAGCAGCAGCAAGCGCCCGTCGGCAAGCTCGTTCTCGACGATCGCCGCGGGGATGACCGCGATGCCAAGCCCTTCATTGGCCATGTGGATCACGGTCGCGAGCGAGGTCGAGGCATGCAGCCGGATCGGCGGCAGGTCGGGGGCGTTGAACAGCGCGCGCACGGTCTCGTAGGGCTGGGTCTTGCGCGGAAAGGTGATGATCGGAAACCGCGCCAGGTCCTGCCGTGCCACCGGGCCGTCGCCGAGGCCGAGCGCCGGGCTCGCCAGGAAACCGATCGGGTAATCGCACAGCACATGGTTGTGCGCGCCGGACGCCGAGACCGGTCCGAGCACGAAGGCGAGCTCGATCTCCTGCGCCAGCAGCCGCTGCGTCAGATTGGGCGTGATGTCGACCTCGATCTCGAGCGACAGGTTCGGGTAGATCTCGTTGACGCTTTTGACGAGGCGCGGCAGCCAGGTGTGCACGATGGTCTCCGCGACACCGAGCCGCAGCGCGCCGCGCATCGCCGAACGGTCGCCGACCTCGGCCATCATCTCCGAGCGCAGGCCGATCAGCTTCTCGGCATAGATCATCATCAGCCGTCCACTCGGGGTCGGCGAGGCCACCCGGTGGTCGCGGTTGAGCAGCTTGACGCCCATTTCGCGCTCGAGCTGGGCAATGCGCTGGGAGATCGCCGGCTGGGTGGTGTTGAGCCGCTGGGCGGCGCCGCGGAAGCTGCCGAGCTTGACGACCCAAAGAAATGTCTCGATCGAGCGGAAGTCCGTCATTGGAAGCATTTTCCCGATCGATAAATCTGATTTATCGATTTTGATTAGAAAGGACGATTAGACATTATATCACGCTTGGTGTTGGTTTGTCCTTGTCGAGATTATGGGCAGGAGAATCCCATGACTGTTTTTGCGGCAGTGCAGCGATCTCAGGGGGAGCCAGTGCTGGCGAGCGTCGAAGCGCGCCGCGCCTGCCGTGACGGCGTGGCCTCGGCCACCACAGCCGGTCTCGCCAACGGTTTCGTCCAGGGCAATCTCGCGATCCTGCCGGAAAAACTCGCCGGCGCCTTCCACCGCTTCTGCCAGCTCAATCCGAAGCCGTGCCCGATCATCGGCATGTCCGACGTCGGCGATCCCCGCATTCCCTCGCTTGGCCTCGATCTCGACATCCGCACCGACGTGCCGCGCTACCGGGTCTGGCGCGACGGCGAGGTGGCGGACGAGCCGACCGACATCACCAAATACTGGCGCGATGATCTCGTCACCTTCGTGCTCGGCTGCTCCTACTCGTTCGAGGAGGCGCTGCTGGATGAGGGCCTGCCGATCCGTCACATTGAACGCAATCTGCGTGTGCCAATGTACCGCACCAATATCGCCTGCAGTCCGTCCGGGCCGTTCGCGGGACCCATGGTGGTGTCGATGCGCCCGTTCAAGCCGGCGGATGCGATCCGCGCGGTGCAGATCACCTCGCGCTTTCCGTCGGTGCATGGCGCACCGGTCCATCTCGGCCATCCGCATGCGATCGGCATCAAGGATATCGCCAAGCCCGATTACGGCGATGCGGTACCGGTCGCCGATGACGAGATCCCGGTGTTCTGGGCCTGTGGCGTGACGCCGCAATCGGTGATCGCAAGTGCGAAGCTGCCGTTCGCGATCACGCATTCGCCGGGCCTGATGCTGGTGACCGATCTCAGGAACAAGCAGCTCGCTGTGCTCTGAATAGGCAATTCGTGCAATTCATTGAGGCTTTACTGCGCGCTACAAGCGTCACATCGATAATAACAAGCTGACCAAGGGGAAATTTCGATGACGATCTCTCGCCGTAACGTGTTGCTGGGTGCCACTGCCGCCGCGGCGCTCGGTCCGATGGCCGCGCGCGCACAGACCAGTGAAGTGGCAATCGGCGTGATCTATCCGCTGTCGGGCGCCAGCGCCCAGATCGGCGTCGACGCGCAGCGCGCGTTCGAGACCGCGGCAGACATCATCAACAAGAACTATGACTTCGCATTGCCGCTCGCCAAGGGCGAGGGCCTGTCCGGCCTCGGCGGCGCCAAGGTCAAGCTTGTGTTCGCCGACCACCAGGCCGATCCGCAAAAGGGCCGCGCCGAAGCCGAGCGCCTGATCACGCAGGAGAAGGTCTGCGCCGTGATCGGCACCTATCAGAGCGCGGTCGCTGTCACCGTCAGCCAGATCTGCGAGCGTTACGGCGTTCCGTTCCTCTCGGCCGACAATTCCTCGCCGAGCCTGCATCGCCGCGGCTTGAAATACTATTTCCGCGCCTCGCCGCATGACGAGATGTTCTCGACCGCGATGTTCGACTTCTTCGATGCGATGAAGAAGAAGGGCCAGAAGATCGAAACGCTGGCGCTGTTCCACGAGGACACCATCTTCGGCACCGATTCGGCGAACGCGCAGACCAAGCTCGCCGGCGAGCGCGGCTACAAGATCGTGGCCGACATCAAGTACCGCGCCAACTCGCCGTCGCTGACCGCGGAGGTGCAGCAGCTCAAGGCGGCGAATGCCGACGTGCTGATGCCGTCGAGCTACACCACCGACGCGATCCTCCTGGTCAAGACCATGGCCGAGCTCGGCTACAAGCCGAAGAACATCATGGCGCAGGACGCCGGCTTCTCCGAGAAGGCGACCTACGACGCGGTCGGCGACAAGCTCGAGGGCGTGATCTCGCGCGGCAGCTTCTCGCTCGACCTGGCGCAGAAGCGTCCGATGGTCGGTCTCATCAACGAGATGTACCGCGCCAAGTCCGGCAAGGACTTCAACGACTATTCGTCGCGCCAGTTCATGGGCCTGATCGTGATGGCGGACGCCATCAACCGCGCCAAGTCGACCGACGGCGACAAGATCCGCGAGGCGCTGGTCGCCACCGACATGCCGGGCGATCAGACCATCATGCCGTGGCGGCGCGTCAAGTTCGACGAGATGGGGCAGAACAACTTCGCCGATCCGGTGCTGTTGCAGTACTCCGCGAAGAACTTCGTGACGATCTTCCCGGAACAGGCCGCCGTCTCCGAGGCGATCTGGCCGATGAACAGCTAATCGGTCGGGCGCCAGAGGGGGCAAGCGGCGGTGACAGCCGAAGACATAATTCAGAGTCTCGCATGTTCCGTCATTGCGAGCGAAGCGAAGCAATCCACGTCTCCGCGAAAAGAAAGCATGGATTGCTTCGTCGCTTCGCTCCTCGCAATGACGGGGGCTAAAGACAATGGTCGGAACATGGAGCGTCGACGGTGACAGCCGAGACCATTATCCAGAGTTTGGCGAGCGGCCTGTTGATGGGGCTGCTCTACGGACTGATCGCCGCAGGCCTCGCATTGATCTTCGGATTGATGGACGTCGTGAATTTCGCGCACGGCGAGTTCCTGATGATCGCGATGTACGCGACCTTCTTCCTGTTCGCGTTCTTCGCGATCGATCCCTTGCTCTCGGCGCCGCTGGTCGCCGCGGCGTTGTTCGTGTTCGGCGCGGTGGTCTATCTGTTGATCGTCCGCTTCGCGATGCGCGCCAAGGCCAATGCCGGCATGGTGCAGATCTTCTCGACCTTCGGGCTGGCGATCGTGATGCGGGGCCTCGCCCAGTTCTTCTTCACGCCCGACTACCGCAGCGTCACCAACTCCTGGGTCGGCGGCAAGACGGTGTCGATCGCCGGCATCTATCTGCCGGAGCCGCAGCTGATCGGCGCGATGCTGTCGATCGCGGCCTTTGTCGCGCTGTACTTCTTCATCAATCGCACCGATTTCGGCCGCGCGCTCGAGGCGACGCGCGAGGACGCCGGCGCGGTGGCGCTGGTCGGCATCGACAAGAACCGGGTGTTCGCGCTCGGCTGGGGCCTCGGTGCGGCGCTGGTCGGCCTCGCCGGCGCCATCATGGCGATCTTCTTCTACGTCTATCCCGATGTCGGCGCGTCGTTTGCCCTGATCGCCTACGTCACCGTGGCGCTCGGCGGCTTCGGCAGCGTGTTCGGCGCCTTTGCCGGCGGCATCATCGTCGGCCTAGTGGAAGCGACCACCGCGCTGATCCTGCCGCCGTCGCTGAAATCGGTCGGCATCTATGCCGTTTACCTGCTGGTCGTCTTCATCCGCCCGCGTGGCCTGTTCGGATCGATGTGATGGACACCCAGTTCGCTCAACGCCGCAGGCGTGACCTGATCGTGGCGGCCTGCCTCGCGGCGATCGCCGCGCTGGTGCCGCTGTTCGTCAAGGACGTCTACGTCCAGAACATCATGGTGCTGACGCTGATGTATGCGGCGCTGTCGCAGAGCTGGAACATCCTGTCCGGCTATTGCGGACAGATATCGCTCGGCCATGCGCTGTATTTCGGGCTCGGCGCCTATACCACCGCGCTCTTGTTCACCAAGTTCGGCGTGCTGCCGTGGTTCGGCATGCTGGCGGGCGGGGCGATCTCCGCATTGATCGCGATGGCGCTCGGCTACCCCTGCTTCCGCCTGCGCGGCCATTATTTCGTGATCGCGACCATCGTGATCGCCGAGATCGCCTTGCTGTTGATCCAGAACTGGGATTGGGCCGGCGCCGCGCTCGGCATCGACATCCCGGTGCGTGGCGACAGCTGGCTGAAATTCCAGTTCACCCGCTCGAAGCTGCCTTACTTCTATTTCGCGCTGGCGCTGGCCTGCATCGCCTGGTTCGTCACCTGGTGGCTGGAGGATTCCAAATGGGGCTATTGGTGGCGCGCGGTGAAGGACAATCCCGATGCGGCCGAAAGCCTCGGCGTGGTCGTGTTCAATTCCAAGATGGGCGCGGCGGCGGTTTCGGCCTTCCTCGTTGCGGTCGGCGGCAGCTTCTACGCCCAGTTCGTCTCCTACATCGATCCTGAGAGCGTGATGGGCTTCCAGTTCTCGCTGCTGATGGCGCTGCCCGCGGTGCTTGGCGGCATCGGCACCTTGTGGGGCCCGGTACTGGGGGCTGTCATCCTGATCCCGCTCACCGAGCTCACGCGCTCGTTCATCGGCGGCTCCGGGCGCGGCGTCGACCTCATCGTCTACGGCACGCTGATTGTCGTGATCTCGCTGGCGCTGCCGCGCGGCCTGGTCAGCGTGTTCTCCCTGCGCAAGGGAGCTGCACGATGACGGCGCTGCTGGAAACGCGCGGAGTATGGCAGCGCTTCGGCGGCCTCGTCGCCAACAGCGATGTCTCGATCTCGGTCGGGCGCGGCGAGATCGTCGGCCTGATCGGCCCCAACGGCGCCGGCAAGTCGACGCTGTTCAATCTGATCGCGGGCGTGCTGCCGCCGACCCAGGGCTCGATCATCTTCGACGGCGAGGACGTGACCAAGCTGCCGGCGGCGGAACGCTGCCAGCGTGGCGTCGGGCGCACCTTCCAGGTCGTCAAGAGTTTTGAGACCATGACCGTGATCGACAACGTCATCGTCGGCGCGCTGATCCGCAACACCAAGATGCGCATCGCGCGGCAGAAGGCCTATGAGGTGCTGGAGTTCTGCGGCCTTGCCGCGCGCGCCGACAAGCTTGCCGCCGACCTCGTCCCGTCGGAGAAGCGCCGGCTCGAGGTCGCCCGCGCGCTCGCCACCGAGCCGAAGCTGCTGCTGCTTGACGAAGTCCTCACCGGACTGACGCCGGTCGAGGCACAGACCGGGGTCGAGCTGGTGCGCAAGGTCCGCGCCGCCGGCATCACCGTGCTGATGGTCGAGCATGTGATGGAAATCGTGATGCCGCTGGTCGACCGCGCCATCGTGCTCAATCTCGGCAAGGTGCTGGTCGAGGGCAAGCCGACTGAGGTCGTCCGCAATCCGGAAGTCATTTCTGCCTATCTCGGGGATCGTCATGCTGTCGGTGCGTGAAGTCACCACCGCCTATCAGGGCCTGGTTGCGATCTCCTCGGTGTCGATCGACGTCACCAAGGGTGAGATCGTCTGCGTCGCCGGCGCCAACGGTGCGGGCAAGTCGACGCTGTTGAAATCGATCGCCGGCGCCGAGCGGCCGCGCGCTGGAACCGTCACCTTCGACGGCAAGCGCATCGACGGCCAACCGCAGCACGTCATCACGTCAAGCGGCATCGCTTACGTGCCGGAGAATCGCCGGCTTTTTCCGCGGCTCTCGGTGCGCGACAATCTGCGCCTCGGCAGCTATCTCTACCGCAGCCAGTCCGACCGCGATGCGCCGCTCGATCTGGTGTTCAAGCTGTTTCCGCGGCTTGGCGAACGGCTCGACCAGCGCGCAGAGACGTTGTCCGGTGGCGAGCAGCAGATGCTTGCGATCGGCCGCGCGCTGATGACGCGGCCGCGGCTTCTGATGCTCGACGAACCGTCGCAGGGCATCATGCCGAAACTGGTCGACGAGATCTTCCAGGCCGTGAAGCGCATCCGCGACGCCGGCATGACGGTCCTGATCGTCGAACAGCGCATGGCCGAATGCCTCGAGATCGCCGACCGCGCCTACATCCTGCAGACCGGCCGCGTGCTGATGCAGGGCACCGCCGCCGAGATCAGCGGCAATCCCGACGTCCGCAAGGCGTATCTGGGACTGTAGCGGGATTCTCCGCGCACACCGACGTCATCCTGAGGTGCGCGCCTCTTCGGCGCGCCTCGAAGGATGGCCGCGGGCGAGTATGTGGCCCATCCTTCGAGGCTCGCTTCGCTCGCACCTCCAGCGACAAAGGCTTTGCCTTTGCGCGGGGATGACGCCAGTGTATGTGGTGCGCGCAATCCAGCCCGTAGCCCGGATGAGCGCAGCGACATCCGGGGCGTCCCGCATATCGCTGCGCTCATGCGGGCTACTGATCCAGCCCACGCAGCCTACTTGCTCTCGTCGATCTTCTCGACCTTGGCGGCGAGGTCCGGCACGCGGCTGACGCGATAGGTTGCGTTGCTGCATGTCAGCGTCCAGGCCTCGTTGTCGGGTTTCGAGAGCTTGTCGTCCCGTTCGGCCTTGAGCGGCTTGTCGCAAGGATAGCCTTGCGCGCGCAGCTGGGTTGCCAGCATGCCTTGCAAGGTCTCTTCGGTCCGTGCGTCGGACGCCGCAAGGCCAACGGCGAACGGAACCGCTAACGCCAAGCCTGTGAACCTCATCATGACTGTCTTCCGCATATCGATCCTCCGCTTGATCTAGTGAGGGTGATCCGGCAGCACGAGCCCGAACGTCCTGGTCAAATCCGCCACCTGGTCGGGCGACAAATAGCGCGGGTTCAGACCGCGCAGCAGCAGATAGAGCTTTGCGGTTTCCTCGAGTTCCTCGGTCGCGAACACCGCCGCTTCCAGCGTATCGCCCGACACCACGGGCCCATGATTGGCGAGCAGCACCGATGAATATTTCCCGGCCAGGCCCCGGATCGCGTCGGCAACGGCCGGATCGCCGGGGCGATAATAGGGCACCAGCGCGGTCTGGCCGCACTTCATGACGTAATAGGCGGTCATCGGCGGCAGCGTGGCGCGCGGATCGATCTCGGGCAGCATCGAGAGCGCGACCGAATGGGTCGAGTGCAGGTGCACCACGGCGCCGGCGCTCGTGCGCGTCTGGTAGAGCGCAGTGTGCAGCGGCACTTCCTTGGTCGGGGCATCGCCGGAGACGAGCCGGCCGTTGCCGTCGAGCCGTGACATTTTCGCCGGATCGAGGAAGCCGAGCGAGGCGTTGGTCGGCGTCACCAGCCAGCCGCCGTCGTCGAGCCGGACGCTGATATTGCCCGAGGAGCCCGGCGTCAGGCCGCGCTCGAACAGCGAGCGGCCGAAGCGGCAGATGTCCTCACGAAGCTTTGTTTCGTTCATCCGGTTTCGCTCGCGGCGCCATCTTGGCGCTATCCGTTTTCCGCTTTGTCTCATGCTTTGGCAGCGCGGCCAAGCCGTGATAGGCAAGCAGCAACGAGCATGAACCGGGCCCGGAAGGCCGCGCTGGCGCAAAGTG
Source organism: Bradyrhizobium australafricanum (assembly GCF_020329495.1). NCBI lineage: Bacteria > Pseudomonadati > Pseudomonadota > Alphaproteobacteria > Hyphomicrobiales > Nitrobacteraceae > Bradyrhizobium > Bradyrhizobium australafricanum. The sequence continues at coordinate 17,494 of NZ_JAGKJL010000069.1, read as the reverse complement.
GCAGCCGGTTTTCCGAAAAGGTCATGCTCAAACAACTAAAAATGTTCAGGGATCGCCACATGTCCAGTTCCGCAACATCACGTGTCGCCGTCATCGGGCTGGGCTCGATGGGATACGGCATGGCGACCTCGCTCAGGCGGGCCGGTTTCGAGGTGACCGGCTGCGACGTCACGGCCGATGCGGTGGCGCGCTTCGTCGCCGACGGCGGCAAGGGCGCCAAGTCGCCTTCCGAGGCGGCCCGGGATGCCGACATTGTCGTCAGCGTTGTCGTCAACGCCGCGCAGACTGAAGCGATTCTGTTCGGCAAGGACGGTGTCGCCGAGACCTTGGCCAAGGACGCGGTCTTCATCTCCTCGGCGACCATGGACCCCGATATCGCGCGGCGCCTCGCAAAGCAGCTCGAGACGACCGGCCGGCACTATCTCGATGCCCCGATCTCCGGCGGCGCGCAGCGCGCGGCGCAGGGCGAATTGACGATTCTGGCCTCCGGCAGCGCCGCGGCGTTTGCGAAGGCGCGGCCGGCGCTGGACGCGATGGCGGCAAAACTCTACGAGCTCGGCGATGCCGCGGGGCAGGGCGCCGCGTTCAAGATGATCAACCAGCTGCTGGCCGGCGTGCATATCGCGGCCGCCTCCGAGGCGATCGCCTTTGCCGCCAAGCAGGGGCTCGACATCCGCAAGGTCTATGAGGTGATCACCGCCTCCGCCGGCAATTCCTGGATGTTCGAGAACCGCATGCCGCATGTGCTCGACGGCGACTATGCGCCGCGCAGCGCCGTGGAAATTTTTGTGAAGGACCTCGGCATCATCCAGGACATGGCGCGCAATGCACGCTTCCCGGTGCCGGTCTCGGCCGCGGCCTTGCAGATGTTCCTGATGACCGCCGCCGCCGGCATGGGCCGCGACGATGATGCGTCGGTGGCGCGGATGTATGCGCAGGTTACCGGCACCAAGCTTCCCGGCGAGAAATAAGAGGATCTTGCAATGCCCCGTTTTGCCGCCAACCTCACCATGATGTTCAACGAGGTCCCGTTCCTCGACCGCTTCGAGGCGGCGGCGAACGCGGGCTTCACCGCGGTCGAGTTCCTGTTTCCTTACGACCATCCGGCCGAGGAGGTCGGCAAGCGGCTGAATGGCAATGGGCTGACGCAGGCGCTGTTCAATTTGCCGCCGGGCGACTGGAACGCCGGCGAGAAGGGGTTTGCCGCGCTGCCGGACCGTTTCGCCGACCTCCAGCAAAGCCTGAAGATCGCGCTGCCCTATGTGCAGGCGACCGGCGTCAAGCGGGTGCATCTGATGGCGGGAATAGCCGACCGCAGCGATGCCAGGGCGGTCGCCGCGTTTCGCAAATCTGTCGCCCATGCCGCGGAGTTCTTCGCGCCGCATGGCCTCGACGTCGTGATCGAGCCGATCAATCCGCGCAACGTGCCCGGCTACTTCCTCAACGACTTCATCTTCGCGCGCGATCTGATCAACGAGCTTGGTATCGCGAACCTGAAGCTGCAGTTCGACATCTACCACTGCCAGATCATCCATGGCGACGTCACCATGCGGCTGCGTGAAATGATGCCGATCATCGGCCACATCCAGATCGCGTCGATCCCCTCGCGCAACGAGCCCGACGGCGAGGAGCTGAACTATCCGTTCCTGTTCGGCGAGCTCGACCGGCTCGGCTATGGCGGCTTCGTCGGCTGCGAATACAATCCGCGCGGCAAGACCACCGACGGTCTTGCCTGGTTCAAGCCCTATGCCGGAGTGAAGCCGTGACGCGAGCCGGAAAGCTGTCTCTCGGTTGCATCGCCGACGATTATACTGGCGCCTCCGATCTCGCCAACACGCTGACCCGCGCCGGCCTGCGCACGGTGCAGACCATCGGCGTGCCCGCGGACGATCTCGCGCTGCCCGAGGTCGACGCCGTCGTGGTGTCGCTGAAGAGCCGTTCGATCGAGGCCGGCCTCGCCGTGACGCGTTCGCGCGCAGCGGAGGCCTGGCTGCGCGGCCGCGGCGCCAAACATATCCTGTTCAAGATCTGCTCGACCTTTGATTCAACCGATGCCGGCAATATTGGCCCGGTGATGGACGCGCTGCGTGCCGATTCCAGGGATGCCATCGTGCTGGTGACGCCGGCGTTCCCGGAGACCGGCCGCACCGTCTACCAGGGCAATCTGTTCGTCGGCCCGGTGCCGCTGAACGAGAGTCCGCTGAAGGACCACCCGCTCAACCCGATGCATGATTCCAATCTGGTTCGCGTGCTGGCGCGGCAAAGCACGACGAAGGTCGGCCTGGTCGATCTGGCGACGCTGATCCGTGGCGCGGACGCCGTCCGGGCAAGGCTCGCCGAGCTCACGCAAGGCGGCATCGGCGCCGCCATCGTCGATGCGGTGTTCGACCGCGACCTCGAGACCATCGGGCAGGTCGCGCTGGATCACCGTCTTTCGGTCGGCGCTTCCGGGATCGGGCTTGGCCTGGCGCGGGCGCTCGTCGCCGCGAGCAAAGCGAAACCGGACACCGCGGATGCGATGCTGGCGACGCCGGTCGGCGGCCCGGCGGCGTGCCTTGCCGGCAGTTGCTCGCAGGCGACCCTGCGCCAGATCGCAAACGCCGAGAAAGTGATGCCGGTCCTGCACCTCGATCCCGAGCGGGTGGTCGCCGGCAAGGACGAAACGCAGCGTGCGCTCGCCTGGGCCAGAGACCGGCTCGGGGCGGGGCCAATCCTGATCGCGAGCAGCTCGACCCCGGATCAGGTGGCGGCTGTGCAATCCCGTCATGGTCGTGATGCAGCCGGGCATGCCATCGAGCAGGCGATGGCCGACATCGCGGATGGTCTGGTGCAGTCGGGCGTGCACAGGCTGGTGGTCGCCGGTGGTGAAACTTCGGGCGCCGTGGTCGATCGCCTGCGCATTCCTGGATTCCTGGTAGGTGCGGAAATCGCTGCCGGCGTGCCGGTTCTGCGAGCGGTCGGCGCCGGGAGAGGCGAGATGGTGCTTGCCCTGAAATCAGGCAATTTCGGCGGGCCGGAGTTTTTCTCGGATGCGCTGGCATTGATGCCTTGATGCGGCTGGCGCGCATCATGCCACGGCGTCGAAGAGCGCCTCAGTAGTTCAACGGGGGACCAAATTAACCCTACTTAAGGAGGGGGGCTGGCTTTGATGTCTGCGGCGTCCCGCCACGCCCCCAGCCATTCGATCGGGCTTCGCGAGCCCGATATCAAGAGACCCCACGATGTTCGCCAAATTCTCGATCCGCGCCAAGATTATTGCCGTGGTTGCGTTCCTGCTTGTCGCGATGACCGGCATGGGCCTGCTCGCGGTCGTGAATTTGCGGTCGATCAACGCCAACACTGTCGACATCACGACGAGCTGGCTGCCGAGCGTGCGTGCGCTCGGCGATCTGCGCGCCGGCGTCATCACCTATCGCAACGTGATCCGCGAACACATGCTGTCCGAGACGCTGGAGGACAAGCTCGCGCAGGAAAAGACCCTGACCTCGGTGGTCGACGCCAACCTCAAGGTCCGCGCGATCTACGAGCCGCTGATCGCGACCCCGGCGGAGCGCGCGCTCTACGATCAATGGGTCGATGCCTGGACCCGCTACAAGAAGGGCACCGAGGAGGTGATGGCGCTGTCGCGTCGGGATGTCGGAAAGACCCCGCACGATGCGCATGAGCTGAACGCCAAGACCGTGAACAAGATCGGCCTCGAGGCCGACGAAATCCTGCGCAAGGACATCGAGCTCAACAATGCCGGCGCCGACAAGGCGGCGCAGGACGCGGCAAACAGCTACGCGTCGGCCGTCATGCTGCTTGCGATGATCCTTGGCGCTGCCATCATCGTCGGCGTCGGCGTCAGCTTCCTGATGATCCGCGACGTCTCGGCCGGCATCGCTTCGATCGTGACCCCGATGCAGGCGCTGGGCCGCGGCGACCTGACCGCAAACGTCCCGCATCAGGGCGAGAAGACGGAGATCGGCGCGATGGCCGATACGCTGCAGGTGTTCAAGGAAGCGCTGGTCGCCAAGAAGGCGGCCGATGAAGCCGCCGCTGCCGACGCCGAAGCCAAGATCGAGCGCGGCCGCCGGGTCGACACCATCACCCGCAATTTCGAACAGATGATCGGCGAGATCGTGCAGACCGTGTCGTCGGCCTCGACCCAGCTCGAAGCCTCCGCAGGCACGCTGTCGTCGACCGCCCGGCGCTCGCAGGAGCTGACCACGTCGGTTGCCGCCGCGTCCGAGGAAGCCTCCACCAATGTCCAGTCGGTGGCGTCGGCGACCGAGGAGCTGTCGTCGTCGGTGACCGAGATCAGCCGCCAGGTGCAGGAGTCGGCGCGGATGGCCGGCGATGCCGTCGGCCAGGCGCGCACCACCAACGATCGCGTCAGCGAGCTGTCGAAGGCCGCCGCGCGGATCGGCGACGTCGTCGAGCTGATCAACACCATCGCCGGCCAGACCAATTTGCTGGCGCTGAACGCCACCATCGAGGCGGCACGCGCCGGCGAGGCCGGCCGCGGCTTCGCCGTGGTGGCGTCCGAGGTGAAGGCGCTGGCCGAGCAGACCGCCAAGGCGACCGGCGAGATAGGCCAGCAGATCGCCGGCATCCAGACCGCGACCCAGGAGTCGGTCGGCGCGATCAAGGAAATCTCCTCGACCATCGAACGGCTGTCGGAAATCTCGTCCACCATTGCGGCCGCGGTCGAAGAGCAGGGCGCGGCGACGCAGGAAATCTCCCGCAATGTGCAGCAGGCGGCGCAGGGCACCCAGCAGGTCTCGGCCAACATCACCGACGTCCAGCATGGCGCCAACGAGACCGGCTCGGCGTCGAGCCAGGTGCTGTCGGCGGCCCAATCGCTCTCGGGCGACAGCAGCCGCCTCAAGCTCGAGGTCAGCAAGTTCCTCGACGCCGTCCGCGCCGCCTGATCCGGCGGCGCCGCTCGGGCGGCCGCCATCCTTCGCCTAACCGATGCCGACGTGGTGGGCTGACCCGGCCCACCACGTTTTACATTTTCGCAGAGCAGCGATGCGTTAACCTCGCGTCGGCCGAAAAAGCATCCTCGGCCGGCTCGCATTCGCAGCAGAGCCGTCTCTTTTTGACGACGATCCGCGCGCGATCGGCGGCACGGCGCCCGGCACACTCGATCGGAGCGCGCAGCCTCACGCACTATGCCGAGGAAGTGAAAGCCGCCGCGGCCCCGCGGGTTGGCGTTTTGCCCGCCATCGGGTAAATCGGCCGCTGCGGAACGGCTTTTGCAACGTCGATTCCTCTGCCTGGGCGGGCTTCATTTCGGGAACGCTTGTTTTATGATCGCACTGGTCCGTATCGCGCTGAGCCGGCCATATACTTTCGTCGTGCTCGCGATTCTGCTGTTGATTATCGGACCGCTGGCGGCGTTGCGCACGCCGACCGACATCTTCCCGGACATCCGCATCCCCGTGATCGGCGTGGTCTGGCAGTACACCGGATTGCCGCCGGACCAGATGTCCGGCCGCATCACCACGCCGTTCCAGCGCGCGCTGACCACGACCGTCAACGACATCGAGCACATCGTCGCCAATTCCTATAACGGCGTCGGCATCATCAAGATCTTCTTCCAGCCCAACGTCGACATCCGCACCGCCAACGCGCAGGTCACCGCGATCTCGCAGACCCTGCTCAAGCAGATGCCGCCGGGCGCGACTCCGCCGCTGATCCTGAACTACAGCGCCTCGACGGTTCCGATCATCCAGGTCGCGCTGTCGGGCGAGGGACTGACCGAGCAGAACCTCGCCGATATCGGCATCAACCAGCTGCGCACGCCGCTGGTCACGGTGCCTGGTGCGGCGATCCCGTATCCGTTCGGCGGCAAGCAGCGCCAGGTCCAGATCGATCTCAATTCGACCGCGCTGCAGGCGCGCGGCCTGTCGGGTCAGGACGTTGCCAATGCGCTCGCCGCGCAGAACCTGATCACGCCGGTCGGCACGCAGAAGATCGGCAATTTCGAATACACCATCAACCTCAACAACTCGCCGCTGCGGCTCGAGGAGCTCGGCGACCTGCCGATCAAGCAGGTCAACGGCGCGATGGTCTATGTGCGTGACGTCGCCTCGGTCCGCGACGGCAATCCGCCGCAAACCAACATCGTCCATGTCGACGGCAACCGCTCGGTCTTGATGATGGTGCTGAAGGCCGGCGCCACCTCGACGCTCGATATCATCTCCGGCATCAAGCAGAAGGTGATCGAGGTCAAGGACCAGATGCCGGATGCGCTCAAGATCGGCTTCATCGGCGACCAGTCGGTGTTCGTCCGCGGCGCGATCACGGGCGTCGCGTTCGAGGGCGTGATCGCCGCGCTGCTCACCAGCATCATGATCCTCTTGTTCCTCGGCAGCTGGCGCTCGACCGTCATCATCGCGGTGTCGATCCCGCTGTCGGTGCTCGGCGCCATCATCATGTTGTCCCTGATCGGCGAGACGCTGAATATCATGACGCTCGGCGGCCTCGCGCTCGCGGTCGGCATCCTGGTCGACGACGCCACGGTGACGATCGAGAACATCAATTATCACCTCGAGCAGGGCAAGCCGGTCGAGCAGTCGATCCTCGACGGCGCCAACCAGATCGTGACGCCGGCCTTCGTCTCGCTGCTCTGTATTTGCATCGTGTTCGTGCCGATGTTCTTCCTCACCGGCGTGGCGCGCTTCCTGTTCGTGCCGATGGCCGAAGCGGTGATGTTCGCGATGATCTGGTCGTTCATCCTGTCGCGCACCCTGGTGCCGACCATGGCGAACTATCTGCTGCAGGCGCATGTACATCATGAGGGCGCGCCGCCGAAGTCGCGCAATCCTTTGGTCTGGTTCCAGCGCGGCTTCGAGGCGCGGTTCGAGCGCATCCGCAGCGGCTATCGCGGCCTGCTCGCGATGGCGCTCGGTCATCGCACGGTGTTCGTGAGCTGCTTCCTCGCGGTGGTCGCGGCGTCTTTCCTGCTGGTGCCGTTCCTGGGGCGCAACTTCTTCCCGTCGGTCGACGCCGGCAACATCCTGATGCATGTCCGCACCCAGGTCGGCACGCGCGTCGAGGAGACCGCCAACCAGCTCGCCGACATCCAGAAAGCGATCCGCAAGCTGGTGCCCGGCGAGATCGAGACCATGACCGACAACATCGGCATGCCGATCTCCGGCATCAACATGACCTACAACAACACCGGCGTGATCGGTCCGCAGGACGGCGACATCCAGATCCGCCTGAAGGAAGGCCACAAGCCGACCGAGGAGCATGTCCGCACGCTGCGTGAGCAATTGCCGCGGCTGTTCCCGGGCACCAGCTTCGCGTTCCTGCCGGCCGACATCGTCAGCCAGATCCTGAACTTCGGCGCGCCGGCGCCGATCGATTTGCAGATCCGCGGCGCCAATCTCGATGCCAACTTCGCCTACGCCAACAAGCTGCTGGCCGGGATCAAGCGCATCCCCGGCATCGCCGATGCGCGGATCCAGCAGTCGCCGAACAACCCGACCTTCAACATCGATGTCGACCGCACCCGCGCGCAATATGTCGGCCTGACCGAGCGCGACGTCACCAACTCGCTGGTGGTCAACCTCGCCGGCTCCTCGCAGGTGGCGCCGACGTATTACCTCAATCCCGATAACGGCGTGTCGTACTCGATCGTGATGCAGACGCCGCAATACCAGATCGACTCGCTGAGCGCGCTGCAGACCCTGCCGATCACCGCGACCGGCAACACCCAGGCGCCGATCCTCGGCGGCATCGCCGACATCAAGCGCGCGACCTCGAGTGCGGTGGTGTCGCAATATGACATCCAGTCGCTGGTGCAGATCTACGCCACGACGCAAGGCCGCGATCTCGGCGGCGTCGCGACCGACGTGCGCAAGCTGATCGCCGACACCGCCAAGGAGGTGCCGAAGGGCTCGTCCGTGGTGCTGCTCGGCCAGGTGCAGACCATGAACTCGGCCTTCACCGGCCTCTTGTTCGGCCTGCTCGGCGCCGTCGTGCTGATCTACTTCCTGATCGTCGTGAACTTCCAGTCCTGGTCGGACCCGTTCGTGATCATCACGGCGCTGCCGGCCGCGCTCGCCGGCATCGTCTGGATGCTGTTCACGACGGAGACCACGCTGTCGGTTCCGGCGCTCACCGGCGCTATCATGTGCATGGGTGTGGCGACCGCCAACAGCGTGCTCGTGATCAGCTTCGCCCGCGAGCGCTATGAGGAACTCGGCGATCCCGTCGCGGCGGCGCTGGAAGCCGGCTTCGTCCGGTTCCGCCCGGTGCTGATGACGGCGCTCGCCATGATCATCGGCATGGCGCCGATGGCGCTGGGGCTGGGCGAGGGCGGCGAGCAGAACGCACCGTTGGGCCGGGCCGTGATCGGCGGCCTGATCTTCGCCACGTTCGCGACGCTGATGTTTGTTCCCGTGGTATTCAGTATGGTACACAAGAAGCAAGGCGCCAAAGCCGCCGCCTCATCGGAGATTCCGCATGCCGCCCACTGAAAAGCGCCCCCCGGTCTCACGCCGGAAGCTGGGCATCTTCGGCGTGGTGGCCCTGGTCGGGGCGGGCCTGATCGTCGGCACCGGGATCCGCGCCCGTGAGGAACAGGACACGCGGCTGAAGGAATGGACCGACGACCAGGCCATTCCGACCGTCGCGGTGGCGCTGCCCAATGCCAAGGCGCTGAGCCCCACGATCGACCTGCCGGGCCGGCTCGAGGCCTATTCCCGAGCGCCGATCTATGCCCGGGTATCCGGCTATCTCAAGAACTGGGACGCCGACATCGGCGCCCGCGTCAAGGCCGGCCAGGTGATCGCCGAGATCGAGGCGCCCGACCTCGACCAGCAATTGCTGCAGGCGCGCGCCGATCTCGCCAGCGCCCAGGCCTCGGCCAAGCTCTCCGAGGCCACGCTGAACCGGCGCAAGACGCTGGTGGCCTCGAACTTCGTCTCCGCCCAGGAGATCGACGAGCGTACCGCCGACCTTTCCAACAAGAACGGTGCGGTCAAGGCCGGCCAGGCCAATGTCGAGCGGCTGGAAGCGCTCGCCGGATACAAGAAGATCACGGCGCCGTTCGACGGCGTGGTGACCTCGCGCGACACCGACGTCGGCGCGCTGATCAACGCCGGCGGCAACTCGGGCCCGGCGATGTTCACGATCTCGGACATCACCAAGCTGCGCGTCTATGTCAACGTGCCGCAGAACTACGTCCCGGCGATCAAGATCGGCGCCAAGGCCACGCTGGCACTGCCGGATTACCCGAACCGCACCTTCCAGGCGACGGTGGAAGCCTCCTCGCAAGCGGTCGATGTCGCCTCCGGCACGACGCGGATGCAACTCGGGCTCGACAACTCCTCCGGCGAATTGATGCCGGGCAGCTATGCCAGCGTGAAGCTCAATCTGCAGCGCGAATCCACGCCGCTCAGCATTCCCGCCAGCGCGCTGATCTTCAACAGCAGTGGCCTGCGGGTCGCAACCGTCGGTCCTGACGACAAGGTGCTGTTCAAGACCGTGAAGATCGGCCGCGACCTCGGTAAGGAGATCGAGATCGCCACCGGCCTCGCGCCCGACGATCGCATCATCACCGCCCCGCCGGACGGCCTCGCCGACGGCGATCATGTCCGCGTCACCGGTGCCGGCGCCAAGGGCAAGCCGACCACGGCGTCCGAAAAGCAGGACGTGAAGGGGTAGGGGAGAAGCCGCCCCTTTACTTCGTCATGCCCGGGCTTGGCCCCGGCATCCACGTATTACTTTCTTTCACGAGGCAAAGACGTGGATGGCCGGGACAAGCCCGGCCATGACAGCGTCGGTAGGTCAGCCCACGCGCCATTCCAGCATGCCATCGTCGGCGGTGACGATGTCGCCCGTGGTGCCGACCGGCGTGCGGTCCATGTCCTGCAGATAGGCCAGCGTCGCCGTGTCGCTCGCCGGGATGCGGCCGAGCGTGCGGCGGCCGTCTTCGGTGCGCAGCATGGTGACGCCATGCTCGACTTCGCCATTGGCGCGATAGATCACCGTGAAGGCCTCGACCTTGCCTTTTCCCGCAGCCTCGGCGGTGAAGTCGGGCACGTTGCGCCTGTTGCGGTCGGCCTCCGGCTGCACGGACGTGTCCTGCTTGAGCGCGACGTTCGGCGCCGCGCGCGACAGCACGAGGCCATGATGCTTGGTGACGAAGCCGCCCTGGCCATAGAGCAGGCCGAGCGTGCCGCCGCTTCGGAGCTTGCGCACCATCGCGCAGGCCGAGTGCGTCATGTAGGTGTTGAGCGGCGCGCCGAAGAACGTCAGACCACCCGTCACGGTCGGCTGCACGTCGGCACCGAGGCCGAGCGTCCGGCGCGCCATCTTGGGCACGCAGGGGAAGCAGCTATAGAGCTCGATCGCGTCGAATTTCTTGCCGTCGCCGCCGACGAGATCCATCACCGCCTTCAGCACCGCGGTCTGCGCGTGGCTTTCGACGAATTGATCGCGGATCAGATAGTCGCGCGGCTCTTCCGCCGAGGCGCCGCCGAGCGGATAGATCAGCTTGTCCGCCGGCACGCCGGCCGCGCGCGCTTTCGCGAGGCTGGTCAGGATCAGCGCGCCGCCCATGTTCACCGTCGGGTTCGCCACCATCAGCTTTGTATACGGCCAGGCGATCATCCGGTTGTCGGGCGTGGCCGTGGTGATCTCGTCGCCGGTGAACGTCTTCTTCAGCCACGAGTTCGGATTGTCGGCCGCGACGCGCGCATAGGTCGACCATAGCTCGCCCGATTCCTTCAGCGCGTCGCGCGGCGTCTGGCCCCAATGCGCTGATGTTGCGGACTCATAGAGCGGATAGACCGTGATCGGCCTGAACACGCCGAGCGCAACAGCCATCGGTTTCTGGAATGCGGCGCCGCGCTTCGGCTCCTCCACGTCGTGCGCGAACGGCGTCCACGGCAGCTCCACGCCGGCGCGCTGCGCCTTGGTCGCGGTCGACTGCGCCTCCGCGCCGCAGACCGCGGCAACGCTGCATTCGCCGCGCGCGATGCGTTGCGCCGCCTCGTGCAGATAGCGGATCGGGCTCTCGCCGCCGACCGGGCCGTAATAGAGATGCGCGGGCGCAATGCCGAGCCGCTGCGCCAGCTGCTTCTCGGGATCGCGGTAACGCCAGCTCAGGAAGTTGACGACGTCGAGCGACTGCACGTCGGACAGCAGCCTGGCGCCGCTGTCCGCCTCGGCGCGCTTCAGCGCCTCCTCAAGCAGCGTGAGCGGCTCGAGGCCGGCGGCGATGTCCTTCGGACGATCGACGATCTCGCCGACGCCGACGATGACGGGAATGCGGTCTTCGGGGATGCTGTTCGACATTCTTGTTGGTTCACTCCGCGGTCGTGGACTCGATGGTTGTTATTGGCGTCATTGCGAGCGAAGCGAAGCAATCCATGTTCCGACACGGGGAAAGGTGGATTGCTTCGTCGCTTCGCTCCTCGCAATGACGGCGGGGAGGGATCGTCACTCCGCCACCAGCGCGTTCATGTGCTCGACGGCCTCGACGAACTCTTCCTTGAACTCCTGCACCACGGCGCCGGCGGATTTGACGCTGTCGATCAGGCCGACGCCTTGGCCGACGAAATAGCTGACGAGATCGCGGGCCTTCTCGTTACCACCAGCTGCGGCGCGGTCGATCGCGTTGAAGGCGTCGCGGCTGATGATGCTTTGCAGCGGCATCGGCAGCGCGCCGGGGCTTTCCGGCGAGCGGTCCCAGGCATCGGTCCAGACCGAGCGGAGCTGCCGCGCCGGCTTGCCGGTGCGGCCCTTGGAGCGGATCGCGTCGCGCGAGGAGGCCGCGATCATCTTCTCGCGGAAGATCTCCGAGGTCTCCGATTCCACCGTGGCCAGCCACACCGAGCCGGTCCAGGCGCCCGCCGCGCCCATCGCTATGCATGCCGCCATCTGGCTGCCGGTCATGATGCCGCCGGCGGCGAGCACCGGCACGTCGCGGATTCTTTTGACCGCCTTGATCACCTCGGGCACCAGCACCATGGTCGAGACCTCGCCGCAATGGCCGCCGGCCTCGGTGCCCTGCGCAACCAGGATATCGACACCGGCCGCGACCTGGCGCAGCGCGTGCTCCTTGGAGCCGACCAACGCCGCCACCGGCACGCCGTGCTTGCGCCCCATCTCGATCATCGCCTTCGGCGGCACGCCGAGCGCATTCGCGATCAGCCGGATCGGATGCCGGAACGAGACCTCGAGCAGTTGCAGCGCAGTCTCGGCGTCGAACGGCTGCGGCTGGTTGTCGGCGACGTTCCGGCTGGTCAGCTCGATGTCGTATTTCTTCAAGAGATTGCGGGTGAAGTCGCGATGCTCCTGCGAGACCCGCGCCTCGAGGCTCTTCCAGGTGACGTTCTTCTCGCCCGCGGTCGAGATGTTTTCCGGGATCAGCACGTCGATGCCATAAGGCTTGCCGTCGACATGCGCGTCGATCCACGTCAACTCCTGCTCCAGCGTCTCCGGCGAATGCGCGGTCGCGCCGAGCACGCCGAAGCCGCCGGCGCGGCTGACCGCCGCCACCACGTCGCGGCAATGGCTGAAAGCGAGCAGGGGGAAGTCTACCCCGAGCATGTCGCAGATCGGTGATTTCATGGACTGGTTCTCTCCCGGCGGCTGCTTCTTGTGCTTGTTGGCGTCAGCCGCTGCAACGCTAGCGCATCACGGTCCGCGAAGCCAAGCGGGTTTCGGCCACGGCGATCTTGCGTGCAGGCGCTGCTCCGGCTGCATCCCTCGCAGCGCATTCCGCTGGATAGAAAATGCGATCCGCGGGGTGGGCAAAGCGCAGCCTGCGCACCATCTAGTGCGGACATGGGATGGGCACGGCGGCCGCCGCGCCACCCGGCAAGAACATGAATCGGGAGCCAACGACGTGAATGACATTCCTGCCTACGAGCCGCCGAAAGTCTGGACCTGGAACAAGGAGAGTGGTGGGCGCTTCGCTAGCATCAACCGTCCGATCGCCGGTCCCACCCACGACAAGGAACTGCCGGTCGGCCGCCATCCGCTGCAACTCTACTCGCTGGCGACGCCGAACGGCGTCAAGGTCACCGTGATGCTGGAAGAGCTGCTGGCGGCGGGTCACAAGGGCGCGGAATACGACGCCTGGCTGATCAAGATCGACGGCAACCAGTTCGGCAGCGGCTTCGTCGCGGTCAATCCGAACTCGAAGATTCCGGCGCTGATGGACCGCAGCGGGAAGGAGCCGGTCAGGGTGTTCGAGTCGGGCTCGATCCTGGTTTACCTCGCGGAAAAATTCGGCGCGTTCCTGCCGACCGACGTCAAGACCCGTGCCGAAACCTTCTCCTGGCTGTTCTGGCAGATGGGCGCCGCGCCCTATCTCGGCGGCGGCTTCGGGCATTTCTACGCCTATGCGCCGACCAAGATCGAATACGCCATCGACCGCTTCGCGATGGAAGTGAAGCGCCAGCTCGACGTGCTCGACCGACGGCTCGCCGACAATGAGTATCTCGCGGGCGATGTCTACACCATTGCCGACATGGCGGTGTGGCCGTGGTACGGCAGTCTCGCCAAGGGTCTGCTTTACGGCGGCGGCGAATTCCTTTCGGTGCAGGACTACAAGAACGTGCAGCGCTGGACCGACGCGATCGCGGCACGGCCGGCGGTGAAGCGCGGCCGCATGGTCAACCGCACCTGGGGCGAGCCGTCGAGCCAGCTCCATGAGCGCCACGACGCCAGCGATTTCGAAACGAAGACGCAGGACAAGATCGGCGAGCCGGTGGCGTCGTGACGAAATGACAGCTTTGCCAACCCGCCCTGCGATCACCCCAACAGATCGTCATACTCCGGATACTTCTTCATGAAGCCCTGGATGAATTCGCATTTCACGACGAGCTTGATGCTCTGCGCGCGGACGGCGTCGAGCGTGGCGCGGGCGAGCTTGGAGCCGATGCCGCGGCCGCCGAGCTCCGCCGGCACCTCGGTGTGAACCAGCGTGATCGTGTCCGGCGTCTTGCGGTAGACCACGAAAGCGGTTGAGCCGTCGACGGCGAGCTCGAACCGGCTCTGCGCTTCGTTGTCGCGGAATGTTTCGCTCATTGTCTGATCCTCTATTTCTTTGTGCCCTCGGCCGCGGGAAACACCACGCGGTCGTCGGTGCGGCAGTAGCGGTCGGCGAACATGCGGCCGATCGGGTGGTAGCGCTCCATGTGGACGCGCATCGCCTCGCGGTCCCACAATTCGTCGCGGATGTGGAAATGGATGCCTTCGCCCATGATCAGCTGGCGGTCGCCATTGACGTCGATCAGCTTCCAGGTCTTGCATTCCATCGCGAACGGCGCATCCGCAAGCCGGGGCACCGCGATCTTGCTCGACGGCGCGAGCTTGAGGCCCAGATAATCGGGCTCGCCGATCTCGGGCGGGAAGTCGCCGGAGGTCTCATGCATCGCTTGCGCCAGGGGCTCGTCGGTCAGGTTGACCACGAATTCGCCGAGACGCTGGATGTTGACCAGGGTGTCCTTCTCGCGGCCGTCGGGCCTGCGGTTGACCGCGAACATGCAGAGCGGCGGATCCTCGCAGAACACATTGAAGAACGAGAACGGCGCCGCATTGACCACGCCGTCCGCGCTCGTGCTCGTCACCCAGGCGATCGGCCGCGGCAGCACGAAGGAGGTCAGCACCTTGTAGCGTTCGCGCTGGGTGAGGTCGCTTGGGGAATATTCCATGGGAATGTCCGGAAGTTCGTAGGGCGGGTTAGCGAAGGGTAACCCGCCGCGAGCGGACCGCAAAGCAAAAGGCGGGTTACGCTCGCGCGAACCCGCCTTGCAGACTTGCTTGTTTGTTCCTTGGAGCGCTCTTCCCTTACCTCGCCCCGCCTGCGGGGAGAGGTCGGATCGCATCGTCAGATGCGATATGGGTGAGGGGGAATCTCCGCGAGACTATCTCTCACCGTGCTTTCGGAGGCGGCCCCTCATCCCGGCCTTCTCCCCGCAAGAGCGGGGAGAAGGAGAAGAAGCCACTACGGCATGCTCAGTTCGTGGCGGCCGACCACCATCCAGTGCACCTCGTCCGGACCATCGGCGAAGCGGAGATGGCGGACGTCCTGGTACATTTCGCCGAGCGGCGACCACTGCGAGATGCCGGTGGCGCCGTGCATCTGGATCGCCTGGTCGATCACCTTGCAGGCGCGTTCGGGCACCATGGCCTTGACCATCGAGACCCAGACGCGGGCTTCCTTGTTGCCGAGCACGTCCATCGCCTTGGCCGCCTTCAGCACCATCAGCCGCATCGCCTCGATTTCGCAACGAGCCTGGGCGATGATCTGCATGTTGCCGCCGAGATGGGCGATCTTCTTGCCGAACGCTTCGCGGGTAAGGCCACGCTGCACCATCATGTCGAGCGCCTTCTCGGCCTTGCCGATGGTGCGCATGCAGTGATGGATGCGGCCCGGTCCGAGGCGGACCTGCGAGATCTCGAAGCCGCGGCCTTCGCCGAGCAGCATGTTTTCCTTCGGCACCTTGCAGTTGTTGAAGCGCAGATGCATGTGGCCGCGCGGCGCGTGGTCGTGGCCGAACACGTGCATGGGCCCGAGGATCTCGACGCCGGGGGTGTCGATCGGCACCAGGATCTGCGACTGTTGCTTGCTCGGCGCGGCGTCGGGATTGGTCTTCACCATCACGATCATGATCTTGCAGCGCGGATCGCCGGCGCCGGAGATGTAGTACTTCTCGCCGTTGATCACCCACTCGTCGCCGACGAGCTTTGCGGTGGTCGAGATGTTCTTGGCGTCGGAGGAGGCGACGTTCGGCTCGGTCATCGCATAGGCCGAGCGGATCTCGCCATTGAGCAGCGGCTTCAGCCACTTCTCCTTCTGCGCCTTGGTGCCGACGCGCTCCAGCACCTCCATGTTGCCGGTGTCGGGCGCCGAGCAGTTCATGGTCTCGGAGGCCAGCGGGCTCTTCCCGAGCTCGGCGGCGATGTAGGCGTAGTCGAGGTTGTTGAGGCCTTCGCCGGTTTCTGCATCGGGCAGGAAGAAGTTCCAGAGGCCGACTTCCTTGGCCTTGTCCTTGGCCTTCTGCAGGATCGCGAGCTGCTCGTCCGTGAAGCTCCAGCGGTTGGTCTTCTTCTCGCCGGCGCGATAGAACTCGACCGACATCGGGTCGACCGTGTCGCGGATGAACTGCTTCACATGATCGTAGAGCGGGCGGACCTTGTCCGACATCCGCAGGTCATTGAGCTCGTCGCCTGGACTGAGCGTGTAGTTCGTGGTGCGCGGCACATAGGCATGTTTCACTGTCTTTTCTCCCTCGCGAAGGCGCGTTTCGCGGCGGACAATAGACGCGTGCGACGCCAAGCGCGAGTACCGATTTTCCGATCACCTCTACCGCATCGCGGAATTTCGCGACGGCGTTTCAAACGTTGTTTGAACGCCGCCGCGTACAGCGTGAAAAGAGTCCGGCGGACGCCGCTTAGCTCATCCGATGCATCGCGCAGATCTTGTTGCCGTCGAGGTCGCGCAGATAGGCGAGATAGAGCTTCACGCCAGAACCCTCCCGTACGCCCGGCGGGTCCTCGCAAGGCTTGCCGCCATTGGCGACGCCGGCCGCGTGCCAGGCATGGACCTGCTCCGGCGAAGAGCAGGCAAAGCCGATCGTGCCGCCATTGGCGTGCGTCGCCGGTTCGCCGTTGATCGGCTTGGACACCATGAAAATGCCGGCCTTGGTGAGGTACATGATGCGGTGACCGTCAACCCGGGCCGGCCGGACATCGAGCGTGCCAAGCAGCGCATCATAAAACGCCTTGGCCTTGTCCAGATCGTTGGTGCCAACCATCACGTGTGAAAACATCTGAAATATCCTCCCTGCTTGTTAAAAGCCGCCTTATTGCGTCCCTTGCGGCTCAAACGCTAGCAGCAGTTTTGCCGGGACGGAAGCGACGCTGCGTCGCGCGTTGTTCTACCCGCCACTCTGCGGCCGCCATTCCGCGCCACGCAACTGCGCCCCCGCGCGACGCTGCGATCGGCGCCGGGCTTTTCCTGCGCCCTCTGTGAGAGGAAGACAAGTAAACGCAAGACTCGGACGCAGCGGCGCCGCGAGGATGCGGATGTATGATTCAAGCTCGCGCCACAAGTTCGATGTCGTCCCGGGCAAGCGCAGCGCGACCCGGGACCCATAACCACCGTTGCTTCTTGGGTGACGACGCTATGGCCCCAGCCTGGTTCGACAACCGCGTCCTAGGGTTATGGGTCCCTGCTTTCGTGTTCAGTCCCGTGAGTTTAGCAACGGCCTGGATCGGGGCCTGGTAGCCGAGGCATTTGAGGCGAGTCCGGTTGTAGTCGTGGACGAACCTGGCGATGAAGGTGTCTCGATCGGCGTGATCGATGAAGGTCCGCCGGGCGCTGCCACGCTTTGTTTCGCGGCCAATGGCTTCGGCGATGCGCCGGTTGAAACGTTCGACGAGGCCGTTGGTCTGCGGATGGTAGGGCTTGGTCAGGCGATGCTGGATGCCGCACTGTCGGCAGAGTTGATCAAAGGGGTGGTCGCCGGAAGGCTTC